>JBFEVX010000043.1:0-27522 GCA_041546685.1 Bacteriovoracaceae bacterium | reverse complement strand
GCTGATCAATATCTTCAACATACATTTGCATTCTAATAAAGTAAAAGACTTCTCTAAAAAAGTTCTAAGTTAATCGATCTACAAAGAACTTGGTGTCAACTTTGTCCCAAACCTTATCTTTGAATTTTCTAAAACTACGATAAATATCAGTTAACCTATTTTCATAATCAGTTTGAATATTGATTTCACCAACTTTCACAACATCTTTATATTCGATATTGAATTTGAGACCCACAAAATAGTCATCTCCAACAATTTCATGCCCTACACTTACTCCGCGATATCCTTTTTCGACGAGCTTGTCTTTGATCGTCGCCTCCATATCCGGTAACTTGGACTCATCCAGAACCCCCCCCTCTTTCAATGAGAGATAAGGCAGGATTAGGTCAAAAGGAACTTCTCCCTGACTCTGATGAGTAATCCTGCTAATTCTTTTCTTTAGTTTTATTTGAACAATTAACAAGGATTTTTTCTCAATTTCACGATTATAAATTCTATATTCTAATGATTCGATTTGAGGATCTTTAAGAGCAAATCTGGATTTTTCTCTAATTAACTCAGAATCGACTTGTTCACCTTTCAATGTATTGAACAAGTCACTAAACTCCTTGCATTCATCGGCATATTCACAATCAATGACAATTTCGTCCAAGACAAAAGACTGGGAAAACCCCACTACTGGAGCCAACAGAATCAAAGCAATGTAAATCATTCTTAGAATGATTCCTTCCATATTAAATCCATCCCTATTGAATCCGGGGATTCTGCTTCATTTTCTTCATTTGATTTAACTTCATAAATTCCCTCAACTGATAGCTTTTTATTAATTTGGAAATTTATATTCATTTCTTGCTTTTGTTCAACAGAACCACCAACAGTAGAAGAAACCGAGAGGTCGACTTTATCAGAGATCTTTTTCTGCACCTTAATCTTTGTAGCGGATTTTACTCTTGTTGATGATGTATCGGAAACCCCACTTTTACCCTGCAAAAGACTCGTTTCATCCTCTGTAATCTCTGGAAGTACTGAAAGCCTGAGCCCCAAAGATGAGTTTAGTTCCTGATTGATTTTAAATTGTTCGAAAATCATACTACCCACACCAATCGTAGTCATTGATTGTCGTTGAGAATCATCCAGTCCGCGAGATACATCCGTCGTCACGCCAATCGCCAAGAGAGACTTGATGTCCTCTTGACTAAGAGGAGGTGTAGAAGAGAGGCCAATAGCGATTTTGTCTGCCGGACCAATGACTTCTACTTTCACATTATAATTATTGATATCAGTTACTCCTGCAAATTTCAGATCTGGACGATTCCTAGCTCTCCCTTTTGGAAATAAGATCTCACCCTCAATAAGGTTAAACTCATAACCCTTGAATTTGAATTTACTTTTTCCTGACACAGTTCTTAGTTGTCCTACAATCTCTGGTGCATTTGGCTCGCCAAACAAACGAATTTCTCCGTCAAAGAAAAGTTCTGTCAAGCTATTAAATACTTTTATTGGTCGTACTATATTCACACCAAGATCGAGATCTACTAAATTAAATCTTTCAACACCGATATTCTTAGGAATAAACTTTTGATACTCGGTGTTCATACCAACTTCAGATTGAAACTGATCCAAGGAATCAATAACTTCACCATGAAAGATACTTACGTCTCCATAAAGAGTATACGGAATCTTGTCTCCTGAAACTTTTCCTTTCCCGCTAAGAACGACACTAGATTTTGAAAAAAGTGGAAACCTTGAATTATCGATCTCCCAATAGAGATCAAGACGAGGATAAGGCAGCATGGTTTCAATCGCTCCTTCGAGCTTCAGAACCCCATTACCATAATTAGAGACGGCTTCTTGAATAAGGATATTGTTGTTCTCAATTAGAACTTTGAAATTAGTATCTATAAATGAACCTGGAATATCCACATGATTAAGGGCGATATTGGAGCCCTCAAGCTCCATGAAGTTCTCCATCGTTTTATTCTTTCCAAGCAATTTGGCCTTAGCGGTGATTTCACCAGAACTACCTCTTACCTTTTCAGACAATAATTCTGCAAAATGTGCACCCATCTGAAACTCTTGTGAAACAGTGAATGACTTTGCCAGCTCACCAGTTCCATCTAATTTGTAATACCCCTCACTACCTCTAACTTCGATATCAAAGTATTCAATCTTTCCATTTTTAATTGATACATGATCCTTATTCTTGACCAAACGATAAGTATCGCTTCCTTTTCGAAATGAAAGATCATCAATTTTTAGCGTAGTTGTTGTTTCGTAAGGGTTGTAAAAATCAAATTGTGAATAGAATTGAAGGTCCATATTTCCAGACACATCTGGATTATCAATATTGTGACCAGAAATAATTCCCAAAACTCTTCTTACGTCTTCAGAGCTTATTACAGCTTTAATGTATGAGCTTTTCTTCTTGTCCTTGTTTAAGTAAACAAACGATTCCAGGTTCCCTTCACCATTGAGAAGATTAAGCGTCATAAAAACATCAGGTCCATTATTGTAGACAGTGAAAAAAGAATCTCCCACGCGCTTCTCACCTATTCTTGCATTCAGTGACTTCAAATGAGTCCGAGAGGAAAAATCTTTAGGTGTTCCTGTGCCGTAAAATTCACCAAAAAGTTCACTATCAATTCCAAGCTTCAACATTTTAAACAGTTTAAAGTCTGATAGCTTCATTCCAGACGCTGTCGCATCATACTCAAGATAGTCATTTTGCAGGTTCATAGAAAAAGACCCTCTCAGCTGTCCTGCATTCTTTCTAAGATTGACATTCTTGATTTCAAATCCTGTGCCAAAGTATGAAAAGTCAGTGCTTACAGAATTAAAATCTTCCAGAAAGAAGTTTAACTCTTTCCCTTCGACTCTACCTTTAACCGTTAGTTTGTTTTCTTCAAACGGTCCCTTCACTTTCACGTTCGCTTGATATTCCAGCACAGCTTTTGGAAGAGGGAATCCCAATTGGGACACCAGATGTGAAAGCATTTCTAAAGTATCTGAATAAAATCCCTTTTGAATCTTGAGATCCAAATCGAGTCCATTTTTCTTATCAAAGTTCAGCCAGCCGTTTCCGGAATATATCGTAGACTTGTATTTTGCGTTTACATTTCGAATAAAGAGATCAAGCTCTCTCAAATGAAGGCTTATTCGTCCGGACAGTCTCCCCAGATTTAAATTGATTACACTAAAGTCACTAACATCTGGAAAAAAATCAAAGATCACATTATCAAATGGACCATAAATCTTGCTGATGACACTACCTGCACCTTTTAAGACTGTTCCACTTATTGGCCCAAGCTCTTCAAGATCTACATATCCATCCTTGATCTCAAGATCTAATCTGTCCTCAGTAATCATTCCTGAAGCTGTAATGTTCGTTTTTTCCATTGAGATCGTTGCATCTAACTCTAAATCTTTCATGTTTTTTAGAGTCAACTTTCCTCTATTAAACGTGAAACCTTTATTCTTCAAGATCTTGTCACTCGAATCATCCAGCTGTACGAGCTCAAAATGATCGAGCTTAAATCCCTTTTCTGGCATGAATTGAATATCATTCTTTACGAAGTGGACATCAACCTTTCCCGAAAGTTCTCCTTTCAAGACATGTAAATCATCCCTCAATATCCAAAGGGCGTCGTTAGTATGTATCTTTTCGAGTTTTAATTTAATTGTTTTCAACAACAAACTACCATTTCGAACTGAAACTAAGTCGAATGGCTCAATCAGAACTGCAGATCCATTTCTCTGGAAGGCACTTAGTTTTCTAATTGTCATTTTATCCAAGTCAATACTTGCTTCAGATGCAACAGAGCGAATGTTGAAATAATCACTTACCAGATCTTGAGCGTCGAGAGACAGCACTCCCTGTGGTTGCTCTAGATTGTTTTTCAGGTTCCCCTTAAGGTTGACCAATCCTTTCGATTTTAAAAACCACTCATAAGTATTCGTCAACTCAACAATTCTTGCCAATCCAGTTTCAAATTCAAAATCGATATCGATTGGAAAAACATCCTCATTTTTTATCGTTCCCTTTGCCTTGAAAGAACTTAAACCTTCGACAATTTCGACTGTTTTTAATCTGAAATCATTTTCGCTTATTTGAACATCAACCTCTACAGCATCAACTTTTTCTAACTTAGGTAATTTCAAAAAAGCTAAGTCAACGTTTTCGACCTTCGCTCTCAATTCGGTCAACTTGTTATAAATTGACACAGAAGCATGTGAAATATCGTATTTGTCCTTTCCAAGTCTGATGATGGAATCGACAAACTCTAGTGATTCCAGCTCAATTGGTAGATGTTTTGTGACCCATTCTTTAATTTTTCCATGATCTATTTTTCTTACTTCTTTTTTAATGTCTGAAAGTACTTGTTTTGTGTCTTTCCCTGAATTATCTCTCTTTTGCAGTTGTGCACTGAAGGTGGCTTCAGCTGAAACAATTTTTATTTTTTTGACGGTAATCTTATTTGAAAAGAAATCGAGAAAATCGAAATAGACACCTACTTCAGAAGCATAAAGATTCTTAATCCCTGTTTTTTCTTCTGACATGACTTCAACACTTTTTAGGACACTACCAATTGGATATAGTTGAAATTCAATCCTCTCAAAGTTTACTGCTAAATTTGTTCTCTTCGATATATAAGTCGTTAGTTTTTCTGCTGCATAGGATGCAAACAATTCAGATTGCATGAATTGCCAAGTGGACCAGATGATTCCACTTATAATCATTACGAATAAGACTAAAAACTTATTAACTCTGCTCAAATTCCCTCAGTCTTTGTCTGACCAATCTATATCCTGGATGGATCATTTCGACCCATTTGTACGCAGCGACGGCCTGCGTGTTTTTCTTCATTTGTCTTGCCAACTCTCCTTCCATATAGACGAAATTTATTTTTTCATCATCCTTCAATGGATAATTGGCTATTGTTTCCTGACAGACATCAAGTGCTTCGTGTATTTTTCCAGACTCTTTTAATAACTGAATCTTTAAGCTTAGATAGTTCATTTTCTGATCGATATTTTCATCCTCTGGAATGTTTCTTTCAAGGCACTTTAGCGCAGCAGAATAGAGACCCATCTCCATTAGAGCAATAACTAGATCCATTTTGTTACGATCAAAAATGGATTCTTCCAATAATTCAACTTGGATTCCAATGGTTCTATCAATTCTCCCCTCTTGCTCGTCTTCTACTCTCAGATGTGAGAACCTCTCAATTTGTTCCAACAAATCATCTTTCACTGTTTCCAATGATTTTTTCTTGCCTAGCACTCTACTGGCTTCGTTCCTGGTTTTTTCTTCATTCAATTCTTTAACAAGGGTGTGCTCATCATCTAGTTCTCTTAATTCTTCCAACAGGACTTGAACTTCTTCTTCATTGTTTGTCGATCTTAAAAACTCAATGTCTCTTTCAATTTTTTTGATTTTCTGAAAGATATTGCTCCCATCGTTGTATTCTTTAAACAAGTCAGTACCCATATCAAGATCTTCATAGTTCACTTCTTTATCTTCATCTTCAGCCCAAGTAATTATCTCTTCCGATAGTTTCTCTAGTCTCTTCTGTTCGCCTCTCTTGATTCCTAGGTTCTCCTTGTTCTTCAACATATATTCTACGGTGCTGTAACAAAGCTCTTTCCTTTTGCTGGCGACGGCGTATTTTACCAACAGTCTGTAAAACACTGGTGAGTTCGGATTGCTTAACACTCCATCAAATACTTCATTGATGATTCGTTTTTTTCTATCCCAACTTCCTTCTTGTGGAAGATCATTCCCAAATGCAGTAATTAATCTTGTTGTTTTATAGATGGGAGTTTTGCTGAATGACTTACCTCTCTCATTAAGTCTTTCTTGGACCAATGTAATAAGATCAATCTCTACTTGTTTGTCCTCTGAGTAGTCTTGTAATAGGTTTGGAAACATTTCTTCCAGATCATCAACCTTTCCTTGACATACCTTGGATTCAATCTCCATTTCTTTTGCGATTTTAGCAGCACCTATTTCTGTCACATACTCTGGTAGAAATTTTTCAAGAAGATGATATTTTTTCAAAGTCATCAGCTCTCTTACATATTCTTTGCCAAGCTTTGATGCTTCTTGAATCAATCCTGACCGTGAATGTGATTTGTACAAAAGGTAGAGGTGTGTTTTCTTTGAATATCTTTCAGTAGCGTCAACACTTTCAAGTTGGCTGATGGCGTCCTTGAACTTTCTTTTTTGAATCATCAGTTCAGCAAGATGAATTTTATCATCCGCTGTTTTCTTGTTGAGAATCTTTTTGAGTTTTATCAAGTTTAATAGAACTGATTCTTTGATTATTGGATCTTCATTTTTTCTGAGTTCTTCAAAAGCATCCAAAGCCTCTGAAAACTTATTTTCAGAAAGCAGATCCATTGCTTTTTCGTAATCAACCAAGTCCTTCCTCCCAAGTAGTAAAAGAGTCAGGGAATAACGGGATTTCCCCGTTATTTTAAATACTTACCCTGACTTAATTTTACTTCATTTTGGTGGCGAGAAAGTTTGTGGAGTAATTGTTGCCCCTGAAATCAGGGTGCGAAATGATGTCCAAATGGAGAGGAATATTTGTTTTAATTCCTTCAATAACCGTCTCTTTTAGTGCTCTGGACATTCTGGCCAAACACTCATCTCTGTCTTGTCCAGTTACGATGATTTTTGCCAACATCGAATCGTAAAAAGGTGAGACTGAGTATCCAGAATAGATGAAATCATCAACACGAACACCCAACCCTGCCGGTCGGTGATAATGATTGATGAGTCCAGGACTTGGAGCAAAAGTTTTAGGATCTTCAGCATTTATACGACATTCCATGGAATGACCGATAAAAGGGATATCCTTTTGTTTTATTGGAAGCTCAACCCCCTCAGCTGATCTGATTTGTTGAGCAATCAAGTCAATTCCTGTTCTTGCTTCAGAAACGGGATGTTCAACTTGAATTCTTGTATTCATTTCCATGAAATAGAATTTATCTTCATCCTGATCATAGAGATATTCAACTGTTCCAACTGAGTCATAATTAACAAAGCGGGCAAGATCAACCGCTGATTGACAGATTTCCTCTCTCTTCTCTGGTGATAAAACCGGACAAGGAGATTCTTCAATCACTTTTTGAAATCTTCTTTGAATAGTGCAATCTCTTTCTCCAAGGTGAACAACATTTCCATGCTTATCAGCGAGAATCTGTACTTCAACGTGTCTTGGATTCGTAATGTATTTTTCAATAAAGAGAGTGTCATCACCAAAGCCGGCCTTGGCCTCTGTTTTCAATCTTTCAATTGCTGGGATGAGATCATCCATATTATCAATCATCTGCATTCCACGACCACCACCTCCAGCAGAGGCTTTGATCAATACTGGAAATCTCATTTCCAATACTGCAGCTTTGATATCATCATTGTTCATCTCGTTGACTTTGATTGGCTCTAGAACAGGAAGTCCCGCTGATTTAGCAAGTTCCTTTGAGAAAATCTTGTCACCCATTTTTTCAATGGCCTCTACATTAGGACCAATGAATTCAACTTCCCATTTCCGACAAAGGTTTGCGAACTCTCTGTTTTCAGAGAGGAAACCAAATCCCGGGTGAATTGCATCTGCACCAGTTATTTCCACTGCAGATAATATCGAAGGAATATTAAGATAACTCATCGCTGATTTTGCTGGTCCAATACAAACAGACTCATCAGCTAGTTTAACGTGTAATGAATTTTCATCGGCCTGAGAGTGAATACTTACAGTTTCAATTCCGAGCTCTCTACAAGTTCTGAGAATTCGTACTGCAATTTCACCTCTATTGGCGATTAGTACTTTTTTGAAACCCATGATTGCCTCTAAGGTTTTACTTTAAATAGAACTTGTCCAAACTCAACATAGGTTTCGTTTTCAACACAAACTTCAACGATCTCTCCACTCACTTCAGCTTCAATTTCGTTCATGATCTTCATGGCCTCAACGATACAAAGTACTTTTCCAGGAGCAATTTTATCACCTGGTTTTGCATACGCATCTGCGCCTGGAGATGAAGATCTGTAAAAAGTTCCAACAAATGGGCTTGTGATTTCAACCAAACCGTCACTGCTTGATCCCGTCGGAGCAGCTCCAGCAGGTGCTCCAGCGGCAACAGGATGAGCCATTGGTGCAGCCATCGCCGGGTATGAATGAACGACTTCTCCGCCACCGATAGTGACAGAATACTTTTCGTCTTTGCTTTCAAATTTAAGGGAACTTACTCCCGAATCTTTTGCCAATTGAATAAATTCTTCAAGTTTTTTGAAGCTCATAAGAATAACCTCGAATTAGTTTTTTACTCTTTCCATATATTCACCGGTTCTGGTGTCAATTTTCAACACTTCACCTTCTTCTATGAAGAGTGGAACGTTAATTTGAAGACCGGTTTCCATAATTGCTTTTTTACTCCCACCTTGTGCAGTATCACCTTTCAGACCCGGGTCTGTTTCAGTTACTCTAAGTTCAACAAAGTTTGGAAGTTCAATGGAGATTGGTTTCCCATTGTAATAAAGAACATTAAGCTTGATTCCTTCTTGAAGGTACCCAGCTTCTTCACCAACATAGTCAGTGGCGATATGAA
The DNA here is from genome assembly GCA_041546685.1 of Bacteriovoracaceae bacterium. Lineage (GTDB taxonomy): Bacteria > Bdellovibrionota > Bacteriovoracia > Bacteriovoracales > Bacteriovoracaceae > M0603. Next base: position 18,912 of record JBFEVX010000043.1, on the reverse strand, counting down.
TTGTTTCAAATGTTTTTTGATCCATGAAATTGAATCCATCTGGATCAGAATACATATACTCTACTTCTCTATCGATGAGGTCAGGTCTCGTTGCATTGGTTGAAACACCTGATTTGAAAGTCCTTTCAATCACTTGACCAGTCTCCAGGTTTTTCAATCTACACTTATAAAAAGCAGATCCTTTACCCGGGTTTGTAAAATCAGATTTGATAATCTTGTAGACTTTACCTTCAATTTCCAAGTTCAAACCTTTCTTCAATTCTGTAGTATCAATCATAAATAACCCTTAAAGCAGTTGGGACATAATTCCCATATAATATGCGTGACTTCCAAGCCCTTCCATCACAATGGTACTGGCCTTGGCCGTAATTTTTGTACTTCTAAATTCTTCTCTAAGATGTGTATTCGAAAGGTGAACTTCCACCACCGGAAATGGCACCATCTTCAAGGCATCAAGAATAGCAATACTTGTATGACTATATGCTGCTGGATTTATAATAAGTGCAGCAAGATTTTTGGTAGAGAGTTGTTGAATCTTATCAACAAGCTCGCCCTCGATGTTGGATTGAAACCATTCGATTTCAACATCGTGACCTTTAAGTTTTTCTTTCGTTTCTTTTGCAATGTCATCCAGATTTTTATTTCCATAAATCTCTGGTTCACGAGTTCCCAATAAGTTCAAATTGGGCCCATTGATGACCGCAAAGTGTTTTGTAGCCACTTTGAATCTCCAAAAAATTGTGGTGCGTCAAATTAACAATTTAGGGAGGGTATGTAAAGACAGTGGAGGCTAAGACTTAAGCTCTCTAGCTTGCTTTGCTCGTATTTTGACGGCCCCTAGAAAAGCCATTAAACGATCTCTTTTTTCGACTAGTTGAACGTCATTTTGACCTGTAGCGACAGTCGACACTCGCTCAATAACCGGTTTAGCTTCTTCAAGGTGAAGCTCCTCTTCTTCTTCAACTTCAGGGTAGAGCTCATTGTGCTCTGCAACCTTAGCATCGAAGTATTTCATTAAATCTTCGCGTCCCTCAGTATCAGCAGAGAAGGTTTCTTTGGCCATATTTCTTTCCATGACCTGATCAACTACTTCATCATTTTTAATTTCTACTTCAATGATTTCTTCTTCTACATCTTCATTGTCGCTTGAACTAGAGTAGGAAACTTCTTGTCCATAGACTTCATTAACTTCTTCGAGTTTTTTCTGAGTCAGTTTATCATCTGGATTCAGGGCAAGAATTTTTTCCAAAATTTCGATTGCCTTGGAAAAGTGTCCCTGTGCACAGTATAGATCAACAAGGGTATGAGTAATAACCGGTCCTTCCTCGAGCTCCTGTTCTATAACATCTCTAGGTTCATCTTCGACCAACTCAACTTTGAACTCTCTTTCTTCATCTGCATCATGAAGTTCAATATCATCATCCATGATTGCTTCTTCATCAGGTCTTTTGACTTCCCACTCTTCAAGTTCATCAACTTTTATACTTGCTGACTTACTGAAGTCTTTTTGAACCCATGAATCAAGATTGTCTTCTGGTGTAACCTTTAGCTTTTCAACATCAAAATGCTCAGCCTCAACTGCTTCAACTTTTTGCGAAGTCTCTTGGATAGGACTCACATTATCCAATTCTTTCACCTTTTGAGCGATTTCAGAATCTTTTGGATTGATGAACAAAAGGTATTTGTAAGTCTCGAGGGCTTCATCGATATGTTTCAATTTGAGACAAGACTGCGCAAACAGTTTTTGAAGCCTCAAATTATCACGATTGTTATGAACAAGTGGTCTTAGTGTTGTATAGACAAGCTGATGCTCATCTTTATCTGCATAACAAGATGCCAAAACAAGATAACCCAAAACATAATCAGGATTCCTTCTTACACCTTCTTTTAATACATCAAACGCCCTGTCATATAATCCGAGTCTTCTATAGCTCTCTGCCAAGGGGGCGAAGACTCTTGAGTCGGGACTTTCGGCCAGAGTCTTCTGATACTTTTGAATAATTGGAGATGTTAACCCATCTTTCACGATTAACCTTTATCCAATAATCCTGCTTCTTCCTGATTAACGATACGTGGAGTGATAAAAATCACAAGTTCATTTTTCTCAGTAGAAGGATTGTATGCAGTTCTAAACAGCCATCCAATCAGAGGTATGTCTTTCAAGAATGGCACACCAGAATGGTTTTCTCTTTTCTCAAAGTTATAAATACCACCGATGACGATAGTTGAACCATTATCTACAAGTACATTCGTCTCAACCGTTCTTCCTTGCTCTGGTGGTGGCAATGATGGGTCAGTCTGAGCTGCAAATTGTTCTTTAATCAGATTGATTTCAAGACTGATAGAACCTTCATTAGTAACCTGTGGAGTAACCTCTAGCGTCAGGGTTGCTTCAACTTCTTTTACTTCTGTAGTTGTTGTATCACCTTCTGTGGTTGAAACTACGAAAAATCTTTTATCACTAGTTTCAATTTTTGCTTTCTTTTTGTTCTCCGTAACAACTTTTGGACTGGCAATGATCTTACCTTTTGATTCCGATTCCATAAGTTGAAGATTAAATGTGAGATCCGTCAGCCTTCCAAATCTTTTAATGGCAAGTCCAAATATATTACGCCCAGTTGTATTTGGTGCTGTACTGAAACTAAAACCTGGTCCTCCAACGTTACCATTAGTAAGATCCTGTCCGACTTCAACAGGACTTGCGTTATTGGCACCAATTGGATCGTAACCGAAGGTCAACCCTTCTTTAAGTCCAATCTCTTTTGAATAGTTTTCACTGACTTCGACAATCTTCGCTTCAATCATAACTTGTGGAGTCTGTGTATCAAGAACTTCCACAATCTTTCTCATTTTTTCAATAACTGCAGGTGTATCTTTGACTATGAGTGAGTTGGTTCTCTCATCAGAAGATATACTTCCTCTATCTTTTGTTGAATACTCTGTGAGAATTTTTGTCAGGTCTCCCGTTTTTGTAAACGAGATAGGAAAAACTTTAGTAACGAGAGGCTCTTCTTTTTCTACTACTTTTTTTGCAGCTGCTTCCAGCTTTTGATCTTCTGTAGCTTTTTCCAATGTTGTAATCATCAAGATCACACCATTTTTTGTTGCGACCAATTTATTTAACCCAAGAATTGTGTCGAGGGCCTGATCCCACGGAACATTATTCAGGTTGAGAGTAAGTGGCGGAAGTTTTTTAATCTCTTCAGTAATAATGATATTGAAACCAGATGATTCAGCAATCAAGTTGAGAACGTCTTCAACTGAAATATTCTTCACGTTGAATGAAATCTTTTTACCAACGTACTTTTTACGTCCACTCATTGTAAGGTTTTCAAGAACGTCTTCAATATTTTCAGACTTCGGAACCTTTACGCCTTGTGAGCCACCATCATCTGTAATCTTGTCATTAAATGAATTGAACTTACTGACTTTTCTTTGTGTGAAAACCCCAAATCTGTTTTCAATCTCAAGTACAAGCCTTTCAGGTTTTCTCTTTATGATTGATCTGACGTTGTCTCTTAGCTGAAGTGCTACCCTTAGATCATCACCAGTCCCGGGCTTTTTATAAGCAGAAACGAAAACAACAGACCCACTGAATTCAGAGGTATCAAACCCTCTCAACGCTCTCTCTGTCGCCTTTACACCTTTTAAGTCAATAATGATTTGTTTGTCTTCATTGACATGAAACTTGTTGGCAACAACATTATTATCGTCAAAAACCAGTTCCAACTGACTGACTTCTCCAATTTGCTGAAAGTTCATGGAGAGCAGCTCTGCCGAATTCACTTTTAATGAAAGTGAGGCAAATAGAAGTATACTAATTAGACTTCGAAAAATTCCTTTTTTCATACAACCTCTTCCCTAAGGTTCAAAGCAAGTCTTTACAATCATTAAAATTATATCACAACAGAGGAAATTGGGAGATTTTTTATTTTAGACTGAGTAATTGAGTCGAGTTATTAATTTGTAGTCTGTAGGGGCAAAATTGTTTCAAGATACTCTTCTTGATCATAAACATTGGTGAGTTTCTCAACCAACACAACTCCACCTGGAAGTATTGCTCTGATTTCGGCCTGATTGTTCCCAAGAACCATACCTTCTTTTAGAATGTAGGTTTCTTCTGAAAGCCCTTCTACATCGTCACCCTTTCTAACTCCAGTTGAGACCTTTGCAATTGCGCGTCTTGTACCACCAAGAAGAATTCCAACAATTTTGATTCTATTGAGCTCAACACCATCCAGAGACGGTTCATTTGACATCATTCCACCCTTCCCTGACTTCTTAGTCACTCTTTTCTCACTCTTTTGCTTGGGTCTCTTGAATGGATCTCTCAACTCAAATGGGTTTTTGATGAATGTTTTCTGATTTTTAAAGAAATTAAACTGTCTCTCCTGTGAGTTAACAGCTCCAGCAAACATTAAAATGAATGTTAATACAAAGATTTGTCCTAACTTCATGCTTTATCTGCCTTCCTCTTTCTTCCTTTTCTTGGTTGTGGCTTTTCTTCCTTAAACTGCTTCTCAATATCTTCAATACCTCTGTCTTCTTTGTGATTCGGATTGAAGCGGTAAGCCTGAATTATTATTCGCGAATTTATCAACTGAAATCGACCCCTTTGAGGGGAATCAAGTTGCTTAAGTTCAACATCCCTAATGTTCAATAGTCGCTTGTTTTCAGCAATTTTTTCAAAAAAGATCAAGAACTGAAGGAAGGTTCCTGTTGCCTTCATCTCATAATTCTTAATGTAATAAAAACCTTTATCCAACTCATCTTTCGGCTGCAAAAAGACGTTCTTGATATTCAGACTTTCTGCAATTCCCTTTACCAACTGTAGGTTCTCAGCATCTGAGATTTCACTAGGTAGCTGTCTTTGGACTTTTTCGACTTCTTGGGCCACCAATTCAATGTTCTTTTTGGCTTCTTCAATATCCTGGAAGTATCTTTTGAGATCTTTTTTCTTTTGCTTGGCTTTATTAATTTGATTTTGAAGTACAGGAATTCTGTCTTTTGCTTCCTGCAATTTCTGCTTATGAATTTCAAACATGTCATACGCTGTATAAGCAGTATATAAGATGATTAATAATGGCAGCTTTTTAATCAACCCGTTCATTATCTGTTACCACCAAAAGGCTCATATGCTCTTACATTGCCTTTTATATTAAACTGCTCAACTCTTCTTTCTGAGCCATCTGGCATCTTTTCTGTAACGGTATTTGAACCTGTCAAAATAAGACTTTTCCCAAAAAATTGGCTGTCGTTAGCCGAAATTATGAAGTCTCCAATACTTTTATAACTTTCAGAGGCTCCATTAATTTCAATTGTCTTCGTGCTGGTTATAATAAGATCTTTAAACCACATATCAGCAGGTATATCTCTAGCCACTCTTTCAAGTAGTTTTCTTGGGTTGGTTTTATCTTGAATAATCTTTTCAACCTGTGAAGATCTTCTCTTAAGTTTCTGAACTTGACGGTTAAAGGCCTCAAGTTGTTCCTCAACATTGCTGTTTTTTCCAAGGTCTGCTTTATATTTTCTAAGACTTTTTTGAAGAACCTGAATTTCTTGATCGACGACTTCGGTTTCTTTCACAAATTCAGGCTTCATAAACCAATCAGGCGTATATGTAATTGCATATGCAACCGCAAGGAACTTCCAATTGACCTGATTAAGGTCAATCCCCAGTACCACTGGTAATTCAATTCCTTTCTTTTTATTGAGTAAGTTAATCTCAATCATTTATCTGTATTCCCTCATGCCTAATCCGATGGCACAAACTCCGCGATAAGCGATTTCATTGATCTGCTCTTCGTGGATACCTTTCTCGTCATATTCTAGTGCTTCAAAAGGATTTAGTATTGTCACATCAACACCGAGGAGGGCTTCAAGCCCTTCGATCAATCCTGGAACCAATGCCCCTCCGCCTGTCAGCAAACAGCCGACCAGCGACTCATCTGATGTAGAACTAATATAAAAGTCTATAGTCTTTTTGATTTCTGAAAAGAAGGACTCAACTACATCGTCAATGATTTCTAGAATCTCTTCTGGAAGATTTCCGTTCTCATCACCATTGTTCTTGAGATCTTCTGCTTCTTCGTAATTGACACCCATTTGTCTTTGAATTTCTTCGGTGATCATAACACCACCAATATTCATTTCTTTTACGAATTGGACTTTATTCGATTTATAGATAATGAAACTTGTTTTTTGAGCACCGAGGTCCAGCAAGAGCCATGACTGATCCGGTTCATCAAGCTTATTACCCATAACCAACTCAAAAACATTGATCATGGCCGTAACATTAAGATCAACGATTTTGACTTTGAATCCGGAGTTTTCAACAAGTTCTCTGAAATTCAAAAGAATATCTTTTCTTGCAGCACAGACTAGTACATCAACACCGCCACCTTCATTTTCACCAAGGTTATGAAATGCCATTGAAGATTCTTCAATTTCAAATGGAAGGTACTGTTCTGCTTCCCATGATACTTGCTCTTCAATTTCTTCATTGGTTCCACCTGCAAGCTGAAGTTTTCTAGCTACCGTATTTGGACCAGACAATCCCATACAGACGTTAGTCAGTTTGGTCTTCAATCGGCCAACGGCCTTTTGAATGGCCTCGACGATCTCTTCTTCTTTTTGAATTTCATCTTCAATCAAAGCTGCTTCAGGAAGAGTGACACTTGCATAACGAGTCAATTTAAAATTATTTTTTCCAGATCTTTCGACAAGACAAGCTTTAACGGCGCTCAGACCGATATCCAGTCCGATGACTTTGTTCGAGCCTAACTTCAAGGTATCCTTGATCATCTCAACAATGTCTTCAATAACTTTGTTAGCGTCCAGTGCAGGTCCCCTTTGGGTAATTAACCCACGGCGTCTTAAATTCCATTAAAAGACGTCCATATTACTAAATTATAACTGGATGCCCCTATTGATTACAAGTAATTAATGCGGCCCTGAAGGCTTGCTAGAAACCTGCGACGAGTTGTGTTAAGGCCTGAAATTCAGCAGGGAAAAAGATCTGGATGAAGCTGATGATAAGAATGAATGGCCCAAAAGGAATGGCCTGGCTCTTATCGATCCTTTTTGTTGCTATCCAAAGAACGCCAATCAACGACCCCAAGAAGCAACTAAAGAATATATTGAAGATTATCCCCTTGATTCCAAGGTACAAGCCTAAGGCTCCCCAAAGTTTTATATCTCCACCACCAAGGCCAATTTTTCCACGTAATAAGTAGAATGCATAAGTGAACCCCAATGGAAAAAGTAATCCAATAGCTCCACCAAATACAACATGACCGACGGGAAATTGCATAAGTCCGAATGCTGTAAAAATCAAAGCAAGGTATATGTTCAATGCATTTGGAAGAAGTTTGTGTCTGACATCTATAACAAAGAGTGCCAAAAAGCATTCAAACACAGAAAAGTAAAAGACAAAGTTGAGTATGCTCAACCCATCCAACATCTTTGGCATCAAAAGAAGTGCAGCGACACCGCTAACTAATTCAACGATGGGGTACTGAATTGAAATTCTTGTTCCACACCCCGAGCACTTTCCTCTAAGAAAAAGATAGCTGAATACAGGAATGTTTTCGTACCAAAAAATCAATTTATCACAACTGGGACAATGTGATCGACTCTTCGAAATAGAAATATCCCTTGGAAAACGATAAATAACGGCATTCATGAAACTTCCTATAATCATGCCGAACAGAAAGAAAAATATGCTTTGAATTACCAAAATGTTTATTCGAGATCCTTATTTGTAAAAAGCACCGATGAAACAAAGAGCAAAATTGATGAATAAATCAATCCATAAGTTCCCATTTTCAAAAGATAGAATAACTCCAATGAGTTTTCATATAAAACATAATCCTTGATATTCAGGCGAGAAAGATCAGGAAATATATAGGAATAAACTCTTATGACAGTTTCCAGAACAGGGTTGGTTTTCACAGCGGTTAATTCCAAAGAATTACTTATATTGTGCCCGAGAATCAGAATTATCAGAGAAAAAATAACCGAAAGAGTAGTCGTGGTAATCATGCTAAACAAAACGACTACATTCAGCATCAGTACAGCTTCCATCAATGAAAAGAGTATTGACCAAAGTATTAACTTTTCAAACGCCCCACCGAGAACAAAGTACATTACGGTAGTCATCACTCCTAAGATTATAACATTGATAGATAATAGAACTGACATTCCGAACACTCGCCCAACCATGAAAACATGCCTCTTAACAGGACGAGATAGAACCATCTGTACTGTCCGACTTTCTATTTCCTTGTGAACGAGACTTCCTCCCAGGAAAATGGCTATCCCGGTAGCAGAAAGAGAAAGTGCGCCAAGCCCAAAGTCCAAAGCAACTTTCTGAGGCACACCATAAGTAAATTCAGCAGCTATATAAGAAACGACCAATAAACCTAGACCAAGGAAAAAAGTGTTATAGATAACTCTACTCTTCAATAATTCAATAAATGTATATTTGCCTATCACCCAGGCAATTCTCAAATCATCCATGACTTCTAATCTTGTAAACTACTTCCTCTAGACTCAAATTATCAGGAGTCATACTAACAATTTCATGATTGCTATTGATAAGATCTTTTAGAAATCGGTCTTTTTCAGAAATGTCGACACTAATACTTGTTGTCATATCACCCAATGGAGATGATGTTCTCTCGAAAATTTTTGTATGTTCACCCTTCACTACAAATCTGATTTTAGCATCAGACTGTGATGAGATTAATTCTGAAATCAATCCTTGATAAACCAACTTTCCTTTTTCAAGGACAACCACTTTTCTACATACTTCTTCGACATCTCCCACAATGTGCGAGCTGAAAAATATTGTCTTCCCACTATTATGAACTTCCTGCATGACCTCTTTGAAATCTTTTCGTCCAACGGGATCAAGGCCACTCAGTGGTTCATCCATAATTAATATCTCCGGATCATGTAAAAGTGTACTGACGAACCCAATCCTCTGGAGCATTCCCTTGGAGTAAGACTTGATTGGCTTTTCCAAGGCGTGGGCGATACCTAGTCTGTCTGACCATTTCCTTATTCTCTGTTCTAGAAGATGACTTTCTACTTTTGACAAACTACCCATAAGTTTAAGAAAGTCATTGCCTTTGAGATGGGGATAGAAATAAGGCCTTTCCGGTAAATAACCGATTTTTCCAATTTGATCCATTCTCGTTTGACCCATTATTGAAGAATCAAAGAATACTTCTCCCGAAGATTGCCTGATAAATCCTAGAATTATTTTAATCATCGTCGTTTTTCCGGCACCGTTTGCGCCCAAAAATCCGATTGTCTCACCTTTACCGATTGAAAACGAGACATCATCCAAGGCCTGATATGGCCCCTCAAGAATATCCGACTTGAAAACTTTATTTATGTTTCTGCATTCAATCATACGTTAGAATTATAACAAAGATTGAAGACTTTAGAGTCAACTTCATGGAAAAAAGATTATCTAATCGTCAAACCACATTCATCTTGATGACATCAGTCCTGCTTTTTGTCAGCCTTCACTTTTTCAAGGAATCGTCATCGAAACCTACACTTTCCATTTCCATGGAAGATCGGGCGACAAATTACAATGGCACATTTTTAAAATTTACCAGTATCGGAAATGCTCGAATGGTTTCCAGTCTACTCTGGATGCATACACTCCTCTTTTCAGACATTCAGCATTACAAGGAGAATGATCTCAATAGTTGGATGTTTTTACGCTTTGATACAATCACTGACTTGGAACCTCTTATGTATGAAGCTTATTACTATGGCGGACAGTATTTAAGTGTCATCAAAGATGATGTTTTTGGAGCAGAGGAAATTTACAATAAGGGGCTCATTGTTTTCGAGAGTGATCTCTGGCTCAATTACCTGGCTGGTTTTAACTATATATATGAAATTGGAGACAAGGAAAAAGGAATCGAACGGTTCTTAAAGATTAAAAATCACCCAAAACTCATGAGCACTTTTCCGATCCTTCCAAGCATTACTGCAAAGCTTATGAGAGAGTCCAACGATCTAAACAGCCTCTTTTTAATGCTGAAATCTGCTTGGGAAAAAGCTCCTGATGATTACATCAAAAATAGATATTGGAATTCAATGTACTCACTTAGAGCTGAAATTGATTTGAGCTGCCTCAATAATTCAGGCTCGAACTGTAATCAGAATGATTTAGAGGGAAATCCTTATGTCTTATCTAATAATGTTTATATTGCTCCAAAGTCTTGGGACAAATTCGAGATAAAAAAAAGGGAGCGTAAAAAACGCTCCCCTTAAATTTAAGAACTATTCTGAATTCTTAGTAGCCTCTATTGATTTCAATCAAACGCTTGTTTTCATCAATTGCCCATTTGGAAGCAAGAGCTGCAGTGTTCTCACTTGGAGCAACAGCACCAATGGCCCCAGCGACAAAACCGTTACCGGCAGCATCCACAGTTGGAGATGCAAGAGCGTTGTCAAAACGGCCAGCAGTATTGATCTGGGCAATATCACCTGTAGCGGCAACATAACCCCCAACCGACTTCACACCAGCCCAAGATTGATTTCCAACACCACCAATGCAACCACCAGCTGCACCGTTAGCATTAACGATAGCCATGGCACCACTGTTCCCAAGAATCCCTACTGCATAGTAGTTGTTCCCACCTGGTCCAGTGTACCCAGCGTACTCCAGACATTCAGCATAAGCATCGAAGTCTGATTGAAGTGAAGTTTCAGCAGCATAAACAGCGGCCAACTGAAGTCTAGCTTCAGATGTTTTTGACTTCGCCTGGTACTTTTTAAAGTTAGGAATGGCTACAGCTGAAAGAATACCAATGATGGCAACAACCACCATAAGCTCCACCAGCGTAAACCCGTCTTGATTTGAAACGTTTACCTGTTTCATGGTTTACCTCCTTGATCAATTGAGATGATCAAAAAATTTTTGTTATGACCCAAATTAAGATTGGCTCATTATTTACAATTCATTTCCCTGAACCAAGATCGACCTCAATAATTCTGAGAACGACAATCCAGTGAAAATATCTACTTATAAAATTGTAACACCAATAAGGGCCACAACGAGCTCAAGGGGAAAATTAAGGTTGAGACGGTATTTCAGCACCTTATCAAGCCCCTCCGGCAGACATAAATATTGGTAAATACATGGCAACTAGGATCGTAGCTACGATTCCGCCTAGGACGACAATAATAATTGGCTCAATCATCTTCGTCATACCACCAACAAGAGTATTTACTTCATCTTCAAAAACATCTGATATTTTCAAGAACATGGCATCCAAGCTACCGGTCTGTTCACCAATTTTAATCATCGAGGCAACCATCTCAGGGAAGTAACTGATACGAGCAAGTGGATCATACATGGTTTTACCTTGAACAACCTGTCTTTTAACTTCTCTAATATCTTCTGCAATAATCACATTATCCAAAGTATCAACACAGATATCCAATGCATCAACAAGTGCAATACCTGAACTCAACATCGTCGCAATTGTTCGACTGAATGATGACAAGTTCCCTTTGATAACAATTCCGCCGAATACTGGTACACCCATCATGAATTTATCAAAGATAGGCTTACCAAACTTTGATTTGATAAAATTGGCAAGAAGCCAAACGATAATACCAAGTCCCAGGATGATATGAATTGAATAATTTTGAAAAAATATGGATGTATCTACAACAAACTGGGTGATAGCAGGAACTTCCTGCCCCGAGCTTTCAAGCATCCCCATAAACTGAGGTACAACGAAAACCATCAAGGCGTAAATAACACCAATACCAACTAGAACAACGATGGCAGGATACATCATCGCAGATTTAATCTGAGCTTTCGTTTTTTCCTGCTTCTCCATGTGATCAGCAAGCTTAGAGAGAATCTGATCCAGAATACCGGCCGATTCACCGGCTTTTACAAGGTTACAATATAGAGGAGAAAATCCTCTTTGTTTCCTCATAGCTTCTGCGATAGTCATACCTTCACTTACTTCTCTCGCTATCTCTTTAATTGTTCTTTTTAAGACGGGATGTTTTTCCGACTTTGTTTGAATCTCAAGAGATTGAATGATTGGAACACCTGCATTGATCATGATCGATAATTGCTTAGTGAACATGGTAAGTTCTTTTACCCCAAAACCCTTGGCATATCCGTTTTCAATCATCCATTCAGAAATATCAAATTCAAGAAAAGATGGTGGGGTCAGCTTTTTTGGGCGCACGCCTTGTGATCGGAGAATCTTTCTTGCCTCCTTCTCATTTCTAGCAACAACGTGTCCATGAGCTCTCTTACCTTTTTTGTCGAGCCCTTCCCATTTATACGTTCCCATTTATCAGTATGACTTTCCTTTCACGCCAAGTTTCTGTGCAAGTTCCTCTGGCATGGTTGTATAGGCCATTGCGGTATCTGCATCCAATACACCTTTCTCAACCCAAGTGGCTAAGCTTTGGTTCATTGTCATCATTCCTGTTTTTTCCTGACCGACCTGCATCTGAGAATAAATCTGGTGAATTTTATCTTCACGAATCAGGTTTCTGATCGCAGGTGTAGGCAATAAAATTTCGAGTGCCGCAACCCTTCCTGGTTCAAAACTTTTCGGAAGGAGCTGCTGCGAAACAACACCCTGTAAAACGAAAGAAAGCAGAGTTCTAACCTGGTCCTGCTGGTGAGCAGGAAAAACGTTAATAACCCTGTTAATGGTCTGTACACAAGAGTTGGTGTGTAGTGTTCCAAAAACCAAGTGACCAGTTTCTGCAATCGTCAATGCGGCCTCAATAGTTTCAACATCTCTTAGTTCCCCAACTAGAACGATATCTGGATCCTGTCTCAAAAGAGATTTAAGTGAGTTCGAAAAGCTTAATGAATCTGCTCCAATTTCTCTTTGGTTCACAATACAGTTTTTATGTGGGTGAACAAATTCCACTGGATCTTCCAGCGTAATAATATGTCCAGCTTCGGTATCGTTAAGCTTGTCGATCAAGGCTGCAAGAGTAGTTGATTTACCGGAACCTGTTGGGCCAGTAACCAGAATCAAACCATTACTCACCTCAGTCATCTCCAAAAGAACTCTTGGAAGGTTCAATGCTTTAAAGTCAGGAATAATGCTCGGAATAAGCCTGAATACTGCTGCAACCCCACCCTTGGAATAAAAGACGTTAGCCCTGAATCTGGCCAATCCTTTGATCCCAAACGAAAGGTCAAGTTCAAGGTTCTTTTCAAATTCAGCTTTTTGTTCCTCAGAAAGAATTTGATATACAAGTCTTTTACTGTCCGCCGGGGTCAAAGGAGGAATCTTTACTCTAACAATCTCACCATTGACTCTAAGTCCAGGAGGAGTTGAAGGTGTTAGATGCAAATCAGAAGCACCCGATTCTACCATCAACTTGAAAAGTTGCTGAATCTTGACACTATCCCCAACTCCGGCTTGACGAGTTTTTGAAAAACTCCTGTCTGCCTTCGATGCTGTTTTTGTAGTCGTCTTCGTTCCTGAGCTCATGGCCCACTCCTTTAAAACTTATCAGCAGCCGAGTTCCTCACGGCTTCTTCCAAAGTAGTTTCTCCGAGCGCCACCTTCGTCAAGGCCGCCATCCGGAGTGTTTTCATTCCATCTTTTATAGCTTGCTTTTTAATTTCATCAGAACTCGCGTTGCGAAGAATAGCTTCTTTTACACCTGGTGTAAGATCCAAGACTTCGTAAATGGCAACACGACCTTTGTATCCACTTCCCCCACAGGTTTCACAACCTTTGCCTTTCATTGTTTTGATTTTTTGTGCGGATGAGGGTGCAACTCCACAGGCGATAATCTCTTCAACTGTTGAATCGCCAGGTACTTTGCAATTTGCACAGATCCTACGACAGAGCCTTTGTGCAACAACTACGTTCAAAGAACCGGTTAGAAGAAATGGTTCGATTCCCATATTCAAAAGACGAGATACTGTTGAAGGAGCATCATTTGTATGCAGAGTGGATAAAACCAAGTGACCGGTAAGAGCAGCTTCAACTGCAATTTCGGCAACTTCAATATCTCTGATCTCACCTACCATGATAATATCTGGATCTTGTCTTAGAAAAGCCTTGAGCGCTGAAGCAAACGTTAAGCCTACCTCTTTTCTCACGTTAACCTGATTAATTCCTTCAAGGTTAAATTCAACAGGATCTTCTGCTGTGGAGATATTTGTACCGACTTGGTTAAGCTCGGCAAGAGCAGAATATAGTGTTGTTGTTTTCCCTGAACCGGTAGGGCCGGTAACTAGACACATTCCGTAGGGTTGATGAATACCATTTTGAAATACAGTAATTTGCTTTTTCTCGAAACCAAGTTTTGTCATGTCCAACTGAAGATTTGACTGATCAAGAAGTCGAAGAACAATCTTCTCACCGAATAGAGTTGGTAGTGTAGAAACCCTGTAGTCAATCGGCTTCCCGCCAATAGACAACTTGATCCTTCCATCTTGTGGCTTTCTCTTCTCAGAAATATCCAACTGACTCAAAATCTTAAGCCTCGAAACAAGTGGAGCAATCAAGTTCATATTTGGTCTAGCAACTTCTTGGAGTGTGCCATCTACTCGAAACCTGATCCTAAATGCTTTCTCATAAGGCTCAACATGAATATCAGAACACTTTTTGATAAAAGCCTCTGCAAGAATCTTATTCACATAGTTAATAACATCTTCACCGATGTCTTCTTCCTTGACCTCTTCTTCCTCTTCAACATTGGCCCTTACTTCTTTAACGGTATCTAAAAGCTCATCAATTGATTCTTCAATTCTCTCGAATATGCTTTTCCAAGCAGAAAGGTTTGTGAGAATGAATTCAACCGGACTTTGTAGAGCAGTTTGAAGCTCTTGTTTCATTTCAACTATTGAAGGGTCATAAATCGCAACAGATACGGCCTTCGCCGTTTTTTGAATAGGAATGGCACGAAAATCTATAATCGTACCTTTCTTCAATCTCTTAAGCATTCGATCTTGAATCTTGGCCTTTGAGAGATCAATAAAAGTAAGTTTATAATTATCAGCTACTTGCTTAGCGAACTTAACGTCATCAAAGAATTCAAAGTCGAGCAGTCCAAATTCAGAAACAGAATTTCCTTCCTGATCACCCATAAGTGGCCGAAGGTCCTTCAAGGGAACCATACCGGTCTTACCAATGACATCAGCAAATTGTTTTCTAAACATAGTCTTCTCAAAAAATTAATTAGAGTCTTCTATGTTATCGGAATTTTGTAGGCTCTCTTAAAAGATTTCTGTAAAAATAATAAGTTGTGAATTCCGACTATTTTACTCTATTCCCCAAAAAGTCAGGGCATGTCTTGCCTGCCCCTCTAGTAGCTCGATTCCATCGGTGTACTTATTTGGTCTAGAATTAAAAAATTTTTCCTGTTTTTCGTTAGAGTAATTCAAATCGTAGAAATCAATTTCCGAGTCAATTACTCCATTAAAAAGATAGTTTCTTGAGCAAGCGTTGATGACAACGATCTTGCCAGCTTTTTTAAAATGCTTTTTAGTCAATTCAATGTCTTCAAAATTAGGAGTCATTTTTCGTGAAAACTGTACGTGTTCTATTGATAGTTTTTTAAAGAGCTCAAGCAACACGGTTGCCATTGCACCATCTCCAAGAAGAATTACTCCCAGGCTATCAACAATATTTTTGTAACTGAGAAGGATCTCTTCTAACGCAAGATAGTCGGTGTTTGTACCCTCATAACCATTATCTGTTTTGCGAATGCAGTTTATGGCATTTAGTTTTTTTATCTCTGGCACCAAGTGAACTTCACTCAGAAATACCCTTTTATAGGGCGCTGTTATACTTAACCCCTGAACATTATCAAAAAATGTATCGATGTTTGGTATTTCTTTCTCATCGGGATAATCAAACAGAGTATAGTCGATTTCACGGCGTAGTAATTTTTGATAAATTTCCTGGGATCTAGAATGTGATATATCACGTCCGAGAAGGCCAAGTTTGATCATAACTTAAAACGCTCTCTTGCTGTTTCAACATCTTTTTTGATTTGTGAAATGAGTTCATTCACTGAATCAAACTTTCTTTCATCTCTGATTCTGTCGATGAAGTAGACTGAAATCTCATCTCCATAGATATCATTATCAAAGTCTAAAAGATGTGTTTCAACACTCATCACTTCATCAGATTTGAAGGTTGGGTTTTTTCCAATATTCGTTACTGAAAAATATAACTGGTCCTTATATTTCGTTTTAGTAATGTAGACTCCTCTTTTGGGAACGATGAGATCTGAGTCAAACTCAATGTTTGCAGTTGGAATACCTATCTGCTTCCCCCTCTCTGCCCCCTTCACTACTCGACCGGATATAAAATGTTCTCGCCCAAGGCAGTTGTTAGCAGCCAAGATTTGACCTTCAGTTAAATGCTTTCTGATCACAGATGATGAAACATCTTCGCCATTCATATTGAATTCGGGCTGAATTTCAACGTTACATTTCCCCTTACAAAAATTTGTAACAAACTCATGGTCTCCGGCCTTATTACTGCCAAAAGCAAAATCATATCCAAGATACAATCCCTCTACACCTTCGATACTCAAAATATAATCACTAAGAAATTTTTCTGGACTCAGCGTACTCAAATCACGAGTAAAATGTATTTCTACAAGATAATCAACATCAAGACTTTCAAGTAAACATCTTCTTTCATGGTAAGTATTCAAAAGAAATGAAGTCGCTCCTTTGATGATCTTGATCGGGTGAGGAACAAACGTCATAACAATCATCTTCTGACCATTTTTTTCCGTCGCCTCTCTTACTCGTTTCAATAAATCCTTATGTCCGAGATGGACACCATCAAAGTTTCCAATCGTGAGACCAAATGGTCCTTTATCATCAATTTTAAAATTCGGCTGATTGGCTTCCAGTATTTTCATTTCTCTTCTGCTTTTCATAATACTTCATCAACGACTTGAAGTATTTTTCATCATAGTTAAGATTTCTTGCCTTACCATCATCAAATGTCGATTTCTCACTTTCTTCTACAATGTACTTGAAGTAATTCTTTGTTTCTTCATCAGCTGTAGTAGAGGCAACAATCTCTGAAATGGCCTTCTTTTGACCTTCTGGGACAACTTCTCGTAGTTTTTCCATTAAATCAAATAGATTTGAATAGTTGATTCCGTTTTTCTTAATTTTTTTGCAAAGTTTCACAAAGTCATCATCATGGGCCGACTCTCTGTAATGTTCCAGTAACAGAGATAAAACTAATCCTGCTAACAGAATTGAGAATATCCAATTAAGAATTGAAAAGACCCCCCCAGCACGAGTTTCGAAACTTTCATGAAAGATTGGTCCAACTAAACCCCTCTCTACATTAACAATCTCTTTTGTTGTTGGACTTGATGTTCCTTGATCTTGTGAGCTGTCCTTGTTGGAGTTGACCAGTACTCCTCTGTTCGCAGCAGAACCTCCACCGACTGTAATACCTGGCACATCTACTACAACTGTTTCATATCGATTACTTTCGGGGTTGAAGTAAGACAATTCCTTCTTAAAGTTATCAATTTGCATTTCATTCCGGGCCAAATATGTATATTCGAAAACTTTAGATCCTGTTTGCCTGTTAAGTTCATTCATTTCCGTTTTTGTATCGAACTTCTCTAGTTCCGGATGTGAATAGATATTTGGAGCATCAAGGTTTTCAAGAGCCCCTGGTCCTGTAACAGTCAATCTGAGTTCTATTGGCTCATTAACGATGTGTTTTACTCTGTTTACGCCCACTTTGAAATCATGTCGGCCAACCAGCCCAGTGAAACTTGGTGGTACATTTTCTGAAGGTAGCGGCTTTACATTGATATCAACTCTTGCAGACGAAATACTTCTCGTTCTATATTTTCTAAGCTGTAGGCCGAAGCTTCCAAATGGTGAATTTGTATAGCCATCACTGTACTGGACGTTCAACCGGAGGGAGTCGATATAGGCTTTTCCAGTTTTCTCAGGGTACACCCTTGCTGAATACTTCAAGACTCGCTTGTAGATTTCACCTTGATATTGAACCGTCTCTATTCTTTCATTAGTCATGTGAAAGCGTTTTATGAACCTGTTCAACTTTGGAAATTCCTTGATTTCCGTTCCCCCTACTGGAATTTTGTAATAGAGGTAGTATCTGACATCGATCCCCTCGCCCAAATAAACATCGGTTTTAGAAACATCTGCCAGAACAAAGACGTTTCTCGCGCGAGGAGCTTCTTTGTTAACTTGAATTGAAATTCCTTTTGCCTTGATTTTCTTGTTACCCAATTCAACTTCAATATTTCTAATATTGAATCTTCCTGCGCGAGGTGAAACCAACTCATATGCATACTTTATAGTTCTCTTGGTTGAAAATTTCCCATTAACTATTGTCGTAGAGATCGCGACACCTCTTTCTTCACGTCCGAGTACATTTAATCCGCCTGGGTCAAATGAAATATAAGGTTTTCCTTCAAAGTTTGTATTTATCTCAAACAATAAGGTGAAGTTTTCACCCGCAATAGGATTTTGTGGATCAATTTTTACATCAACTGTATTGTCGGCCCAGAGAAGAGTCGAGTACAGAAGCAATATTCCTACTATTAACGTCTTCATTTCTACCAGTCCTTCCTTAGTCTGCTTTTTGTTCTATCTCTTGTAGATGTATCCTGATATTTTTTCTGTAGTTGCCGGTCTGTATCCATAATTTGTTTCAACATGGCCGGGATCTTCACCATTTTTCTTTTTTTCTTTAGCTCTTCTTCTTTTTCTTCCAGAGACTGAGGCTTATTTGTTAGCTTCTTGTTTTTCTCTTCTTGTTCTTTTTTCTTATCTGCATCTTTCGACTTATCTTTTTCTTTTTCCTTGTCTTTTTTATCGTCTTTATTCTCTTTATTCTGCTGATCGCCTTTTTG
>JBFEVX010000205.1:0-2410 GCA_041546685.1 Bacteriovoracaceae bacterium | reverse complement strand
GCACTTCCTAGGAAGTAAAGGAAAAAGAAGGAGAGCGCCTGAGCATTGAAGACACCTAGAACCGTTGTCGATGGAACAAATGTTCCTACCAAAAGTATATAAACAGGTAACCTTGCGGAACAAGTAATCAATGGCAATGTCATAATCGTTGCCATTCTCTCTCTAGGATTAGAGATTGTTCTAGCGGCCATAATTCCAGGTATGGCGCAAGCAAAGCCTGACATATATGGAAGAAAGGCCTTCCCGTTAAGACCAAAAAATCCCATCATTTTATCCGTCACGACTGCTGCACGAGAAATATATCCAGACTGTTCAAGCAGACTTAATAGAAAAAACAAGAACATGATCTGAGGAAGAAAAACGAGAACGCCACCGACTCCGCCAATGATTCCATCAACGACCAAGCTGTTCAAAAGTCCTTCGGGAAGAATTCCTCCGACTTGTTCTCCAATCCATGTAACTGAACCTTCAACCACATCCATAACTGGACCGGCCCAAGTATAAAGGGCATGGAAAATTAGATAGAAAATTCCAAAGAAAATAATTCCACCAAGAAATGGATTTAGAACTACTCTATCAATGGATTCTGTTATTCCAGATCGTGTTTCTTTTGGTCTATTCACCTTGGAAAGGACATCTCTGGCCTTGTCATGGTACCAATTAATGGTACTTGAAACTTCTTTTTCTGAAACGACTGAGATCCTCTCGTATGCAGGAGTCGTTGAAAAATATGTCAAAGACTCCTCTGTCATTGGTAGTTTGTTTTTGAGGTTGATTTTGTTGGCATAGGAAAGAGTTCTTAAAAACTCATCGAGTAGTTTACCGTCATTTTGTAACGCAGATGTAGTAAGTGTCTTAACGCCAGTTTCTTTCTCAAGGGCCTGACTTACTCCGCCACTCAGAGTGTCTTCATCATCTTTGTTAATGACAAATACAAGGTTCTCTTCACCCACAACATCACGAACTGCAAGTCCAAGGCTCAATGAAGCTTCAAGTCTTTGGTTATCAAGAAGTACGACGACTTTGTCAGCTTGGTGATAGTCATCCAGATCGAGAAGTGATTGAACTGTGACCGCTTCATCAATACTGGTTGGAATTAAGTTATATACACCAGGAAGATCAACCAAATTCAACTGAAGACCTTCTTCTTTGTTGGAGACAAGTTCACCTTGTCCAACATCGACAGTAACTCCAGAGTAGTTTGATACTTTTCTGTTTCCACCTGTTAGAAGATTGAAAAAAGTGGATTTACCTGCGTTTGGAAACCCTATTAAAAGGATTGTGGCCTCTACTTGCTTTAACATCATGACTCCTGAATCTCGACTTCGATCAACTTGGCCTCTGTTCTTCTAAGGGCGAAGAAAGTTTGAGAACCATGCTTGATGGAAATAGGTCCACCAAATGGAGCTCTTCCCATCACTTCAACTTCATCTCCTGGAAGTACACCAAGGCTTAAGAGCTTAAAGTGAACTGATTGGTTAGAACTGAAGTCTTTTAGCAGCGTTTTCTGTCCTGTTCTGACGTCGAGTAAATTCATTCTTACCTCACTATAGTGAAGTAATATGCCCCGAGGTTTGGCATGTCAAACTATTTTTCGTCTATTCAAAAAAGGTGATCTGAATCAGATCTTTAGAAATAAAAAAAGCTCCCCTAAGGGAGCTTCTTTAATATAAAAAATTTTTTAAATTTCTTATTTAGCAGCTTGAACAACAGCTTTGAATCCTTCGAAATCAGTCGCTGCGATTTCAGAAAGCATTTTTCTGTTCAATTGAATGTCTTTCTTTTTAAGAGCACCCATGAATTTGCTGTAGTTAGTATCAAGGATTTTAGTTGCAGCTGAAATTCTTGTTACCCAAAGTCTTCTCATATCTCTTTTAAGAAGTCTTCTACCGATGTAGCTGTTATGTAGAGCACGGAATACTGTAGTAGCTGCGTGCTTATATTTTGTTCTTCTGTCGAAGTGAAAACCTTTAGCAAGCTTAAGGATTTTGTTTCTTCTTCTTCTGGCCTTAAAGCCTCTTCTTACTCTTGACATGTATAACTCCTACTAACGAATTCTTGGGAAGAAAAAATTCTTTTGTCCAGTCGGCCCAAGTTTCAGTTTGTTAATTTAATTAATTAAACGCCTGGAAGGCATCTTTTAATTTGTCTCATATCAGATTCGTGAACGTAGTCAGTTTTGACCGCTCTCTTCTTTGATTTTTGAGATCTCTTCTCGAGGATGTGTCTCAATCCTTGTCTTTTTCTTTTCAATTTTCCTGAAGCAGTAGCTTTAAATCTTTTAGCAACAGCTCTTCTCGTCTTCATCTTAGGCATGGGAACTCCTATCAACTTACAAAATCAACATGCTACGAAGGGGTATAATTACCTTCGGAGGACCTTTTTGGCAATAAAATTCCGTATTTATTTC
>JBFEVX010000045.1:0-26939 GCA_041546685.1 Bacteriovoracaceae bacterium | reverse complement strand
GTTTGAACCTGATTGATGGCAATGCTTGGTATGATGGTTCCTGAACTAGTCGCTGCAGTTGCTTGAAGAGTAAAGTTAATACTGTCACCTGAGTTGATGATGTTCCAAGTAATACCAGAGGCCGTTCCATTCTGGGTTATGTCAGCTGTCGTAAATGTCGTGGCATCAACAGCTTCTCCAAATACAACATCAAATTGTATAGGTAGTGCAGAGCTTGGATCGGCCTGAGCTCCTTGCTGGTTCACTGTCACAGTGAAAGTAGTATTGTAGAGTACAGAGTTATCTGTACTGGTTGAAGCATTATTGTTTCCGCCAATAGGGCTTTGAACAACACTTGAATTAAGGGTTGGGATGACTGTCCCATCACCGGTTATTGCAGTTGCTTGAAGAGTAAAATTTGTATCATCACCGGAATTGATAATGTTCCATGTGATTCCTGTGGCCGTTCCGTTCTGAGTAATATCAGCTGCAGTAAATGTCGCGGCATTAATCGCTTCAGAAAAAACGACATCAAACTGGACAGGAGTCGAAGCCGTTGGGTCAGCTTGTGCTCCTTGCTGATTGATCGTCACATTGAAAGTTGTGTTGTAAGTTACAGAGTTATCTGTGCTGGTGGAAGCATTATTGTTTGCACCAGGGGTTGTCTGAACTATATTGGCCGCAATACTTGGAATAACTGTTCCATCTGTCGTGATGGCAGTGGCCTGAAGAGTAAAGTTGGTGTCATCACCCGAGTTGATGATGTTCCAAGTGATACCTGTTGCTGTTCCATTTTGTGTGATGTCAGCTGTTGTGAAAGTGGCAGAATTGATGGCCTCAGAGAAAACAACGTCAAATTGAATAGGAACTGCAGCAGTAGGATCAGCTTGAGCACCTTGTTGATTGATGGTGACATCGAAAGGCGGTATGTAGGTTACAGAATTATCAGTCGCTGTGCTTGCAGTGTTGTTGGCTCCATAGCTTGTTTGGATCAAGTTCAAAGCAATGCTTGGAATAATGGTTCCTGAACTCGTTGCCGCTGTTGCTTGAAGAGTGAAGTTGATATTGTCACCAGAGTTGATGATATTCCAAGTAACTCCTGAGGCGGTTCCATTCTGAGTGATGTCAGCTGTTGTAAATGTTGTGGCATCAACAGCTTCTCCAAATACAACATCAAATTGAATAGGCAGAGCGGAGCTTGGATCTGCTTGAGCCCCTTGTTGGTTAATTGTCACAGAGAAGGTCGTATTGTAGAGTACCGAATTGTCTGTACTTGTTGAAGCATTGTTATTGGCTCCATAGCTCGTTTGGACTACTGACCCAGCGATACTTGGAATGACAGTTCCATCTCCTGTGATGGCAGTGGCCTGAAGAGTAAAGTTGGTGTCATCACCCGAGTTGATGATATTCCAAGTGATACCAGTTGCAGTTCCGTTCTGTGTAATATCTGCAGTCGTGAAAGTTGCAGAATTGATTGCTTCTGAAAAAACAATATCAAATTGAACAGGTGTCGAAGCCGTTGGATCGGCTTGTGCCCCCTGTTGGTTCACTGTGACATTGAAAGTCGTTTTATAAGTCACGGAGTTATCAGTACTACTTGAAGCATTATTGTTACCACCAACAGCTGAATTAATTGTCGTTGCATTTATGCTTGGAACGACAGTTCCATCTCCAGTGATGGCAGTGGCCTGAAGAGTAAAGTTGGTGTCATCACCTGAGTTTATGATGTTCCAGGTGATACCTGTTGCTGTTCCGTTTTGTACGATGTCAGCTGTAGTGAAAGTCCCTGAATTAATGGCCTCAGAGAAAACAACGTCAAATTGAATAGGAACAGCAGCAGTTGGATCAGCTTGAGCTCCTTGTTGGTTTATCGTTACGTTAAATAACGGTGCAAAGGTGATTGAGTTATCAGTTGAACTTGAAGCGTTGTTGGTTGCACCATAAGTCGTAGAGACAATCCCATTCGCTAGGCTTGGAATCAAAGTTCCTGAAGATGTCGTGGCAGTAGCTTGAAGTGTAAAGTTTCTATTGTCTCCAGAGTTGATTATGTTCCAGGTGACTCCAGTTGCTGATCCACTGTGAGTAATATCACCTGTGGTGAATGTTGTGGGATCAATTGCTTCCGAGAAAACGACATCGAAGTTTGCAGGAAGAGTGTCATCAGGATCAGGGTTGGCACCATTCTGATTAACTGTGACATTGATCTTGGTTCTGTAAGTTACAGAGTTATCTGTTGCAGTTGAAGAAGAGTTGTTGGCACCAAGAGTTGTTTGAACAACATTGGCCGCCATGCTTGGAACAATTGTTCCATCAGTTGTGACACCTGTCGCCTGAAGAGTGAAGTTAGTATTGTCTCCAGAGTTGATAATGTTCCATGTAACTCCTGTTGCACTACCGCCTTGAGTAATATCTGCAGTCGTGAATGTTGCAGGATTGATGGCCTCTCCGAAAACGACATCAAATAAAATAGGTGTTGATGCGGTTGGATCTGCTTGAGCTCCTTGCTGGTTGATGGTCACAGGAACCGCAGGTATGTAAGTGACAGAATTATCTGTTGATGTCGAAGCTGTATTTAGAATAGCATTTGGAGTTGAAACCATATTGGCCGCGATACTGGGAACAATGGTTCCTGAACTCGCTGTTGTCGCTTGGAGAGTATAGTTCCTATTATCTCCAAGATTGATCAGATTCCAGGTGACTCCAGTAGCTGTTCCGTTCTGAGTAATGTCAGCAGTCGTAAAAGTCCCTGGTGTGATAGGATCTGAAAAAACAATGTCGAATTCAATCGGAAGAGTTGTATCTGGGTCCGGTTGAATGCCACGCTGATTGATGGTCACCAATAAAATTGTCGGATCAAATACAACATTGACTGAACTTGAAGTTATGGCGCCGGCCGTTGCTGTGTAGGCATATGTTCCAGCTGTATTACTTGAAGTCAGAGTCCAACTGGCTACGCCCGAGCCATTAGTCACCGCTGGGTTGGTGGTTGAACCTCCATTAACTGGAATATTCAATGTGACATTTTGGCCTGAGATCGGATTGGCATAGGCATCAGTTACTGTAGCTTGAAGAGTTGTCGTTGCAACGCCATCAGCGTCTATATTGCCAGCACCTGTAACTGTCAGAGCAACATTGCTTATAGCACCTGGAGTGATGTTGAAAGCAGTCGACGTATCAGGGGTCAATGGTCCGAAGGTTGAGGCAGTCAGTGTATAACCAGCCGCTGCTTTGTCGATATTGATATCACTGAAAGTTGCAACTCCGTTGATTGATGTCGTTGTTAGTGTTCCACCAAGAGTTGCTGAACCACCAGAAGCATCATTGGCGAAACTCAAAGTGATCTGTGTGTTGATAGGAACTGTAACAAAACTTGGGTCTTGTATCTCAACAACGATTGAAGAAATATTTGAACCGGCCGTCGTGCTAGTTGGGTCTGTCGTGAAGACAAGTTGGGAAGCAGTGTTGACAAAAATATCAAACGAACTTGAGACAGCATTCAACAACCCTGGGGAAGTGGCATTGAATGTATATGAGTTTCCACTAGTGTCGATAGAGATGTCGGTGAAAGTTGCAACACCACCAACGGCATTTTGAGTAAGTGTCCCGTTGAGTGTCGCCGATCCTCCGGAAGCATCATTGGCAAATGCAAGGGTGACAGGGAGATTTGAGTTAACGGTGTTTCCATAGGCGTCTTGCAAGAGAACGACAATCCCAAAACCAGGTTGAATGTTGGAGTTTTCGAATGTCGAAACAGGTTGAATTGAATAGGCGAGTTTGACTGGAGACTCTGAAATAGCACCGTCATCACGATCAGATCCACCACCCCCAGAACCGCTGGTTTCATCTACACGAATAGGACCGCCCCCACCGGCTTTACAGCCAGCAAACGCCACTAACGTGAGAATAAGTAGGATATTGATCAATTTCCCCATTCAACCCTTTGGAATCACGAAGACTTTTCTAGAATGCGTCTTTCGTGCACCGCCTTAATTTTATCATCGGTATAAAGAAGGAAAATCTTTTGAAAATAGGTCTTATAATTTCAGGTAGATAGAAAAAAATAAAAAACATTGGAAATGGTGAAAACACCAATAAAATAGGGCGTTTTGGTCGGTTTTGGAATAGTTCAAGAAAAGCTTACGGAAGAGCACCTAACTTATTGATTATTTATTACAAGTAGGGTGCTCTAAATTATTGAAACTTAATTAAAATCCTCGGCCTCTGATGATGCCGTTGACTATTAAATTGTTCAGACCGGCCAAGTCCATCATTGCTTTATGGAGGCCATCAGCATTTGAACTCTTAAGCTCGTTCAATACGATTCTTGATTTGGCTTCCATTTTTGGTTCGCGTTTGATTCTTCTAAGGGCATCAACGATGTCTTCGGCCCTGTCGAGAGCACGCTCTCTTTGTCTTCTGATATCTCTACTTCTTGCACGACGAATGAAGTCTTCTCGATCAATATCAGAGATGATTTGGTATGGATCAGGAAGACCAACGGCCAGACCAGCAGCAATCCAGAAATCTTCTTCTTCACCTTCAATTATTTTTTTCAAACCAAGTGAAGTGAATCTTACTTTTACATCGACTTGTGTTTTTCCATAGTTGTGATCGGCGTTTACAGTAATTGGAAGACCAAGACCAGTCCCTCTATTCTCAAGATCACCCGAGAGCCCCATGAGTTCTTCACCATAAGTCTTTGTGTCTGTATAGAATATATGAGTATCGACTACAAATCCTTTTTGATCATGATTGAGTGGGACGAGTACTGAAACTTTATCCGAGAATGTTTCGTAGTTTGAAAGCCACTTTCTGTCGTGGATACTTTGCTTTGAGATTTCCACGTAATCAAATCTTTGAGATCCTCTTACCATGGTAGTAAAGCGTCCTTCTTGAAAGATGTTACGGTATCCGGCTCTCCAAATAATGAGATCGATTGCAGCATTGACTTCACGAGTATGAATATCGCCTTCCTTGATCATTTCAAGAGTGACTGATTCATCATTGTCATCAGCGGCTAGCATCTCAAGCTCTGAGAAATCTTTTGAAAGGAAGGCCCTATAGGCTTTTTGGCCATTTGCAGTTCTCATATCAATTTTGAAAACCAAACTCTTAACTTTTTTGTCAGAAGTTTTGATGTTGAAAACAAGTGGCGAGTATCCACTCATTGAGTTGATACCGATTGTAACTGGAATATCGATGATATCATCAAAGAAAATACCAAAACCGATTCCAAAACCTTTTCCAATATCTCTTGCTCTTTCAACACTCAAGTAGACATAGTCTTCTTCAGCTTTAGAGATTGAAATTTTCAATGATTGCTTAACTGTAAGTTTTGCTCTTGGTCCGATGTTGATATAAACAGGAAGTGAAATTCCAAGTAGATCAAGTAGACTCCCACCATATCTGACAAATACTCCACCAGTTGTCACAGTTGAGAATACTTCTCCTTCCTGCATTTTAGAAAACTCATCTTTGGACATAGGAACGTTTTCAAAATTGAATGGCTCTGCAAGTAGAGCATCCTTGTATGTTGGATAATGTCTGACATTTACAAAAGATTGCTCGTTGATCGCACCAGCTTGAAGACCTGGCATCACATAGTGATTGAATAGAACGTTGGCAGTCAAAGTAGTCAATTGCTGAATCAGACTTGGTCCAAGACTTACGGTATCAACAGCTAGCCAACCGTTTTGTTGGTCAGGCATGACTCTTCTTGAAACTCTAGGATTCAAGAATCCTTTTGAATAAACAATACCTGCAAGACCCAATTCATCTTGTTCCTTGACCCACTCAGGAGTGTTTTGGTTTTCATAAAGTTCTTCCCAGCGTGGCGCTGTTCTGTCTTGGAGATCCAAGAGTTCTGCTTGATAATCGGCAATATCCGAATCAGTGGCAGGAGCTCCCAGTTCAGCGTGAACAGTGCTGAACGAGAGAGAGAAAACAACGATCAATAGGTGCAATAGTTTCTTATAAGTCATAAGCAGGGTCGTATTCTCCAAACATGAAGTAAAAAGGTTTTAGTCTATCGCCATCCTGACTGATCAGAGGATGTGCGTATCCAGCTTCAAGGCTGGTTCCAAGAAATGTGTCACGAAGATTGGCCCGAACTCCAAGACCACCTACTGCACGGAGACTTCCCATGCTGCTGAAACTTGTTCCTACTGAAGCGGCTTCGATAAAAACAACTCCCTTGATCCTATTTTTGATCAATGGGAAAGAGTAACTTGCATTCATGCTGATCAAGGCATTGGCACCAACCCCACTGTTGTTTGGAGTGATGGATCTCGAATCGAATCCTCTGATGGTTCCGATTCCACCAGCATAGAATTTTTCAAATACTGGAGCTTTGTCAGAAGCGTAACCAATAGTAATTCTTCCACTTAATGTGTGGCTGGCTCCAGAACTATTTTCACCAAGAGAAACAGAACCAACGATTTCAGTAAAGGCCTTCAAGTAAGCACCTTCATCTGCATAAGAAGGAAGAAGTGCCATCTTGATTCTGTGACCTTTCTTCACGTCGCCTGCAGAATCTCTGGTTTCATTCTTATAAACCAGAGTGGAGATCATCCCGATAATTCTTGTTTCTTTTCTCACATCCACATTTTGTGCCTGATAACCTTCGGCCATGTCATCAAGAGTGACGAACTCGAAACGAGCACCAAAACCTAGACGAAGTTGCTCAGTGATCGCTTTCTCGATCATGATTCGTGTTCTTATTCTTTGTTGATCGTACTGATCACCTTGTCTGTCTTCGTAATCAACTCTGGCCTCAAGTTCAAAGTCTGAACCAAAGAGGTGAGGGTCTGAGAAGATCAATCCTAGTCTGTTAACTTCTTCTGAAGCCATCGCCTGGATTGAAAGTCCTAGTCCGGTACCAAAAAGATTGTTGTTTCCGTAGGCAAAAGATCCGTTCGGTCCAGCGGCAGAGGCCCCGAATCCAAATGAAATATACTGTGTGCCAGCTTCTTTGACTTGAACAAGAAGCGTTCCTTTGTTTTCACCTTCTAGTGGAATGTAATCAATTTTTACATCGGAATAGTAACCAGTGGCCTTCATCTTATCCAAAGTCTTTTGGATTTTTTCGATGTTGACGAGATCACCTTTTTCAAATTTGACATCAAGAAGGATTCTTTCAGGTTTCATTTTTTCCTGACCTTCAACTTTGATATCTTCGACGTACTGCTTTTCTCCTTCATTGATAAGAAGACCAAGTGTACCTGTCATTGGATCGTAACTTGAAAGAGTCTGAACCAATGCATATCCGTTTTTTCCATAATGCTGTCTGACTTTTTGAAGTCCTTGTCTCAAATCTCTTTCCGAGAAGTACTTGATACGATCGAGTCCAGAAATCTTTGTAATGGAATTCTTATCGAAGGCCTTCGCTCCATCAACAGTCACTTTGCGGACTCTATAACGACGTCCTTCTTCTATGATGATGGTGATCCACGCGTATTTATTGTTTTGAAGCTTGATGTCGTGTTGAAGCTTAACATCAAGAAAACCATTGTCCTTATAATGACGAAGAACAGCTTCTAGATCTTCCTCTAGTGTGAAGTCATTATAACTTGGGTGTGAAGCCAAAAACCAACTTCTGGTTCTAGTCTTCATAACATCTTTAAGTATGTCATTACCGATAGAATGATTTCCATAGAAGTTTATTTTTTTGATTCGTACTCTTTGTGATCCAGGTTTGACGATGAATTGGACCTCTAGATCCTTTTCTCTTCTTCCTTCAACAAGTTTTTGCTCAACTTTTACTTTGGGATAACCTGCACGAACATAAGTCTTTCTTAGATACTCTTTGTCTCTTTCAAGAGTGTCTGTTCTAAAGGCCCTACCTTTTTTGGTAGCAAGTCCGTCAAGTAGACCTTCAAGCTCAGCTCCACCTTCTTCAACTATGATTCGAACGATACGAACAACTCTCTTTTTCTGGAAAGTGTAATTCAGATAAACCTTTCCTTCTGCAGAACCAGGCTCAATTGAAGCCGAGACATGCTCATATTGAGGAAGTTTCTTCATGAATAGCTGGATATCGTCAGTGAGATATTCACTGTTTAGGAGTTCACCTTCTTTGGTTTTGATCTTATCCTGGACAGCAGACATGTCGACTTCATCACCTTTGTCTGTAATGTAGGTGATCTTCTCAATGATGTACTGGTCATGGACATCGGCCCAGACACTTGTATGAAACAAGAGCAGGCAATGAATAAGCACTGTCGACAACAACTTCCGCAAAAACAACCTCAGCGACAAATAGTGATAATGCAATGCATTATAGCTGAAATCTTTCAGTGTTTCTCCCTAGTTGTAAAAGTTACATGTGTATAAGTTCCCGAAAAAACTACCATTTTTTGGCTTTCGAGAGACCAGATTGGAAATTTTTATAATCCAATGCCGCGGGGCGTATTTTTGTGTTAGATTCCGGCCGACATTTAACCATTTAGAGGAAACCATGAAAAAACTGATGACACTCGTCCTTCTAGGACTCATTTCACTAACATTCGCTCAGGCCCAGGATATCGACCTTCCTGAATACATGATCGAAAGAGAAGTTTCTGTTAAAGAACTAGCTGATCTTGAAGTAAGAACCAACTCGCTTAGAGAAGAGTTCAAGCATGAGGCCAGTCTTCTTCCTGATACAACAGATATGATCGAAGGGAAGATCCAAGCGGCGATGATTGACAGCATTCTTAGAAGCCTGAACAAAGCTCAAACTCAAATGGATGCTATCCAGTCTGACGCTGATCTTACCAGGGAAGCGATCGACAGCATCAAGAAAGAACTTGATCTGGCAGAAGCTCTCATCAAAGAGTTGAATGTATAAGAGAATTGATTTAATTTCGATTTCATGAACAGTGAAATTGGAAAAGGGTTGATTATAGTGGGCATCTGCTTGGTTATAGTAGGTGCCTTTTTGGTTTTCTGGAAGGGGAGTTTCCCTCTTGGAAAATTGCCCGGAGACATCCGGATAGAGGGGAAAAACGGAAGTTTTTACTTTCCCCTGACATCTAGTTTGCTGATCAGTGCTATTCTTTCGCTGATAGCTTGGATAATCAGATATTTTAACAAGTGAGAGGTTTGACGATGAAAACATTGATGATTTTGTTCTCTACCTTTTTGTTGACGTCAGTATCTATGACGACGGCATTGGCCCAAAACACAAAAACTTTGGACCAAGAGATGGCAGATTCTTTCAGTCGTATGAGAAAGATGATGCAGGCACAGTCTGAAATGATGAATCAAATGATGAACTCTTTGGTAACAGATAAGGACTTTGCAGATTTTGGTTCTGGATTGAATAGTGGTCCTGAATTAGTGAGAAAGGATGAGAATTCTGAAGTCCACTACGAATTGAACATGGAAGGCGTTGACAGAAATTCACTGAACATCAAAGTCGAAAATGGAATGATTAGTGTCAGTGGACAAAGCCGAATTGAAAACATTAGAGAAGAAAATAATATGAAAAGCAAAAGTGTTTCCATTTCTTCTTTTTCAAAATCAATTCCGGTTCCTGAGGGCGTCGAAAGTAATAGCTTCAAAGTAGAAGAAAAAGATGAGAAAACACTTCTTCTTAAATTCAAAAAAGTAAAAATCTAAAATGGAAAATAGAAGAGAACTCCTGATTGATGAAATGAAAGCTCTTGAAGAGAGGGAGATTTCTTGCAGGGACTGTAATGGAAAGTGTTGTACTTTCATTGCCAATTCTATGCAAACAACTCCGCTTGAAACAATAGAAGTCTATAATTGGCTTCGAAGTGAAGGGCGGATCGACAAGGAATTGAAAGACAAACTCAAAAAATGTATCAAGGATTTTCGTTTGGATGTGGAGATTTCCACAGGGAAAAACTCCACATTCAGGCGTAGTTATACCTGCCCATTCTTCATGGACCGTTCTCTGGGATGTTCGATTGCACCAGAGGTCAAGCCCTATGGCTGCTTGGCCTTCAATCCAAAAGTCTACGGTGTTACCGACGGACAGCATTGTGATAGTCGGATTGACCTTTTAGAGGAGCGTGACAAGCGCTTCGCAGCACAAGAGGAGCTGGAAAACGAAAGGCTGAGGAAAGATCTTGGACTTTTCTGGGACAAGAGGCCTTTTCCCGTGGCACTTTTGGATATCATGGAGCGTTTGGACAAGAACTCCCCTTAATGACATAATTTCCTCCTACTTTTGGAGGAATTCATGGAAATCAGAAAAGTCGTCATTTGCGGTGGAACCCGTATCCCTTTCGTTAAATCATTTACAAAATACACCAATGCTACCAACAAGGAGATGATGACATTCGTCCTCAAAAACCTGGTTGAAAAATTCAATCTTCAAGGAAAAAAGATTGATGAAGTTGCACTTGGTGCAGTCATGAAGCATGCCGACGATTGGAATATGGCCCGTGAAAGTGTTTTAGGTTCAGGTCTTGCTGCTGAGACACCTGCTTATGATCTTCAAAGAGCATGTGGGACATCACTTTCTGCTGTTATCCAACTCGCCAACAAAATAGCACTTGGACAAATAGATGTCGCTATTGCCGCTGGAACAGATTCAAATTCGGACGCTCCGCTTGAACTTTCCAAAGGACTCTCAAAAAAATTAATGGCCGTTTCACAGGCGAGAACTCTTGTCGACAAAATTGCGGTTGTTCCTCAACTCAGACCAAAAGACTTTGTTCCAAAAATCCCAACTGCCGGTGAGCCAAGAACTGGAAAATCCATGGGGCAACATTGTGAAATGATGGCCAAAGAATGGGGTGTAACAAGAGAAGAGCAAGATACACTCACTTATGAATCTCATCATAAAGCAGCAGCTGCTTATGAAGAGGGATTTTATAACGATTTGATTGTTCCTTTCAAAGGTCAGGAAAAAGATGGAATTCTTAGACCTGATACTTCGATGGAAGCATTGGCCAAACTTAGACCGGCCTTTGATCGTTCAGAAAAAGGAACTTTGACTGCTGGGAACTCCACGTCTTTGACGGATGGTGCTGCAGCAGTTCTGATTGCAAGTGAGGAATATGCTAAGGCCAACGGTCTTCCGATTCTCGCTTACTTCAAGGACGCTCAAGTCGCCGCTGTCGATTTTCTTGCTGGAGAAGGTTTGTTGATGGCACCAGCTTATGCGGTTCCAAAGCTTCTTCAAAGAAATAATATGAAACTTCAGGATTTCACTTTTTATGAAATCCATGAAGCCTTTGCCGCCCAAAGTGCTTTGTACATTGAAAGCTTGGGAGAGCGAAGATTTTTGTAAAAACAAATTAGGTCTGAACGGTGCTCTTGGAAGTATCGACAGAAGCAAGATGAATGTGAAAGGTGGATCAGTTGCAATTGGTCACCCATTCGCAGCAACGGGTGCCAGAATCACTGCAGGTCTGGCCAAAATTCTCGACCAGGCAGGCTCGGGTACGGGGCTGATCTCGGTCTGTACCGCGGGAGGTATGGGTGTTACTGCAATTCTTGAAAAATAGTTTTTTGATTCTTTGTCTGATCACTTTATCAACAGCTCATGCTGATGAAAGGAAGAAAGAGTACATGAAGCCAAGTAAGGAAGAACTGAAAAAAAAGCTGACGCCACTTCAATACAAAGTGACTCAAAAAGATGGGACTGAAAGACCATTTGATAATGAGTACTGGGATAACAAGAAAGAGGGAATCTACGTGGACATCGTCTCAGGAGAACCTCTTTTTTCAAGTACACACAAATACAAGTCTGGAACGGGGTGGCCTTCTTTCTATCAACCACTAGTCAAAGAAAACATTGTTGAAAAAACGGATCGAAAGCTTTTCATGACAAGAACTGAAGTTCGGTCAAAGCATGGTGACTCACACTTGGGCCACGTCTTTACTGATGGACCACAGCCGACAGGACTTCGTTATTGCATGAATTCAGCAGCCCTTCGTTTTATTGCTAAAGAAAAAATGAAAGAAGAGGGATATGGAGAGTTCCTCTATTTGTTTGAAGAAAATACTGCTGAAAAAAAATAAAGATATAAAAGGAAGAATAAATGTCTTACGAAACACTAAAACTCGAAAGAAATAATGGCATTCTTGAAGTTACAGTTAATAGACCAGACAAGTTGAATGCTCTCAATGAAACAGTTTTGACTGAACTCAAAAAAGTTCTGGAAGATGTCAAAGCAGATGGTTTT
Organism: Bacteriovoracaceae bacterium; assembly: GCA_041546685.1. GTDB lineage: Bacteria > Bdellovibrionota > Bacteriovoracia > Bacteriovoracales > Bacteriovoracaceae > M0603. The sequence continues at coordinate 14,820 of JBFEVX010000045.1, read as the reverse complement.
GAAACCAAAGGAATTCTCATTACTGGAGAAGGTGACAAGGCCTTCATCGCAGGTGCAGATATAAAAGCGATGAGTGAAATGACTCCTGACCAAGCAGAGGCTTTCGGTGCTCTTGGACAAGGTGTCTCAAGACTATTTGAAACAGTTCCTGTTCCTGTCATCGCATGTGTGAATGGTTTTGCTCTTGGTGGAGGCTGTGAGATGGCCATGAGTTGCGATTTCATCTATGCCACCAACAATGCTCTTTTTGGACAACCAGAAGTCAACTTGGCCTTGATTCCTGGCTTCGGTGGAACTCAACGTTTAAGACGTTATGTAGGTGTCGCAAGATCAAAAGAGATCATTTATACAGGTCGCAACATTAAAATTGATGAAGCTGAAAAAATTGGTCTTGTTACAAGAGTCTTCAATTCAAAAGAAGAAATGCTGACTGCCGCCAGAGAAACCCTAGGAGTCATTGCATCGAAGTCTCCACTTATTGTGGCGAAGTGCAAAGAAGTCATTAATGCAGGTGAGTCGGCCGATATCGATAAAGGTCTAGATATTGAAAAAAGTGGATTCAAATCCGTCTTCTCGACACAAGATACCAAAGAAGGTCTCTGCGCTTTTCTTGAAAAGCGTAAACCAAACTTCACCGGAAAATAATTTCATTTCCTTCCCTTGACAGAAATTAAAACCATACCAAGTTAAGGGAAGGAGATTTTGAATTATGAAAGTCGCTTACACAGCACAACATGTCATGATGATGTCAAAAGGACATGTTTATCACATTCATCGCGGAATGATTCCACTTCCTGCTGCTAAGGCGGTAAAGCTTCTTAAAAAAACCAAGCGGGATAATAAAAAGAATAGAAAAGAGAGATAACGATCAGTAGAGGATGTTGAGTCTCTTCACAAACTCTGGTGTGGCCGGAAGGCGTTCACTGGTCTCGCGAATATAGCGCGTTTCAATTTCAATTTTCTCTCTCGATAACTCTAATGTCTTCATCAGCTTCTGATGATCTTCAGTCATTTTTTTGTTCTTAAGGTCCTCGAGGACTTCAAGATTTTGTTGATGTGAGAGTGGATGAATCCGATTAATGCTCATGCATTCTTTTCGGCAATACTCACTGGATAGTTGAGTCAATTACTCGGAAATTGTGTTATTTCGGGCTGTTGGCCATGATTTTGAGGCCAGAAACAGGAGGACTGAGCCTAATAAGACCATAACCAAACACATTAATTGACCCATCGAAAGTCCAGCCACTATCGCTCCTAGCTGTGGATCGGGTTGTCTGTAAAACTCAACCAGAAAACGAAAACAACCATAGAGGATAAGAAAAAGTGAACTCGTCAGACCTGGCTGTGTTTTTGTGCGACTTTTGAGTGCCCAAAGAATTAAGAAAGTAAGAAGTCCCTCAGTCAGCGCCTCGTAAATTTGGGAAGGGTGACGTGGCATTGTTCCGAAGCGTGGAAAAATCACTGCCCAAGAGACATCAGTGACTCGACCTACGAGTTCTCCATTGATGAAGTTAGCAATCCGACCAAAGATTAAAACAAAAGGTGTGGCGACAGCTAATAGATCAGAGAAAAGAAAGAAGCTCTGTTTTTTCGATCGAGCTACTATAAAGACTGAAGCCACAACTCCTAGAAGTGCCCCATGAAAGCTCATCCCACCGAGCCAAATCTTTGGAATAAACGAGGGGTTTTCCATAAAAAAGGCCCAATTATAGAAAACGATGTAAACAAGACGTGCCCCAATAAACATCGAAATCCAGCCCCATTGAAGATAATGAGAGAGATCTTTGATACTAAGTGGTGTCTCAAGCTTCTTCCTCAGATGATGGGTAGACCAGAGAATCCATAGGAAACCCAGGAAATACATGAGCCAATACCAGGGCAGAACCAGCCAGCCCCAGTCAATTGCCAATGGATTTATGCTGTGAGTTAGATATTCTTTCATGTTTATAACTTCAGTCTGTACTTCTAGTAAATTCTATAACACGTTGAATATTTTTGATTTATGCGCCGCACTGTGGGTAAATTGTGAGCTTTTTGAGGGGAGAATGGGGGAATCACTTGTAAGAACTTGTTAGTGTACGATTTCAGTAAGGTTTTCCTAGTATTACTGAGCCAAATCAAACGGAGGAAAATTTTATGATAAGGAAGTCACTATCACTATTAGTTGGACTAACACTCGCTACTTCACTTTATGCTGCTGATCAAAAGACGATCTGTGGTGAGACGGACGACAGAGTTCCTTCTTACAATCCTAAAGTAGCTAGAGCACTTGGTTCAATGACAGAGCCTGCCGGTTGTACCATCACGATGATTGGTAAAACTTGTGCGATCTCTGCCGGACACTGTCACACAACATTTGGATTTGCTGAGTTTAATACTCCTCTTTCATCTGATGGAAGAATCCAGCATCCAGGTCAAGAAGATATCTACGAAATCGACAAGTCGACACTTACTCACGTAAACGGTGGTCAAGGTAACGACTTTGCTGTTGTTAGAATCAAGGCCAACACTCTTACAGGAAAGCTTCCTGGAGAAGCTCAAGGTCATTACGAAGTTTCTTTCCAAATGCCAGCAGAAGGCGACATGGTTAGAATCACTGGTTACGGTGCTGACTACGGTGACGACGACAGAAACTTTGCTCAACAAACTCACTCAGGTCCAATCACGACTTTAAACAGAGGTTCTTCTGTTATGAATCACCAGGCGGACACAATGGGTGGTAACTCTGGTTCTTCAATCATTCATGAGAAGACTGGAAAAATCATTGCTATCCACACTCACGGTGGATGTTATTCAAGAGGTGGATCAAACGCTTCAACTTTGATTGCTTCACATGACAAACTCAAAGCAGCGATTACTTCTTGTCTCCAGTGGGAAGAAGACAACCTATAAAATAAATTTTCCTTAATTTATATAAGAGGCCCGCATAGTCGGGCCTTTTTTTATGCCCTTATTTGCATTCGTCATGCTCATTCGCCATAATGAACTTATGTCACAATTACCTTACATAATTTTATCTCTAATTCTCTATTCTTGTTCTACCAAACCGATTAATCCGGTTGTTAAGAAAGAATTACCTCCTCCACCTCCAAGGGTGGATTTGAAATTAATGAATATGGAGATTCATAATGGATTTGCGAAAAAGATCGAGTATCAAATCAATGAAGATGTGACTCAGTTGAAGCTCAAATGTCGAAACAAAGTTACCGGATTCGACAAGATTGAAAAAGGTCTGCGTTTTTTTGTTTCTGCTCCCTACAAATATTCTGAAGAGACATTTAAATGTGAGCTTTCAAGTAATAAGTTTGGTTGGACTCCAATCGTAAATTTTAAAATCAAGGCCTATCCGTACAAACAAGAATTTTTGAAAGTGCCAAAGAAGCACGTAGATCTTGCCCAGAAAGATATTGATCGATGGCTTAAGGAGAAGGCAAGGCTTAAAGAAGTCTATGATGCTGCAATTCTTGATCGCGCCTTGTTCACTGAAGAGTTTCGTCGCCCTTTAAAGTCCAAAGTGACTTCGACTTATGGAAAAAGAAGAGTCTTTAATAACAAGAAAGATTCGTGGCATTCAGGTATCGACTTCAGAGCAAGAACGCCAATACCAATTCCAAGCTCAAATCGAGGGAAAGTTGCCTTTGCTGGAGACCTCTTCTTCAATGGTAAGACAGTGATCATCGATCATGGATTGGGTATTTTCACTATGTATTGTCATCTTTCAAAGCTTAGTGTTCAAGAAGGTGAAATCATTCCAAAAGGAGAGATTGTAGGTCTATCTGGAAATACAGGCCGTTCTTCAGCTCCCCATCTTCATTGGGGCGTAAAGGTAAGTGGAAATTGGATCAATGGTTTTTCCCTGCTCGATCAGGGAATTTAAATCCCCACCCTCTATGAGGGTAGGGAGTAGAACTTAATTGATAAAGTCACCAGTTTTCAGGAGTTCAAGAAATTTTTCATACAACTCAGTCTTGTCATAAGATTTGAAGACTTCTTTTCCATCAACGTAGATTCTGTTGTTTCTAACCATTCCTTTGTGCGAAAGAAATCCTCCAGCAAGAAAGAGCTCTTTAAAATGTTGGATGGTATCATTTCTGTCGTATTCTCTGAAAATCAGAGTGTCATCCAAGTAGATGTGACCATCACGAATAGAACCTCTGTGGTTTGTGAATAGACCCTTTTTAGCAAATTCATGAAAAGTCATGAGAACATCTTTTTTATCATAAAATCTAATGGCAACCATTCCATCAATGTAAAGGTGTCCGTCTTTGATTTTTCCACGCTTTTGAAGAAGACTTTTACTTTCAATCATTTTATAGAAAGCATTCTTTACTTCATCCCAGTCGTAGTATCTCAAAGCTAGGTTTCCATGTAGATATAGATGGCCATCATAGATTGCAGCTTCATTTTGTTCAAATGCAGACTTCTTTAGAAGTTCAAGAGCATTTTGAATTAGTTCGTCAGAATCATAAAAACGCTTCATTCTTCTTCCGTCGATATAAAGTGAACCTTCTCTAATATCTCCTCGATGCTTACTCTTGTAAAAATCACTATTCATAAGTAGCTCAATACGATCTAGACATTTGCTGACACTTTCATAGCTACATGAAAAAACTTGAATTCCCTTGCGATAGAATTTATTCGAAATAACAGTTAGCTCTGTGTTCGTGTTTGGAAAAAGTCCAGATTGAACCATTCTTTTATGAGTTGTAATTTGTTCTTCTTCATCAAGGAAAGAAAAGGCAACATAACCATCAAGCTCAATATTAAAGTACGTGATCACTTCATCTGAATCTGGAATAGCAACAGTTTCAGTTACAAGATTGAATCTTTCCACTGGTACTGTCTGATCATCGTTTCCAGTCTGGTCATTGTTTCCTGTCTGGTCATCGTTTCCTGTCTGATCGTCGTTTCCTGTCTGATCGTCGTTTCCTGTCTGATCATCGTTTCCTGTCTGGTCGTCGTCATTAGTCTGATCATCATCACTTGAATACATTCTCTCAATAAAATCAGAAGGACACTGGGTCTTAACCAGATTTTCAAAATGACCGGCAGACCAACAAAAGTTTACTCTATAAGCGTTAACTAAATAGTCACACTTCTTTCTAAGTGCTTCATCATAAGTTGCACCAGTGAAAGTTTCATAACCGGAAGTACAACCGTTGTATGAGTAATGGTATTTCAAAGTGGTTTGCGAAGTCGTTTGAGTAGAAGTCCCACTTCCGACTACATCACCAGTGCTTTCTGATCCGCACGAGATAAAAGTCATAAGAAATAGTAAAAGTACAAATTGCGTTTTCATTAGTTTTCCCCTGTGGCCGTGTAATTGCAATAAATATGGGGACTACAAAGCAACAAGCATGCCAATAGATATGTCTGTAATTTCATATGGTTAGCTGTATTAAAATTGGAATTTGTTTCACAATTGGAACAAAGGGAATGTTAATTTAGTGCACGGAAAAGTGTCATAAATAGAAAAGACTCATGCTAATGATAACGGGTGTTTACAGCCATTCTTCAATAGGTTTAGCTTCAGATTTGTGTTCAAGGTTACGATAAGAAAGTTGGAGTGAGTATAAAGATGTTGATCCGAAAGTTGACCTGCCTGTTGGCCATTTGCGGGCTTTTATCTACAAGCGTTTTTTCGCAGGAACCATCTTATTGGATGAATGCAGGTGCTGGCAATATCTATGAGGCCTTTGGCACTTATTCTAAACTTCAAGATCTTATCAACAATCCTGATCGCAGTAATGAAATTGAAGGAGCTCTCAAGAAGGTTCAAGAGAATTGGGACGAATTATCCAAAACTCACTTGGCCGATGAAATTCTTGCTCGAGCTTTGAAACTCAAAAAACTGAAAGTCATCATGGATGGTTTCAATAAATGTTTGAGTGATGGTGAGACACAAAAAAGGATGGCACTCTCAATCATCAATACACTTCGTTCTCTTCCTGAGAATCGTATAGAGATGGAACAGGAATGTATGGCGGGAGTGGTTGAAGAATTATCCATGGTCTCTTCAGATAGCTTGCTGAATGCCTACGCTCCAGTCAATTATATGTATCTTCGAACACAAGAAAAAGATTTCCAGGATCTGACTCGAAAAAGATTTGAAGCGCTTGGTAGTGGTGACATGGACAAAGTTGAGGAACTGAATGAGAAGATCGCCAAAATTGAAGATGAAATTCATGAAAAGAATGAAAAGAAAAAGAAAATGAAGGAAGAGATTCGTAAGAAGCTCTATTCAAAAGTACGTGATCAGATGATGAGAATGCATGGAATCTTTAACTTTCTTCTGGAGAGTGAAGGAGAGAATAAAAGTAAAGCACAAAAGATTGAAGAATCTTTGAAGAAGACATGTTTGGGTTGTACTCCAGATGAATATAAAGCGGCGAAAAAGGAACTAGAAGCGAGTATTGAGAATCTTGAGAAGTTGAATGTAAAGCCAGTGAATACCAAGATGCTTCGAAGAAAATTTGCCAACGACGTGATCAATCTTGCTGGTGATATCTATGAAGTGAAAGAGAGAAGAATCTATGATGACGAAAATAATCTGATTGAGAGAGAGAGTCCTGATCAGGATTTGAGTCACTTAAGAATCAATTACCAGTTCACTCCCAAGTCTAATGAGTTTGAAGATCGAGATAAGGCCTATGAGGCCATGAGGAAATTCATACGAAATAGAGATGTTGAATTCAGATCAAAATATGGTCAACTTTCTGAACTTGGAATCATTCCTGATAGTTCTACAGTTGAGCCGAGGGTGCTTGAAGAAGAAGGAATGGATGGTACCAAGAAATATAGAGTTCAGCTTCGTCGGTGTGAGCCTGGTCAGGAGTGCCAGAACCTCTTTGCAGAGGAGCCAACTCACGGTGGTATGCTGGCCGGGAATATTGTCGATACTTTCGGTCTTGCCAAGCTAGATATTGAAAAATTTAAAAAACAACGTCTCTCTTCCATTGAAGATGCGATGGAGCAATATAACAGTATGGTGGAGAGTAAAGATTTCGATTCGATGCTCGACAAACTGATAATGAATAATCCCCTCATTACAGGGGAAGTGTTGAATGAGAATCCTGAAAACTATCTGCAAATCATCTGTGAACGGGCCGAAAAAGTTTCAAATGATAAAAACTTTGATGATAAGTTTAGAAGTATCTTCTTGGGGATAACGACTGCCTTGATTATTGGTGGTTTCATCTTTGCCGCTCCGATTGCAGCGAGTCCTTTGATTGGAACCATTCTCTTTGGTTCTTGGTACGGGCTTGCCGGAGTCAGTGCCTACTTTGGAATTAAGGCCTTCAATAATACAGAACTGGCGCAAGGTGCTTGCTATTCAGGAACTGGGGATCAAAATACATGTGGAATGATTCAGCAATATTATGATGACCAGAAGTCAGCCATCCTCTTTGGAGTCATGGTACCCGGCTCACATCTACTCAAGTATGCTGACTTTGCAAGTAAAGCAGCACTAGGCGTGACGACAAATGTGCAAGGAGCATTTAATACAGTAGTGAAGCTTAGAAGCCGGGCCCTTACTTTTTCCTCGCAGGGAAGTTATTGGGTTGATCAAGCTTACTCTTCTCAAGTTGAGAATAATATCCAAGATATGCTTAATTTAAGTGATGAGGACCTTGCTGCCCTCTCTCCTGAGGATCGAAAAGAAATTGTCACTATCATCAGTCATGTAACTGAGAAAGAAGGAGAGGCCGGTGTCCGACAACTGGTCTACGCAATCAAGACCATTAAATGGATTCAGCGCAATGGTCAGAATATGGAAAAAGAACTTAAAGGCTTAAAGCTTCTTCAGGAAGCTCGTCAATTGAAAAACAACCTTAATTAGTTTTGAGTTTTTTTGTCAGGTAATTTGACTTAGAATTTTCAATAATTTCCACTCATGAATAATTCATAATCAATTCAAAACTGGTCTTTAAATACCTGAATTGCTAGCATTTTAGGAAATGGAGATCTTATGAATATTTTGAGCAGATGCCTGTTAATTACAGGAATTCTTTTTAGTTTTTCAAGTACCTTTGCACAGAGTGATAAATCGACTCTTCAAGAAAGAGTTGAGAGAGCACTCAAGAAAATTGATGAAGCAAAGATAGATATTACCGAACATGATTTTGTCACCAGCATGTATCAACAAATCATGGATCGAAATCCCAGTGAAGAAGAGTTGAAACTTGGAGTTTTGCTTCTGAAAGGTGATGGGATGGACCATAAGATTGAAAAATCCCATTTTATCGAACAGCTGATTGTTTTAAGAGAAAACGTTGATGAGTTGACTTGGGATCATGTAGAGAAAAATCTACGTTTGATTGAAAGGTTGAAGTTGAACGCCAAGCCACTTGAAGGTGTTTATCCGAAATATGTTGAACCAGTTGAGGAGAAGGAAGAAAAAAGATACCTTCCTAAGGTTTCTCATTCAGGAAGATTTACTGCTTATTATGGATATCTCCATGCTCATACCGAGTTTTCTGACGGAAGAGGAGAGGCGATCAATGCTTATAAGATGGCCAGAGATGAAGCCAAGTTGGATTTCTTTGCTGTCACTGACCACTCTGAACTTCTTCATTTTTGGCCTTGGAGCAAGAAGTATAAGAAGCTCAAATCAATTGCGAACGCGTTCAACAAAGATCACAAGTTTGCGGCCCTCTATGGATTTGAATGGTCACATCCGATTCTTGGTCACTTCAATGTTGTGAATACCGAAAAATACACTTCAGCCATCATCAAGCCAACTATGGGTTCTTTAATGAAATGGTTGGGAAAAAGAGACTGGGCGTTTGGACGTTTCAATCACCCTGGACGGATCAACAAGAAGTATTGGCCTTACGAATTTAGAAAATTGAAAGTTTACAACAAAGCACTTGAAAATGTTGTTGGTATCGAAATGTGGAACAAGAATGACCGCTTGAAGTCTTATCTTGAAACACGAGGAAGCTTTAGAGAGGGATTAAACTTCCTTGAGAACGCTATTTCAGAAGGCTGGTATGTAGGAGCAGTCGGTGGACAGGACAATCATGATGCTGATTGGGGTCTACGAAATGACTGGCGTGTCGGAGTCTGGGCAAATGAGCTTACAAGACAAGAGATTATTAACTCATATTTTGCCAGAAGAACTTTTGCTACAGAAGATAAGAATGCTGCCATCAGTTTCAGAATAAATGGGGCTGAAATGGGCTCTCGTCTTTCTGCTGGAGCATATCCTGGAACGGTACAATTCTCAGATCGAGATGGTGAGAGTTTTGAGCATGTAAAGCTTGTAAAAAACACGAAAACGATTGCTGAACACAAGATAACAGAGAATGGAAACTTTAATTTCAAAGTAAATGGTGCCGTAGGAGATTTCTTCTATGTTGTAGCTACTCAGAAAGATGGAGATGTTCTATTAAGTTCGCCTATCTGGATTGTTCCATGAACGATAACGGCGCAGATATATTTTCAAAGATTCCGGAGCTCAATTACACAGAGCGAGCTCCAGAGATCGATGTCAAAGAATTTGAAAAGGTAGTACAGAGTCGAAGGAGTGTTCGAGTCTACGAAGGTGGACCACTAGATGATAAAGTTGTTAAAAGATGTCTTGAGATCGGTCTTCTTGCGCCTAACTCCTCCAATCTCCAACCGTGGGAGTTTTACCGGGTCAAATCACCTGAAATGAAAAAAAAGGTTGCAGAGTATTGTATGAATCAACCGGCTGCAAGAACAGCTTCTGAGTTGATTGTTTGTGTGGCCAGAAGAGATACATGGCGAAAACATGCCAAGCAGATGATTGATTTTTTCAATAGTAATGATCAAGTAGTTCCAGAGTCGGCCTATGGCTATTATGAAAAAATGGTTTACTACGCCAATACTGTCGGTCCATGTGGAATCTTAGGCCTCTTCAAAAAGATCATGATCTTCTTTATTCGATTCAAAATGGCCATGCCTGGAGGTTGTGGATCAATTGCTGATCTGCGCGTATGGATGCATAAGTCAACAGCTCTTGCCTGTCAGAATTTGATGCTTGCCTTCAGAGCTTATGGTCTTGATACCTGCCCGATGGAAGGATTTGATGAAAAGAAAGTTTCAAAACTATTGAAGCTACCAAGAACTGCTGAGCCCTGCATGATCCTCTCTGTTGGAAAAAGAGCAGAGAATGGAGTCTATGGTCAGCAAATCCGTTTTCCAAAAGAACAATTTATAAAAGAAATTTAATAGGAAGTATGTAGATGAAATATATGATTTTGTTTTCGATGCTAATGTCAGCAAACTTATTCGCTAAAGAAGTTGTCTGCTTACCGAAAAGAATTAATGCTCCCTTTGAAAAGGTTGTAATGACTAAAGAGGGGAGAGGTAATAAATATACTCTCGAAGTCATTAAGGATGGTCAGACTGTTGAGACTGATGATCTTCGAAATCGATTCGTTCGTAGAAATCAAGTGAACATTTTCAACAATAATGACAGTAGTATTGAAATCAAAACTCGAAGACTTCATGTCAATCAGATTGCTCCTAGCTCGATCAAGATTAGTTCACTTTTTTCTGGTGTCATGGCCGGCGTCTGTAAAATGTATGAGTAATAGTTTGAATAAAGAGTGAGGGCGGTCATACTTGACCACCCTCGGAGAGCACATCAGACTTTAACTTTCTGTGACTTATAAACCAGGGGAAGTCACAGGACCGGCGGAGAGTCCGGTCATCTATTGAACATCTTCCTTCTTGGAAGAACTGAGCATTCTGTTGAAGAATCCTTCGCGATTGTCTTTGATCTCGATCTTTTTAGCTTCTTTAATCTCAACCTTTGGGACAGCAACTCGAAGAACTCCATGCTCAAAATGAGCATCAACTTTATCGGCCTGGGCATTTTTTGGAAGTGAGAAGGCTCTCTCGAATCGTCCAAAGGATCTTTCGACATAAGCGTCTTTTTTCACTTCGCTTTTTCTTTCTCCCCAGACTCTAAGGACATTGTCTTTAACTTCGATATTAACATCTTCTTTGGGGATACCAGGAAGATCGAAGCTCATCATCCAGTGGTCATCATCCTCTTCAATATCCACTGCTGCGTTGAATTTTTGGAGCGAGCTCATTTCTTTGTTGTTCAAGACTTTCTCGAATTCTTTGTCGAGGTCGTCAAAAAAACTAAACGGATGAGCATCGTTCCATCTTGCTAATTCTCTTCTCATATAAGACCTCCTAAGTTAATTTTCAAAACTTCGGTGGGTTATGCCATTGCATACTTATCCACCCCATCTAAATACAAGATGTCGTCAAATTTGCCGCTGTCAATGGTTGCTAAATATTTAAAAAATGGGGAGTTTCTTTTTCTTTTTGAAATACTGTTTGATTCCGCGGGCGACTCCATCAGCATATCGGTTCTGGAAGGAGTCAGACAGGATTTTCTCGATATCCTTATCATTGGAAATGAAACCGGCCTCGAGCAGGACAGAGGGCCTTTTACTTAAGGCGAGAACGTAGAAAAGGGCCGGCTTGATTCCACGATCAGTCAGACGAAACTTGTTTTTGACTCGGGAGGAGATATTATTGTGAATCAAAGTAGCCAGTCTTTTGGAGCTCGGTGCCGTTCTTTGAATTACCAGGTCGGCCAGAATTTGATTGATAATTAACTCATCTCCTTTAGCGTTTCTGTTCTCGATAGATTCAATCTTTTTGACGGCCTCATCTTTGTGGTTGTCCAGATAGTAAGTCTCATAGCCGTGACCTTGCTTGGTATGGGCAGAGTTGAGGTGGACGGAGACAAAGATGTCGGCCTTAATTTTGTCGGCCAGCTCTGCACGTTCTTCAAGGCTTAGCGTACGGTCGAGGCTTCTTGTCAGGTATACTTGATAACTTTTCTTGAGTTTGTGCTGGATTTTTTTGGCAATTCGTAGAGCGAGATCTTTTTCACAGATTTCCTGATCTTTGGCCTTTTTCTTTTTATAGACTGTCGTAGCACCACAATCTTCACCACCATGACCTGGGTCGATCAGGATAACTTGTGCGTTCGCAGGCCCGGAAAGAACTCCGAGGATCATCAATGCAATAAATTGAGTCTTCCTGACATTTATCATCTACAAAAATTCTAAAAGACTAACGGAAATTTGTCCATGTAAGTCCCAAGGAACTATAATAATTGTAGAGGAGAAACGGTTGAATTTTGATTGGGATCTCGGGATTTCCGAGGCTTTGAGTTTTGAGAAGTATGCCTATTTTTATCTGATGATGAATATCATCGGACTGTTTCTCTCAATACGTGCCATTATGACCGCCAGAACCAGTCAGAGTGCCATCGCTTGGGCATTGTCTCTAATAAGTATTCCCATTGTTTCAGTTCCTTTATTTTTGTTGATAGGTCGAAGAAGATTTCATGGATATGTGGACGCTAGAAGGGAAGGTGTTCTTGAAATTAATTACCTCGGAAGAGAGGTGGCGAAAGAACTCGAAGAGCATTATCCGACAGAGGAGCAAAACCTCGGCGACTATGTGGTATTCGAAGAATTAGCAGCACTAAGTTTCACTGGGACAAATTCTACCAAGCTTCTCGTTGATGGAAGTGAAACATTCAAGGCCATGTTCGATGCTATCAATAAGGCCCAGAAATATGTCATTATTCAATTTTATATTGTACGTAACGATTACTTAGGAAATACCTTGGCCGATCTTCTCAAAGAAAGGGCCAAGAAGGGGATTGATGTTTACTTCCTTTATGATCAAATTGGTTCCCACAGTCTTTCTAGAGATTACGTAGAGGATCTTCGTAAGAGCAAGGTCAAGATGGTTCCCTTTGTTTCAAGTCAGGGGAGAACAAGTCGTTGGCAGATCAATTTCAGAAATCATCGTAAAATATGCGTGGTCGATGGTGAAGTCGGATTTGTTGGTGGTCATAATCTAGGGGTTGAATACATTGGAAAAGATTCCTATTTTGGTCATTGGAGAGATACTCACCTTGAAGTTAGAGGTCCGGCCATTCTCGGCCTTCAGCTGGCCTTTGTTGAAGATTGGTATTGGAGCTCGAAAAGTCTCCCAAAACTAATCTGGGACATTGAACCGGGACAAGGGGACAAACGTATTTTGAATCTTCCAAGTGGTCCGGCCGATGAACAGGAAACTTGTGGTCTTTTCTTTTTACATGCCATCCATCATGCCAAGAAAAGATTGTGGATTGCTTCACCTTACTTCATTCCCGATACTCCTATCATTCAATCATTGATTCTGGCCTCCCTGAGAGGAGTTGATGTCCGGATTTTGATGCCAGGAAAGCCAGACAGGCAAATCGTGCATTTCGCCAGTCTTGGTTATATTGATGAGTGTGTGAAAAAGGGAATCAAGGTTTACCGATATCAAGAGGGATTCATGCATCAGAAGGCCATCCTTGTTGATGACGACTTTGCAAGTATCGGAACAGCGAACTTGGATAACAGATCTTTCAGATTGAATTTTGAAATCATGACTATTGTAATCGACAGAGAATTCAACAGAGAAGTTGAACAAATGTTTTTAAATGACTTTGCTGAGTCCAGGCAAGTCGATAAATGTGAACTTGATGGAGCATCATATCTTCATCGTTTTCTCGCCAGGTTGGCGGATATGTTTTCACCACTCCTATGAAAATTAGAATTGTCACATGGAACATTCATAAAGGATTTAATTTCGCCAATACGAAATTTATCTTGTCGCAAATCAGAGATCTTCTTAGGGAGACCAAAGCAGATATTCTCTTTCTTCAAGAAGTTGTTGGAGAAAACAAAAAGCATGCAATGAATCTCAATAGTTGGCCAAGCGAGGGACAATTCGAGTTCTTGGCCGATGAGAATTGGAGTTATCAGGCCTATGGGAAGAATGCCGTATGGACCGATCGTCATCATGGGAATGCCATACTTTCAAAGTTTGAAATTCAAAGTTATGAAAATATAGATTTAACTGTTAATAAGTTTGAGTTTCGTGGACTTCTCCATGCTGTTATTAATGTTGAAGGAAAGAAGGTCGATCTATTCAATGTTCATTTAAACCTTCTTCACAGGCACAGAATTATTCAAGTTGAACGTATTATTGAGCGAGCTGTTTCTTCATTGGATAGTGATACATTGATTCTATGTGGTGATTTTAATGATTGGACAGGAAGAGTCAGTCACATGCTGGAGGATAGAGCAGGTCTTTCAGAAGCTTTTCTTTCGAGTGAAGGAATTCATGCCAGAACGTTTCCGAGTTTCATGCCGATGCTCCCATTGGACAGAGTGTACTTTAAAGGTGCAAGTCTCGGTAGCTGTGAAGTCTTGAAGGAGGGCGAATTTAAATATTTGTCTGATCATTTACCAGTATTGGTCGAACTTGAAGTCTAGATTACATCGAGTTTCTTTTTAGCGAATGCATTGAGTTCTTTCTTGTCCATGATGGCCTTTTGAATCTCCACTTCTTGATCAATTTTTAACTCAGAAACATCAATCAGATTCATCAAGCGTTTGTACTCTTCCATTCTTTGCAAATAAGCTTCTGGCTTGATGGGACTCAAGCTGATCAGAAAATGTGCCTGTTGGTTTATACTTTTTACGCTCACGCCTTGCTCATCGGAAGATGAGGGGAGAAGCTTGAGTTTAAAAGTTGGTTATTCCTGTTAAATCAACTACTTTGGAAGTATGTGACAGGCCCCACCACCATTTTTTTCAAAGTATTTCTGATGGTACTCTTCCGCTTTCCAAAAGGTGCAAGGACCGTTGATTTCTGTCACGATAGGATCTTTAAAAGTTTCCTTTCTCTCAAGTAGTTCAATTGTATTCTTGGCGAGAACTTCCTGGTCAGCACTCGTGACAAATATACACGAACGATACTGGCTTCCAATATCTG
>JBFEVX010000093.1:0-14792 GCA_041546685.1 Bacteriovoracaceae bacterium | reverse complement strand
TCAGTCAGACGCAATAATTGCAGACATTATCCCATTAACATCATTACTTTCTGTTAGAAACCGATCCAGAGTTATTTATTTCGCGCAAGGCTTTGATGAATTTCACCATACGAATCATATTAGAAAGCTTCTGATAAAGATGCTCTGAAAGTCTGTAGAGAAAAAATGAAAAGTATGAGGGCAGAAATGAAGGGCAAAATGGATAAAATGCGAGAGAAGAGAAAAGAGCGCAAAAAGAAACGAAAAAAATCTGATTCTGACGACGAATAACATACTCTACGACCCTGCTAATAGCAGGGTCTTTTTAATTATGACCATCAATTGACAATCTCATGACATCGCCACTCTAAAAATCCTTTATATTGAAACTGTCCCAATGACGGGAACCTTTCACGGAGCGAAGGATGATTCCAGATAACATGGCCGTTATATCTATTTTGATCTTGGTGGCCTTTGCCATGACAGCTTGTTCCAGTAATCAGTTAGTGGAACAAAAGGCAAAAAGTCACGATTTTCGAATGCAGATCTATGGTGATAGATCGAACAAATAGCGTAGAGTAGATAAGTTCAGGCCGGTCCCAAATCCTCTCCCCCCCTGGGACCGGCCTCTCTCCTAACTGAAATTAGGGCTTGAAATCCCTTCCATCTTTTCCTCTTTCATTTTTACAATTGTCCATCCCATAGAGGCCAAAAACAAAGAAACTAATGGCGAAAGTATATTGAAAAAACAAAAAGGTGCGTAAGTAAGCGTCGCTACTCCTAGCACACCACTATTATAGGCCCCACCTGTGTTCCAAGGCACAAGAACCGAGGTAACCGTTCCTGCATCTTCGAGGGCCCGAGAAAGGTTCTTCGGATCAAGTCCGAAATCCTCATAGGCCTTTCTAAACATTCTTCCTGGTACAACAATCGCCAGATACTGATCTGAAGCCGTCATATTTAGAAGAAAGCAAGAGCCAAGAGTTGCACCAACAAGAGATCCTGCTCCCTTAACCATTTTAAGAACGGCGTTCGCAAGAACAGTAAGCATCCCGGTTCCTTCAAGAGCTCCACCAAAGACCATCGCCATCAAAATCAACCAGACAGTGGAGAGCATTCCTGACATCCCTCCCCTTGAGAGAAGTTTGTCGATCAATTTATCTCCGGTCTCAATACTGAATCCTCCATGAGAAACTTCAATGATTCGCATATAAGCAGCTTTCATATCGAGAGTTCCACCACTCATTTTTGCCAACATGTCACCTTGAAAAATCAATGCGAAAACAGCACCAAGAAAAGTACCAATAATCAACGCAGGAAGAGCTGGAATTTTCTTGGCCACCATCACTATAACGGCAATGGGAACAAGAAAGAGCGCCAGAGAAATATTGAAGTTCTGATCCAGCAAATTCAAAGTCGTTTGAATCTCACCTGGAGTGGCAGCATTGCCACCATAAAAAATACCTAAAATCGAGAAACCGATCAAGGCCAGAATGATGGCCGGCCCAGAAGTATAAACCATATGGCGAATATGAGAGAACAGATCAGTTCCTGCCATTGCTGGAGCAAGGTTGGTGGTATCAGAAAGTGGAGACATCTTATCTCCAAAGTAAGCACCAGAAATGATCGCACCGGCAACCATCCCCTCAGGAATTCCAAGGGTATTTCCAATACCGATCAAGGCAATACCGATCGTCCCTGTAGTCGACCATGAAGAACCAGTTGAAAGCGAGACAACACAACAGGCAATACAAGCAACAGGTAAAAAGAAACTTGGATTAATAATCTGAAGCCCATAGTAGATCATGGTTGGAACAATTCCACTAAGTATCCATGTACCAATCAAGGCCCCAACGACCAATAAGATCAAACTTGCTTGAAGTGCCAGAGATATCGAGTCGACAACTTTGTCTTCAATCTTCTTATATGGAATCTTGAGATAAAGACGTCCGATCCCCATAGTAATCATTCCGACAAAAAGAAGTGCCAGCTGATTAGGACCACCAGTAGCATCATCTTTGAAAAGAATGACATTAAGGATCAAAAGACCAATTAGGGTTATAATAGGAAGAAGTGAAACACCAATCCCAGGTTTTCTCGGTTCAGGGGTCGTCATGGAACATCCTTTTGCGACTCAAGTAATGGAAATATTTGAAAAGCTTATCAAAACTTCCTTTTGCTGAGTATGATTATTTTTGTTTGGTATTTCTTTTAACTGTTTGGAATTCAAAAGATATGTTGATTACACGTAACCTTATTTTACTCACACTTCTGTTCGCAACTGTTGCTAACGCACAAAGCAATAAACTGAGAATAGATGAAGGTATTGTCAGAATAAGTGTTCATCAGCGTGGCCAAGAGTTTAAATCGGGATACGGAGCTTTTATCTCCAAAGATGGAGAATTCATAACTTCAAGATCTCTGGTCAATGATGCCATTCAAAGTCCGCACTACTATACAGTCAAAGTATTCAACAAAGATGGTACCAAACTCTCCAACTTGAAACTCTCAAAGTGTGGTTTTGAAATGGAAATGGATGTCTGCTTAATGAAGGTAGATTACAGCTCACTTTTTTGGTTCGACTTTGGAAGAGACAAACTCAAGCAGGAGCAAAAACTTCAAACCATAGAAAATGATAAAAAGATCAAATACCTGGATGCTATCTATGCAAGCACCCAGCTCAACAACTTCACAAGTAATTTGATTCTTAGAACTCCTCCAGACAGGGAAGTACCAAGAGGAGCTCCAGTTTATGATAAGAACGGTAAACTCTATGGCATTACTGTGACATACGGAGGAGATAGAGTTTCAAAAGAAATAACACATGCCATTCCAGTTTCTGAGTTGGAACTCTTTGTCTTGATGAATAAATTTTTCTACCCATTGAAAAGATCCAAAGACACCAACTTCTTTCTGAGTAATCTGGAAAAGATGCTAAGAGAAAAGAAGGCACTCCCAGGCGGGAGTATGACAGATCTCAGGAAACTCAGACGGATGGAACAAAAAGTACAATGTTTCTGGCCATATTACAGGGCCAATGCCGACGCACAAGGTGTTCAAGAGCTAAAACGACTTTATGAACTGGCAGAAAAAATTGGTGAAAGTACAAAATTCAGAAGTTCAGATGATTTTACAAAAGAAGAAAATGCCAAACGACTAATGGAGCGGAAAAAAGGCATGCAGGAACAAGTTGCCAAATCCAGACAGAAGCTTCAGGAATTGGAAATGAAGCTTGAAAAAGATGGAATTAAGAGTAGTTCCGTTACAAAAAATAAGATTAGAGAACTTGAAGCCGAGAAAGCAGAACTTGAAAGAAAAAACAAAGAAGCCAGAGAGCTTATTAAAAAAAGGAAATCAGAACTTGAGGGCGTTCTTGATGAAAAAACTAAAGATTTGATTTTTAAAGGGCTTGAAATAACCGAAGAAAATATCAAGGAAAACAACAAAAGAATTAATGAGTGCAATGGTCAAATCTCCAAGCTTAAACTCAACAATAAAGGCGGAGACACTCGATCAGAAAATGAAATCGAATACGAGAGAGAGGCAAGAGGATTGCATATCTTGGAAGAGAGAATGAAAGAGCTGGATCAACGGGCCTATGAATTCTTTGAAGATGCCATTTGATTATTTTCTTCTGGCCAGGAAATAATCTTTATCAGTAAAGATCACTTCCCAATTGGCCGATGTCGCAAGAGTAGCTTTTATTCTATTTCTCCCCAGAGGAAGAGCTATCAGTTTGATTCCATACTTATCAAGTACTGACTCCCAACCTTCTTTGGCCGTAACAACTTGGTCATATTCTTTAAACGCTTCATCAGAAAAGATACTATTTCTAAAATCCATAAAAATCTTGTTTTGAAGTTTGAGAATGAAGTAACTACCAAATTTAATATCATTAAAGATGGGTCCCTTCTCCCCTGTCTCAATAATTTTCTCTACAAGTGTTTGAGGAGCTACAGTATTCATGGAAAGGAGTTTGTTCTCACCAACATACTTTTTCCCTTCAGGGAAAAGACTGAAAATCGCGAGGAAATTAAGCGTAATGAGAATAACAGGATTTCCCAAGGGAAATTTTCTGTTTTCAGGACCTGACTTCTTAAACCAGAATGCCAGTGCATAAGAGACCCAGACGGTCTGTCGAACACCAGTCACTCCCAACATCAAAAGAAAAAATAGCCAAAGTGGAGGTTTACTTCTTTTGGATGAGTATTTATTGAAAATCATACCAATGCTGGTAAAGAAAATAATTGATTGAAGAGGAAAACTTTTACTGGCGACTGGTTCCCAATCAATCAATAATCTCTCTCGACTAAGAAGAGATGTTTCAAAGGCATGTTTGAAAATATCCACGCCAAATGGATTAATGTTCAACAGAAACAAAGGAACGAGGGACCAAAGTAAAAGCTTTGCTTCAAACTTATTGGTATTGAGCACATAAAACAATAGAGGTGCGATTAATGCAGAAATATGTATGTTGACCCAGAAGATAGTTAACAAAGAAGAGAGAACTAATTTTTTATTGAATGAATTCGAAGAATTCAAATTCAGTTTTAAAAAAAGAAAAAAAGGTAGTATTGCCAACTGAGCAGGCTTATCCAAATAAAAGAAAGAATTATAAAAGAGAACTCCAAAGATGATTAAATCACGGAGCCTCATCTCACCATCTTTAAAGATCTCTCGTCCAGTCAATATGACAAAAACCATGAAGAAAATTTTGTGAAAAAGATTAATAGCGAACATATCTCCAAATTTATAAAGAAAGGCATAGAGAACACCTGCCCCCCATGAAGGAGTGATCATTTTTGTTGTAGGAAGAACTGAGAATATATCTTGTTTTAAAATGGATCCAGTCTCAAGGAAGTGAATCCCAAAACGCGTCCAAAATCCACTGTCTCCACTGATACCTGGCAAACTATTTAAATAAAGAAGGGAAAGGCCGAAAAGGATGTAGAAGCCAGCAGGGATTGTCCTGATCATTTTGATTGCTGGCTGAATTCGCTTTCTAAGTTCTATTATTTCACCATGCTTGAAATTGAGTTGGAGATGATATTTACAAGTTCTTGTAAACTTTTAGATTCGACAGCTTCCTTTAGGTTTTCTCCGACAGAAACTTCAATCTCTATTTTTGGAACTTCCCTGCTCTCCTGATCTTCTATTTCGATCAATACAGAGTCCAATTTTCCTTCCAGTTCTGTTTCTAGTGAAGTCTTGAGTCCCTCAAAATCATAGGTCGTTCTCTTATTGTCCAGAACCTTGACCTTCAGAAATGTTTCTTTGGATGGACTGAGTGCCGTTTCTAAAACAACATTTCCTTTCTCTCTCAAAAACATCGGATTCCACTCATCCTGATCTGGATAGTTCTTGGTTGTTTTGGCGAGAACCCTGTGGGTTCTCACCATCTTCAACATTAGTTGTGAGTGTAGATTCCAACTGGCCTCAGTTTTTTTATCATCTTCAAACTTCAGAGGCTCAAAATATAAAACAGGATACTTCTTTTCGAGATCCAAGTTCTGTGATTGAAACGATCTCAATCTTTGCAACCTTTTGTCATGAAACCTGGAATCAATAATGGCGAGATTATTGATTTCAAAACGATTATTTTCTTTTTCTACAAGGTTCGCCCCTTGCTTGACGAAGAGATCTCCATCTTTGGCCATGATAAGACTCTTCAGTTCTTCCAACTGTTCTTCAGACATGAACGTAAGTTCATTTTGTCCAAGAATCTTAGTGGAAAGATACTTATAATTAATTTTTTCTTCTTCTTTTTCTGTCAGGACTGCTTCATTCTGCGTCTTCTGCATTTGCTTAATATTGTCAGAAACTGACTTAAATTCTTTTTTCCTATTGGTTGTATCTTTCAAATAGGTAAATAGTGCACCAGCAAAGAGAGCTGTAATGAAAATCAAAGGGAGTTTACTTTTTTTCTTTTGCTTTTCTCTTCCTATTTCTTCTGGAGATTTAAACTCAATTTTTCTTTTTTGTCTGACAGGTTCAACCTTCGGAGCAGGCTTGCCTTTTTCAACCACCTTCAGTTCAGGCTTCTTTTTCTTGGACTCAACTTTGGGTGCATAATTCTTGTCTACTTTTCCACCTTCAATCGACTGAAGCCCCTTCTTTTCCTTGTTAAAAGGGTTTTGCATAGGTGCCGTCTTGTCAGGATCACTTTCATCCCTAAGACTTGAATTATGTCTCTTTCCTTCTTCCTCATCTTTTTTTGCCTCGTCCTCCACTCGCTTAAGCATCGCCCGCATTCCCTCACTCATTTCTTCAATAGGTTTTTGAGGTCGGCTTGGAGTTACAACTTCAGGGGTTTTCCCATCGAGAATTCGTCGACATGTACTCAAAATTTGTGGGAAATATTCACCAGTAGGTCTCGCAAAAGCATCCAACCAATGCGTATTACAAAGGTAATATTCCATCGCTTCAGTTGGACTATGATCGGCAATTCTGAAAGGGATAATCGGCAATCTCGCATTTACTGCCCTATCTACTTCCTTTAAACATTGCTCAGAGGCATCAGAGTAAGGTGAGAATAAGAGAAAGAAAACTTTTGACGTTTTGATAGCATCAAGAATGGCACTGGCGTAATGCTGACCAGGAGTGATGTTCCTCGGCGCCATCCAACACTGGATTCCATTACCTTCGAGATACTCCAGAATTTGTTTGGCTACCGTCACATCTTTGGAGGAATAACTGATGAAGACGACGTGTTCACTCATTCATTTCTCCTAAGGTGGAAAGTTGGAAATACTCCGTATTTTTTTGGCATGCTCATCTGTCCAACATACACGCATTGGAATTCTTTAATGTGTTCACTTGCCGCAAGAGCTGCATATTCGATACTTGTGTAAACCTGACCTGGAGGGGTCAAAGGTTCAATTCTGGCGGCCCGACAAACGTTAGCCCCATTGAAATGCATCTGTCCTGTGACGGGATTGAATGAGCAATGAACAGGGCCGGCATGGACAGCAGTTCTGACTTTCATTTTCATACTGAAACCAGCTTCATACCAGTCGATTTCATTCATTCTGTCATTTAACTCAAGGGCAAAGCTACCTGCATCCTTGATCTTGTCGAAGACCATGTAAATAGCATCACCCCATGTATTCTTGGTGGCCACTTCATATTTGCCACTATCAATCATGTCTTTGACAATACCAAAAACAATATTTTCAAATTTTAAAAATTCATGATCTTGAAGTTGTGAATAATTAACTGTATCTGCGAACAGGATTCCCTTGATCTTGTAATCATCGTAATAATCGAGTTCCTTCACAGCTTCTTTTTTTATGACATCAAAAGGGTCAATTCCTTTTTCTTTGTCTATGATGGCCTTCAAATCAATGATGTTCACTTCATTGCCAAGTTCAAGCCACTTTTTAATAAAGCTTGATGAGCCACCTGTTTTACCAATATCTTCCTTGTGCCAAACAGCTAATGGAACAAGAGAAGTATCGAGTTGTTGAGCTCGAATTCTTGAAAGTCCGTACATGATGTTATTTGCATACTGAAAATAATAGTCTGAGTAAGTCGTGCCTTGTCTATTCAGCTCGATAATTTCATGTTTGCCATTCATGATATTCCAAAAACGCTCTTCCCAACTTTTGTCAGCTTCATCTTTCACACTTTCTTCAAAGAATTGCTCTTTACAAAAAGGCATGATGATAGAAACTTTGTTCCCCAAGGCCTCCATTGCCTCGATAAAAAGAATGTCGGCCCCTTTAGCAGCAGAACAGAAACCAACACATGGTCCTTGATCCTTCAACCATTTATAAATTTCATCGTAGACTTGTTTTTCTGTATTCCTTGGAAAACGAGGTTTCTTTCTATTCGGAGTATCCACCATATGACCGGTGAACACTACAATTTTTGGAATACAAAGGGCGTGTTCAACTTTCTTGACTGTATCTTCTGGAACACTCAGCCCATCGAACAGAAGTCTTGCATTCCGCCTAGTTGAGTTGATATCACCAATATTCTTTTTTCCGATTGCTACTGCTTTTCTGTAGTATTCCACAGCATCGGAATACTCACCAAGAATGAGATTGGCCTCCCCCATTGTGGCCAACAGCCAATAATTCTCACTGCCATCAGATAGATCTATTTCACAAAGATTCTTTATCTCTGAAGCTTTCTTTTTGGCCTCCGCCAGGTTTCCTTCAAACGCATAAGTAGCGGCAACGTTGATTCCCGTCCAGACTGATGGTTCAAGTTTATAGGCTTCAAGATAATATTCTCGTGATTTTGAAATATGATAACTTCGATCTTTTTCTTCTTTACTTGAAAGCCAAAGGTCCTTGTGGGTCCTTCCTAGCATTCCCAAAGTTTCAATTCGATCTTTTCCGGCCGATTGGTAAAGTTCATATAGAACATTATTGGCCTTTTCGTATGAACCAAGTCTGGCGAGAGTCAATCCCTTAAGCTCCCTAAGTCTGACATTGTTCGGGAACGCTTCTGCTCCCTCTTGTATGATGTCGAAGGCCTGAAGAGGCTCGGCAAATTTGAGAATTCTTTCTGCCAGAGTGATATAAAGCTCTTCGTTGTGTCGCCAGGATTCGGGCTCATGCTGATGCCATATATGAAGGAGCTGTTCCAGATCGGCTTCCCCACTTTTCAAAAAACTCAGAAGGTTTTTATGCATGCTTTTTTCACGATGACTAATCTTGTGAACAGGAAGCTCGATATTGTAACCAAGACTTAAAATAAGTTTGATGGCACCAATAGCGGTGTTACGGTCGTAATCTTTTTCAATCTCAGGAAGTTGATCATAAGGAATGAGGCAGGGATGATGCTTTTTTTTATCATCCCTTTCTTCACCAAAAACCCATCCCTCGCTCATTCGCTGTTGGGACCAGATCTCGTGGGTATTTTCTGCCAGATATTCAGTCAGTTCGACCATGTCTTCAGACAGTTTCACCCTTTCTGTATCAATAGGTTTTGGACGGTATTCCAAATTTCCTTCCTTGGATAAATGAACCGGATTTCACCTATTTATTTTAACTTAAGGACGTTTTTTTACCAAGGGAGCTTCTCTCCATTGGAGTGGAAAAACTGCCCTGAAGTAGAAAGGTCAAGCTCTGAAATTCGAACGACTAAGTTACTGGCACATTGCTCAGTTGTAAGTTGTCCCGAATGCCCTGTCATATCAGTTTGCACCCATCCCGGATGATAAATTCCTACAGCAATTTTTCTTGGAGCTAAATCCTGTGCCATGGAAACTGAAGCAATGTTCAAAGCACATTTTGACATCCTGTATCCATACTTTTTTCCACTGGTATTATCTTCAATACTTCCCATCCGTGAAGTGATCATTGCCACTTTCGAATCTTCTTTCAATGAATCAAGTAATGTTGAAGTCACTCTGAGCGGACCGAGTGAGTTTACTTCAAATTGTCTTCTCATCTTTTCAAAGGCAGCTTCAGAAAAATCTTCAATCAATTCCGAGTCCATAACTCCAGCATTATTGATCAAAATATCAATTTTCTTTCCAGAAAAATGTTCTCTGACTTTTGAAAGACCGGATAGCTCAGAAACATCCACTCCTTCAATCACTTCGGCACCTGTACTGTTTAATTCGTCCGTCGATTTGCGACATAGAGCGGTGACCTTGTCTCCTCTTTCTTGATATTTCTTAACCAGAGCAAGTCCGATTCCACGTGCTGCACCTGTAATGACTACTGTTTTACTCATAAAAACCTCCGTTTGATTGACACAAGCTTAAGAGAAGCGAACAATTATGTCATGCCACCGGTAACCATTGTCAAACATTCAGGTGAATCTGAACCATTTTCTGATGAAAAGCTTCTCGCTTCGCTACATCGCTCTGGTGTTGGACGAGAAACTGCGCGAAGCATTCTAAAGGAAGTAAAAGATAAGCTTTATCCAGGAATCAAGACTCGTGAAATCTATCGAATTGCCAATCGTCTTCTTAGAAAAAGAGGCCGTAAATATGCCGCCAACTATTCTCTTAAGAATGCCATTTTGAAACTAGGTCCAACTGGATTTTATTTTGAACGTTTTGTCTCACATATGTTCAGGGCATGGGGATACGAAACCGAAGTCGATGTTGTTCTAGAAGGAAAATGCGTCACTCACGAAGTCGATGTCGTCGCCAAGAGAAAAGATAAAACAATTCTTGTAGAGTGCAAATTCCACAATACTCCCAACAAAAAAAATGACATCAAAACTGTTCTCTACATCAATTCAAGAAGTGAAGATCTCAAAGCTTCTGAGAAGTGCATAAAATTTGATGAGTTTCATCTCGTTTCAAACACCACATTCAGTAAAGATGCCATTCAATATGCTGAGTGTGTGAATCTCAAAATACTTGGTCTCAATTCTCCAGGAAAAGCGGCTTTCCACGATGTAGTTAAAATGTATGATCTCCACCCCATTACATGTTTAAAAAAACTTCGTAAAAAAGATATGGATCTTTTACTGGCCGAAGGCATTGTCCTTTGCAAGGAAGTTCTCCAATGCAAAACATTCCTGGTCAAAATCGGTCTCAAGGACAAGGAAATCAAATCTATTTTTCATGAGATCAAGGACATCATGGAGGCAACAGGATGAAACTCACTTTTTCAGGAGCAACGGAAACCGTAACGGGAAGTCAGTACCTGATCAACTCTGAAGGGAAAAAATACCTGGTCGACTTCGGAATGTATCAAGGACCAAAGCCCATTAGTCAACTCAACAGAAGAGAGTTTCCTTTTGAACCAAGTGAAATCAACGCTGTTTTTCTAACCCATGCTCATATTGATCACAGTGGTATGATTCCATGGCTTGTAAGAAATGGTTTCAAAGGAATGATCCACTGTACTCCAGAGACTCTAGAGCTTTGTAAAATTCTCCTTATTGATTCTGGAAAAATTCAAGAGGATGAATATAAAAAAGAATTCAAAAAAAATGAGAAGGCCCAGAAGCCTTTTTATACTGAAGAAGATGCCATCAGAAGTCTCGACAATTTTGTCACCCATGAGTTCAAAAGAGAATTCAATATTGACCATCTCAAGGCCTCTTTCACCAGAGCTGGACATATACCAGGAGCGGCTTCTCTAAGGGTTGTCTCTCCGCAAACCAGCGTTATCTTTTCCGGTGATATTGGACGATTCGATGATGCTCTTATGTATCCTCCCGATCCCCCACCGCCTGCAGACTATGTCGTAATGGAAACAACATATGGAGACAGGGTTCACGATCAGACTCCACCAGAAGAAGAATTGATCAAATATCTGGAGATCATCAAAGAACGAGGAAGTAAATTAGTTGTACCAACATTTGCAGTCGCTAGAGCACAACTTTTGATTCATCTGTTCAAACAGGTCTTCAATAAGCGTCCGGATCTCAAAGTTCCTTTCTTTGTCCACTCTCCAATGACCGAAAAAGTGACCCATCTCTATAAGGATTTTCATTTACAGCTCAGAATTGATGAAGGCGAAGTTCATTCTTGGGATGAGTTTGCGAGATTCATTCATTGGAAAAAAGAATCAGAGAATGTGGATAGAAAGCCGGGACCTGCAGTAATCATGGCCGCCAGTGGTATGGTCAGTGGTGGCAAGATCATCGAGCATTTGAAAGAGCTTGGAGACAAAGAAGAAAACATCGTTCTTTTGACTGGGTATCAATCTGAAGGAACACCTGGACGAGAAATTCAAGAGGGCGCTAAAAGATTGAAGATCTCCGATGTCAAAATCGAAATCAAGGCCGAGGTTCATACACTCAGATCATTGTCTGCCCATGCTGATAGTCAAGGCCTTCACAGATGGCTCGATGCTATCCAACCTCGTCCCAAAAAAGTCTTTCTCACCCACGGAGAAGAAGATGGCCGAGATGGCTTCTCTGAACTGATCTCAAAGGATGGCCATGAGGTGGAGGTCCCCCCTCTTGACGCTGTTTACAATCTAGTTTGATGTGGTCATTTCAGACATTTGGCGTTATAAATATCTGAACTCAGGGAGTACAAATGTCAAAAGTCAGCACGCCGAAAGGAACCAGGGATTTTTCACCAGCAGAGGTGATCAAGCGGCAATATCTTTTCGATATTATTAAAAGCTCATTCCAAAAGTTTGGATTTATGCCGCTCGAAACTCCCAGCATGGAAAACCTTTCAGTCCTGACAGGTAAATATGGAGAAGAGGGAGATCGCTTGATCTTTAAGATTCTCAACTCTGGAGACTACCTGAAGAAAGCCGATGATAAAATTCTATCTGACAAAGACGTCAAGGCACTGACTCCAAAAATTTCTGAAAAGGCCCTTCGTTATGATCTGACTGTTCCTTTCGCAAGGTACGTTGTTCAACACCAAAATGACATTGTCTTCCCATTCAAGCGTTATCAGATTCAAGCAGTCTGGAGAGCTGAACGTCCTCAAAAAGGAAGATACAGAGAATTCTTCCAGTGTGATGCTGATGTTGTGGGAACAGAAAGCCTAATATGTGAAGTCGAACTGATGCAAATTTATGAGGAGGCCTTCAAGGCCATGGGTTTGGATGGAATATCCATCAAGATCAATAATAGAAAGATACTTACCGGTATGGCCGAAGTTATCGGCGAAAAAGATCGCATCATCGATATGACCATTGCAATAGACAAGCTCGACAAGATCGGTAAAGACAAGGTTCTTGAAGAACTAAAAGGAAAGAACTTTTCTGATGAGTCATTGAAAAAACTTGATCCTCTTTTTGGTTTATCAGGAACCAGTGAAGAGCAACTGACTTTCATGAAAACTTATTTGAAAGACAGTGAAATTGGACTCAAAGGAATTGAAGAGCTCGAAACAGTCATGGGACTTTGTAAAGAAGTTGGACTAGAGCTTCTAGAGTTCGAAGTCACTCTCGCCCGTGGTCTCGACTATTACACTGGTGCTATTTTTGAAGTAAAGGTCAATGATGGCTCAATGGGAAGTATTGGAGCTGGCGGTCGTTACGACAACCTGACAGAGATCTTCGGATTAAAAGATGTTTCAGGAGTTGGTATCTCATTTGGTGCCGATCGAATCTACGACCTCTTAGAAATGAGAGATCTTTTCCCAAAAGACATCGCCACAACAACCAAGGCCCTCGTCATAAACTTTGGTAATGAGACTTTAAGTTCTAATCTCAAAATTTTGAAAGAACTCAGAGGTAAAGGCATTCCATCAGAAATTTATCCAACTGATGCCAAAATGAAAAAGCAGATGAAGTATGCCGATGGGAAAAACATCCCTTACGTCATTATGCAAGGAACAGATGAAGCTGCCGAAGGCAAGGCCACATTGAAAAACATGGCCACAGGTGAACAAAAGCTGGTTACTGTTGCTGAACTTTCTGGTCTTCTCTCATAAAAACGAGAATCTCATGATTAATCAATTAGTAGAACTCGGAAACAAGATAGAAGATCTTTGGTCAAAAGTGGGCCATGAAGAGGCCGCATTTCCAGACATTTGTCATGAGGAGTTGTCTGTTTTTAAACATGAAATGACTCTTGAAGACTTCGACAGTGAAATGGCCAATTGGATTCACCAGGCTAAACTACCTAACCAACTTAATGTCTATAATACTTTTGGGCAACCACCGGTCACGGTTTTCAATAATGGTAAGTTTGTCATCGATCTATATTTTTGGATGCAAGTAGATACTTCGATCCATAGCCACTCTTTCAGTGGAGCTTTCAAAGTACTTTTCGGACGATCCCTTCATGAACAGTTCAAAATCCAGCCCACACAGATTCATGCTCCAGATGTCATGAGTACAAAAGTGAATCGAGAAAGAACGGACATCCTACTTCAGGGAGAAACCCATCGAATCATTCAAGGAAATAGTTTCACTCACCGGGTAATTCATCTCGAAACCCCCACAATCACTCTTTGCGCTCGAACAGTCACAGATGAAACAAAACAGCAATGGCATCACTTTCAAAACGGAATAAGCATAGAAAAAAAATCTATTCCTGAAGATGTTTTGAAAAATCTATATTTTTATCAATACCTGCTTTTAAGAGATAATCAGAAAGGTCTCCAATTTCTAAAAAGAATGGTGAATGACCTTCCACTTTCAACTAACATGAATTTGTTTGAACAACTCTCCATTGATCCTATGGGACTCGAAGAAGATGCCATTGGCGCCTTTTTTGATGAAGTTTATGAATTGGTGGGAGAAACCCCATGGTTCAAGGAATACATGTCTCACTATCAAAAACTCCAAGAAATAGAATTGGATTTTGAAGCTACAACTCCTGAGTTGCGTTTTCTTGAGCACGCCATTGTCACTGGATATTCAAAAGAGGAAACTCTCTCCTTAATGAACTCCATACACGGAATCAACCTACCAGAAGATCTCAACAACTTGATTGAAAAGTCATTTTAAGACTTCTAAACCTGACGAATCTGGTTCATTGCTTTAAATCCTTGAATTTGTGATAATTAAACAAACAGCATTGTCGCAAAGGACAACGTGAATCAATTTTGTAAGAAATCCTTATGTCAGTATGTGGATAAGGAAGACCTATAAACCTTTCAAGGAGGAATTTATGGTCAATAAACTTAAGACGGTTTTATTAGTCACAGTATTAACGATGGCCTTTTCGGCCACTTCACAGGCCTCTCTTTTACTAGAGCCTTTCGTTGGCTACTCGATGATGGATGTCGATCAGGCACAAACACCTGCGATAAAGGGTGATGCAAACGGACTAGGTTATGGAGCTAGACTTGGGCTTCAGTTCATGGGACTCATGGGTGGTTTCCAATATGACTCGGCCATGTCAACAGAGCTCGAAGCAACCAATGGACTTCAAACAACCAAAGATGACATAAAAAGAACTCACATGGGGGCCTTTGT
>JBFEVX010000053.1:0-23680 GCA_041546685.1 Bacteriovoracaceae bacterium | reverse complement strand
GTCGTCACTATGCTAATGCTTCTCAAGGATTGGTAAACTCAGGTGACAGAAAAAATCTTGGAATTCAATTTCCACTTGAGCTTTCAAGACTTACAACTAACGGAACTCCAGTGATCAACGAAGCTGTCCAGCTTCTAGTTGACCTGAAAAACAACTCAAGAAGAAAATACACTGGCGCTCTTAAAATTGATGTCTCTGTAAATTCAAACAGCAACATCATCTCTAAAACATTTGGAGATGTTCAATCGCTCGAGAGCACAGTAAGACTTAAGGATGCACAAGTTAAAGTAACTGATGAGTCGGATGTCTATACTCCACTTACATTTACAGCAACGGTATCTAAAAATGGTGTTCTTCTTGGACGTCTTGAGCAAGCATTCAACACTATGGTCAAAGCTCCTTACTCAGAGAAGGCCGGAAAACCAGTAATCGTTGTAAACTCAGACCAAACAAGAGTTGACCTACTAGACGTTGTTTCAGAACTAGGTGGAATTAACAATGCAGCTGTTTTGGACCTTTCATTGGCCAATAGGAATGGACAGATCTTGAAAACAGGTCTTAAAGACAAGACTGCTCTTGTTATTGATAGAGGTAATGGATCTGTGATCAATAACTTTGATCATGTTCTGGAAAAATCTCAAAACTCTGTTTTCATCTATGTTGATGACAACGGACAAGGTCTAAAAATCGCTGAAGGAACAAAGTCTTTCAAAGATGCAGCTAAGTTTGCTCCATCAATCTCAGGAATCGGAAAAATAAAATTGGTTTTCACCAACCCTGAAATGGATCACAATAAAGGACTTAAAGGTTCTCAAGTTGCCATGCAGTCAAACAGAAATGGCTTCAAGAAGCTTTTGGCCCTCGCAGAATTGTTCAAGACTGGAAAAGACCAGTTGATCAACTCGATCAAAGGACAAATCAACAGAGGAACTTACTTTAAGCCAAGTAAAGCTCAAGCTCAAATGGTCGAAGTAATGAACATCAGAGGACTTTCAGAGTTCTTGAATGTGAACGCTGCTTACAAAGCTTCTGGTGGTGTCTTCGGAAGAAGTTCAAAGATTGCCAAGAGAATGTACAAAGATGGAACTCTTATCTATAACAAGCTTAGAGAGGCCATCAAGTCGACAAAGCTGAATGAAGCTGGTGTTGGGCTATACCTAGTTGGTGTCAATGCCAAGTACACAATTTCAAAGGCCATGAGCAGCTTCAAAGATATTTCTGATGAAATGTCTGCGATCAGAGGCAAGAACTCTGCAAATGAATCAGGAAGTATGATTGAAGAGCAGGTTAAAAAGTCTCTGAAGAAGTTCGACAAGAACCTTTACAACCAAGTGTACAAGAACGAGAATATCTTTACTCCATTTGAAGTTAGCGATGACGGTGGTACCGACAGGTTCGCGAGATTCGGGAGATAAGATAATCCTTCTTGGAAACAGAAAATGATTCTAAACTCCAAGGCCCCAGGATTTATCCTGGGGCTTTTTTTATTTTGCTTACCTGTTTATGCAGCAATGGATGGTAAATTCCATATTGCTGTAATTGATACAGGTTTTTGCAACAAGTCCCCTCTGGTCAGAAGGCCCATCGACCTCACAAAATCTGTTGTGCTCAATTGTAATAGTATCGACAAAAAGAACAGACGATTTCATGGTCACTTTGTTCTAGAAAAGTTTCTGTCTCACAATAAACGCAAAGATATCACGATCACTCCATTGATTGTGTTCGATAAAGATGGAGTCCAAAAAGAACAATATTGGAAAAATGCAATCAACTGGATCAAGAAAAACAAAGTTGATCTAATCATGACGGCCAGTGGCCTCAAAACTGAAAAATCTATTGGAACTCTACCAGCACTGACTTTTGCTGCAAGTGGACAGGTATCTGGAAAATTGAGGCGCTTTCACAAGATCTGGCCTCAAAGCTTTCCTTCTCAAAAGTTGGTTTTGATTGGAAACCTACTTAAAGAAGATGGAAACATTTACTATGCCGACAATCTGCTTCTCCATCAGAGTAGAATCGATTACTTTGTTGAGGAAGATAGTAGTTCCAAAGCAGTGGCAACAGCTCTTGCAAAGGTCTTGAATAGATGTAAATCAGGCCCAACCAGGGATTGCATCAAAGGAAAGTCCCATAAGATCACTGATCAGGTCACAAAAAAGACTCTTGAAGTACTTTGATTAAATAATAAGTACTTGAGCGTTTCCCCCCTATTTTGCCCTAGTTTTGTGGCGCCAGATTTCAATAGATCCCAATGAGTGAAGTTTCTCTTACCATTCAAATTCATCAATATATCCGAGACCTTAGAAGAATGTTCCCATTGAGTAGCCTCTTATAAGTCTTTAAAATATAAAGAAAAGTACTTCTTCGCCTATACTTTATATAAGAAACTAAAATTGAGGTTTTTATGGGGAGTTCTAAACGTTTAATCAGCGTACTCAATAGTGTGATCATCTATGCCTTTGTGGTTGTTGGCGCCTTTCAGCCCAATCAGTTGGTGAATGCTCAGCAGAACGATGAAATGATTGATCTAAAAAATGCCTGTTCTTCACAAGGCTCTGCTTATCGCTGGGACTCCAATACCAACAGATGTATCAGAAAATCCGAGCTCGATTACGATGCCTCAGAGAGAACATCAGATGGTGGTCATACATGGCAGAAAGAATATGAGCAGTGTCAGCAGATGACTGATGAAGCAGCTAGAAAAACTTGTCATGATAACTTTGCTAAAGACAAAGTCGACCCAGTTGAACAAGGAAGCTGGAATAAGGCAACTTGGGGACTTACAGGTCTTAATGCCCTATTTGCCATCATTACTTTTTGGAATGTAACAGGTGCAAAAGATGTATCCCTATCATGTACCTATAGAACAATATTTAAAGTGACTTCTGCTGGTGGTTTATTATTTGATCTTTACATCAAATTCATGGCAGAGAAAAATCTGACCGATCTTCAAGACAAGTATAAAGACGAAGCTGTCAACGAAGACCCTTATCAAGCTCAGATCAGGGCCTTCAATTATCTTAAAGACGAGCAAAAGGAAATTGCTAAAATTGCAGATATAAGAATGAAGGAATACCTTCTATTGATTGTGGGATATCTGGCCACAGGAGTTATGGCAGCTTTCGCTCAGGCAAACCCAACAGATTCTGGATGCTACGTTAAAGACCCATCTGGTTTAGCTTGGCTTTCACAGCCAATTCCAACAATGGTTATGGCGGCGATCGGTGTTGTTTACTCGGGAATTCTTCTATCTGGAGCAATAGGTGAAAAAAACGACGCCGAAGATAGAGAAGGAAAAATTGATGGAATCATCAAAAAATTCGAATCTTCGGTTGCTGGCTACTGTCCTTCAGGCCGTGACAATCTAGCTGAACCTAGATGTTATTGTTACAAAAGTGACGGTAAGAAAAACAACGATCGAACAAACTCTGAAACTTGTAAGGCCCTATGGGCAGCAGACGGAAGAAACTTCTACGCTGATGCTGGAGACTACAGCAAGCAAAAGACTAATAACCCAGTCGGTTGTATGACAAGAAATAGGAAGTTTGATGCCGAATGTAAGTGTAAAAAGCTTAAAGATAAAAGTGGAAATAATGCTTGTTACAAAGTTCCAGCGAGTGCAAGAATTACTATGCCAGGACTTGCAAATAGTCATAACAAGTTTCTTAAAGACATAAATGACATCACAAACGGGAATACTTCTCCATCAAATTTGAATGCTGCTTCCTTAACACAGTCTGCGATGAAACTGGCTAAAGCTAGAAATAAGATGATGGATAAACTCAATAAAGATAGAAAAATTGCAGGAAAGAAGCCTATCCTACTAAAAGCATCTGATGCTAAGGCCATGATCAATAAACTCGCTCCTGCGGCATTAAAATCAGTAAAAGGTGAACTTTTTGCTAAACCTGCAACAAACATTTCTTCTCCAGGGCTGGCGAAAGCAATTAAAGCGGCTAAAGCAAATCCAGAAATCAAGAAAGTCATGTTTAGTGGCGGAAAAGGTCTACTGGCCAAGAAGAAGAAAAAGCAAAAAGGATTCAATCTTAACTTTGCTGATGGTGGTTCAGGTGGAAAAGTTGAAGATGGCTTCATGGATAAAGCGTACAATTATGCCAAAAATCAAAATGATATTGTAAAAAGAGATGATGTCTCAATTTTTCAAGTCATCACAAATCGCTATAATGCGACGGGGCTTCAAAGACTTTTTGGTGATGAAGAAGCTGCAGAATAATTTTAGAAGTTCAATAAGAAGAGATGGTATTGTTCCCTAATAAAGAACAATACCATCAAATTTTTAAATCAATTAAAGTTCGATTTCAGTCAATTCAGTAAATTCAGGATCAAATTTATCTATACAAAACTTCTCGTGATTATCTTCCATGATGGTTCTGTTATTTTCAGAATTAGTTTCTTTGCGCTCACAGATACCTTTGTTTTTAATGGCATTTGCTCTATTTTGACCATTACATGTCGCTGATGCTCCAATAAATTCCATCTTGCCAAGACGATACATACCAGCAGCTGTCCCAAAACTTTCAGCAGACCGATTGATCTCCCAGCAAACAGTCACCATATTAGGATTGTTTCTATTAAGCTCATTTTTTGCTTTGTTAAAATGATCCAAAGCTTTTTCAAATTTCTCGTTACCCATATCGTAATAATTAAGACCTGCATAAAAAGGATCTGTACACTGGTCTGCAAAAACTGAAAAACTGAATAGGAATGATGCAACAAGTAGAATCGACTTCATTAAGCTCTCCTTAGCTGGTGAAAATAACGGAAAAAATGAGTTTGATTAATTTAACAACTTTTTATTTATCTCTGTCAAACTCACTTAAAGAGCTTTAAAACGCTCCAGTTCTACACTTCTTGCCTTTCCCATAAGAGGTATCTACGCAAATCTTGTCACAAACATCTCCTCCATTACGAAGATGTTTCGCACAGGCATCGTTCAAAGAACTTTTATATTCCTTGTCTTCTCGTTCTGCTTTCTCCTTTCTTTCTCTCTGGATCCTGAGGGTGTCAGCATAATGAGTTATCTTTCTTTGAAGTTCCTTTCTAGCGCCAGGTAATGTTGCATCCTTATCATTGCAATCATAAAAAGTTGCAAACTTCTTTCCTTCAAAATTTTGAGAGAGTTCACATCTTTTATAAGGTTTGTTGTCCTTTAACTTGACACTACTGCTCGATGGCACTGTTGTGACTGCAGGTTTTGTACTAACTGGAGGAGCATTTTGGATCCCTGATCCATATTTGGTAAAATTTGAATAGAATGAATTTTGCTTCATGTGATTATGAAGCATTTCTTTGTAAGCATTCTGGAACTTTTGATTTTCATACTCACGAGCGGCACGTTTAATCCGTGCTTGAACGGCTTTTCGTCTTTCCTCTCTTTCTCTCCACTCCCTTGCTTCCCTTCTCTTTTCTCTTTCTTCACGGGCCTTTCTAGCATAGAAATCAGCCAACCATCTCTTTCTTCTCTCTTCAGTCTCAATAGCTCTTTGTTTGTGCTTCTTGTAAGTTGAATCTACTCTTTTATCATCTTTAAACTCACAGGTCTCCGTTTTGTCTTTGTATCGACAAAGTCCCTTTCCTGATCTTTGGCCTTCTATATAAGTGTATCTTTCAAAAATTTTACCTTTCTTATCTTTTTCCAAATACTCCCCATGCCGTCTTCCATTTACTGAAAAATTCAATGTACCAGTAGTATCATCTGTGAAATTTTTGAATGAAAATTTTCCGTTTCTTCGGTCATTGGAATAGAGACCATTGTAGAGTGTATTATTTTCGAAATACATTCCTTTTCCATTGGCCTTTCCATTTCGATGATAGATTCTTGAAACACCAGGACTGACCACATCGCCGTTAATCACGCCATTCGAATAGTCTGCATAGAGGTCGTTACCTTGATATTTAATAAATCTAATTTTGCCTTGATAGCTTCCTCTTGCAATTCGACCTATGAATCCATTTCTTTCTTTGTAACCATAAAAATGAGCTTCACCATCTGTAAGCTTTCCATCCTCCACTTTAGCATTATAAATAACCACAGAAAGAGTAGAGTCTGTAAGAATAGAAGATCTCACTGACGTTTTTGAAGATTTACAATTTTCACCGTAAAAAACCATAGGACGAATGGACTTATAATCACCGTAATTAAATTGACTTAACTTTACCTGACACTTTTCTAGCTTGGAGGAAGTGAATGAACCTTTTGCAGCTCCATTTACATATCTTGTACCGGAGATTTTATAGTTTTTAGTACTTAAGCTATCGATTAGCCCTATAGCTCCAGGAGAAATCAGACCTGAAGATATACCAAGATAGAAGGCTTCAATTGAATTCTCTGGAAAATAACCGCGATCGCCTCTATTGGTTATCTTCAAACTTGAAGGTCTAAAAGTATTTGCATCATACTCTAATGAATAATTTATGATGTCAGATGGATTAACAGAAAATTCGAAATCTTTTTCATAAGGAACTTCTGCAAGGTCAGTTTCTTTGCTCTTATTTTCATAGTACCAGTTTTCAAGTTTCTTGAACTGAGCATCCATGCTTTGATATCTTTCAAGATTGAAAGATTCATTAAATTTGTAAGTTGGTACTTTTCCGGCAGGAATGAAAACACCATGACGTTTTCCATTCTTATAAGATCCAGCGTATAGCTCACGCTTATTTCGCAATTCTATCCCATCTCCTTCAAGTCGATTATTTTCAAACCAACCCCAGACTTCTAATCCATTTTTATATTTTAAATATCCATGACCATTGGCCTTAAAATTCTTTCCTTCACCAATATAGAGATCACCGTTTTTAAATCTAGTTATAAGTATTTCAGGTGCTAGAATATTTGTTGAAGGTACCCATGCTTGAATATCGCCCCAAGATTTTTCAACGGTCTTTTCATCATAAGTTGATTCAATTTTTTGTCCTGTATGTGACACATAATGATTCACATTGAAACTATTTGGAAAAGCTTTGGCTCCGTAGAGTTTTGCTCCGGTTGGTAGAAGCAAATATGTGTTGGCCATATAGGAACTTGGGACAGGCTGAAAACCGACATGTATCAGACCATAATCCGTTTTTCTTACTCCCCAGAAGGTTTTAAATTCTTTAATTTCGCCAAAATAGTGCTCACCATTTTGTAGATTTAATCCAAAAACTTTTTTAGAGTCAGATACATTTACTGGTTTACCTTTTGCAATGAAGTTTGAGCTGAAAAGCAGATCCTCTTCATCTTTTGAAGTTTGTCCATTCTTAAAGAATTTATAAACTACGGTTCCATCATTATTGATGATTTTAAACCAGCCCTCTCTTTGCCCATAACTGAATTTACCAATGCTAATTGTGTTGCTGTTTTTTTGAATGCCAAAACCAGAAGGAGCTCCTCCATCAAATTGTCCGAAATAATCAGAGCCTTGATATTTCAGATTATGAACGGAAGGACCGCATGAAATGAAAAAAAGAAGAAAAAGTGTAGAAAAGAAAATGTTCCTAATCAAAGTGACCATCCTTGGTAACTGAATTCTCTCTTATTATAACGAAACTGTTAAAGAACTTCTATTGAATGGCCTGCATCCAGGCCTCTGGTGGAGTAATCAATTTTCTTTTGGCGGTATCAAATACTCCCACATGGAACTCGGCCTCAGAAGCGACAGTTCCATCGGCCTTGATCATCTGCTGTTTAAGGACCATCACTAGAGAATTCTTCATTTCTTTATGTTGGCTAGTAATAGTTATTTTTTCCCTATTTCCAATCTCTCGCTTAAAAGTGACATGGGCCTCTAAAACCACTGGACCAACCTTCTCTTTAATAATTCGGTCAAGCCCATATCCATTTTTTGTGATGAAATCCCATCTGGCTTCCTCGTAAAGCTGCAAATATACGGCATTATTCACATGTCCAAAGGTATCGAGGTGATGTTCAAGGATCTCTTTATGGTATTCAAAAAGGCGCATTGGTGCTCTCCATAACTCATTGATTTTTTATCACAATGCCACAAAACGAAGGCATCCGAAATGGTTATTTTTGAGTCAAATCCTTAAACAATTAGTCAATATTTACAGTGACTTATACCTAATAATTCAAAAAAACGCGCCAAAACTCGGACTAACTAAAGTTATTTGCTCAGGTATCCGATAAACAACCGTATAATTGACTTATAGCATCGTTTTTCTGGGGAAAGATTATGAAAACGAACCAAATCACCAATACTACTAGCTCGAAGAGGAATGGCGTACTCAAGGCATTGATGTTTACTTTCATGCTTTGTCTGCCTTCATTGAGTTTTGCCAATTGGACTACTCAATCAGGAGTCGACAGAACGCAAGTTCCAGAACAGTTCAACGCTGGCTATTCTACTGATGACGAGCAAGTTGTTAGCTTAGTTAAAAGTGGTGAAACTGTAACCGCAACAGTTAATATTGATGGCGTTAAAGTTGATGGGAATGCATTTGAAATCGGGACAACTTCTGACAACAAAATTGCAATAAGATTCAAACTGGCTTGTGATGAAGGGGTTGAAAAACCGTACTGTGGAAGTCAGGTTCTCGCCGAAAGTGATCAAAGCATGCCAAGCTTGATTAAAGACATCACTAACCCAGAAGCTCTTATCACCAGAGACAGTAAATCTATCAGTTCAAACTCAGTAAAAATCAAACCTTTTGCTTATGACCCTGATTCAGGAAGTTTAAGTGATAAAGAAACAGATAACCCTGATGTAAGGTTTGACCTTACCGCCGGTGAAAACAATCAATTCACAGTCGCAATTGCTTGTAGTGAACTGGTTTTCAAAAAGGATTCTGGAAGAGATGGATGTAGTAGATATTTCTGTCCAGCGGATCAAGACTGTTCTGAAACGGGAGATGATCCGGCCGATACAGATGGAAAACTTGGGGACTCTCAAGGTGCTATTGAGTTACTACTTCCTCCACAACTTAGACCAAATGACGATGTAAACGGACCTCCTGTAAGTGAAGGAGTAATGTCAGGGTCAAGATACTTTAAAGGATGTCAAAAAATTGCAACCTCTTCACTTAAGTGGGGAGAAGCTGTTAAAAGAAAACCAGAAGTAATTCAAGATTCAGTTTATACAGCTTCTTGGAAAAAACTTTTCGACGAACAAGCCAAAACTGTAAAAGCTGCTCTTTCTGAAACAGAAGTCGCTGCCCTCAAAGGTGATGATGTGGCTGCAAAAAAAGTAGCTATAGGAAAACTTGGTGAGGCCCTAAAAGCCGCAATCGATGAAGGTGGTTCACACTTTAAAGAACTTGCTTCATGTAGTGGACTTACCAGAGTCGTCACTGAAGAAGAAAACTACAAAGACGAAGAACTAAAAAAAGCCGGGAATGAAAACCTGACTAAGAAATCAATGGATGGGAAAATTGAATGTAAAGCTGCTGGTCCTGAAACTCAAGACTGGGCAGCTTGTAAGACTCTTATCACAACTTATAATGCTGCTGCCGTTGGGCAAGTTGTGACAGAAGAAGCACAGAAACTTGATTACATGGACAAAGACCTTGAAACTCAAACAGACTTAATGGCCGATGGTGGAAAAGATCCAACAAAAGCTTTGAAGTCACAAGAGTCCATGGTTCGTAAGCAAGCACAAATTGCTAACCAAAGAGCGGCTTTTCACGGAGCCAAGCTTGCTGCTCTACTAGCTGCAAAAAATGCCATGCCTACTAGAGAGCAAATGGAATCTAGATGTAGTGGTTCATCGATCAAAACTGATTTGGCCATTGCAAAAATCCAATACCATGCTTACGTCTCTGCTTTCGTATACTACGGGAAAGAATTGGTTGGAGATGCTAAACCAACTTACGAAACTGTATCTGAAACAACTTCTTCAGAGATACTTAGAATTCAAATCCCTACATCTTTTAGAGATGCTCAAAAAGGTGCTCCAAGTGCCACACCAGATGTCACTTGGTATAAAAAGCTTCCGATGACTGACCCAAAAGTTGAAGAATGGGGACCAAGTGATGGTGGTGAAGATAAAGCAATCGCATCTGTTGATAACGTTTGTAATGAGGCGGTTTATGGAGCCAACAGCGGAAATAGAGACTCCAATGTCATCATGAACTCGGAAGCCATCGAGCAGGCCAACATGGCAATGGTCCAGGCCGGTGTTGATATGGCGGCTAACGTGGCCAAAGGTCAGATTCTAGATAATCAAGCTGACCGAATTGCTGATGCTGCTGATGGAATCAAGAATTTCGATCCGGGCGAACTTCCAATGTTCCAGGAAGAAGATGCACAGGTTACGGCATGTCAGGCAGATCCAACTTCAGCTGAATGTCTCGAACTTGAAAACACCAGAGGTGTTGGATATGCCGGCTCAAGTTTCAACTTCAATGGAGCAAGCAGAGCAACAACTGATGGTCAGATTGCAGATGATAGTGATGGTAGTGGAGATTCTTCTGCCTCATCAGACAAATCAGATAGAAGTGGTGTGAAAACACCTATGGGTAGGGCCATTGCCTCAATCAATAAAGGTGGTGGTCTTGACGGAATCGCTGGTAAAGCCGGAGTCAAAAAAGGCGGAAACCCTGCAGCTGCCGGTGGCGGTGGTGGTGGCGGTGCCGGTGGTGCTGCACCTCCAAGTGGTGGTGGAGTTAGAGGTGGCGGTGGAGCCGGTGGTGCGAGAAGTGCCTATAAGGCCTCTAAAGTCAGATACCGTGGTGGAGCTGGTGGCCTTTCATTCTCTGGATCAGGGAAAGGAAACAGTCGTTCAAAGAAAAAATCGGCCAATCCATTCGCCAGTCTTCTTGGGAAAAAGAAAGGTGGCAAAGGTGGTACTTTGAACTTCAGAAACCCTGCCTCAATTGGAGCAAAAGGTGGAAGTCTCTTCCAGATGATCTCCAAGAGATACTCGGTCGTTTCCGAGAAGAAGCAACTTCTTGAATACGAAGATGTAAAATAAGTCAGAAATACAATTTAAAAACCTGCTAAGCCCCCGAAACCGGGGGCTTTTTTATTGCTCTAAAGCCTGTAAAAAATTCACAAGTGTTTGAAATTTCACCCCTATTTGTCTAGGGCCGCTAAAATGGCGCCATCTTAAATTTAATTTTTCAGAGGTAATTATGGTCAAGTTTTTTGGACTCATCGGGATGCTAAGCCTTATGGCTTACTGGTCAATTGGACAAGCAAGTGAGGTAGATAGTTTTCATAAACGCTACACCCCTATTGCAGACTCTATGGAGCCCATGAACAAGAAGACCAACGAGTTCCTTCAAGAGGCCCTTGATCTGGCCAACTCTAAGGACAAAGGTTGTGAAGAGAAAGTTCTCTATAAATCCATGAGAAAGTATTTTCGTAATCACTACCTAGGACAGTTGAACCCTTGGTTACTTGAGTCTGATGAAATCGAAAAGATTGTGGTTGGAGTGAAAGAATCTATTTACCGTGACTTCAAATGGTATCAGGCCCTTATTCCAGGTTTCGTTGCTAGAATCAGTGACCCGTCGGGGAAACTTATGAAAATGGGTGAACACTTGGTTGGTACAGATAAATTTGAACATTTTCTAGGAAGTGGATTCATGTACTTCAATAAGTTCTACCTCAAAGGAAAGAAAATTGAAGATGCACTTATGATCGGATGGAAAGCTGAGACTGGGTACATGGGTGCCATGACTACAGGAGTGATGTCATATGCAGATATGGTCGCCAACTTCAATGGAATGAGATTTTGGAACCACGTTCTTGCTAAAAACGTTGATGTACTTGGAGACTCAGAAGAATTCAATCATGGTCCATATGTTGCTTGTGAAGACAACAAATGGGTTAAGGTCAAAGACATTGACTGGGGACTCTATATAGATCACGCCTGGGA
The DNA here is from genome assembly GCA_041546685.1 of Bacteriovoracaceae bacterium. Classification (GTDB taxonomy): domain Bacteria; phylum Bdellovibrionota; class Bacteriovoracia; order Bacteriovoracales; family Bacteriovoracaceae; genus M0603. The sequence continues at coordinate 11,843 of JBFEVX010000053.1, read as the reverse complement.
CGAAGGTATCAATTGTTCAAAATTCAGAACTAAGAAAATGACTGAATCAGTTAAGAGCTACATCAGAGATCTTGAGACTAAAGAAGATAGAAGTTTTTCTTGTCCACTTTACCCAGAAAGACTTGAAGTTGTTTCCAAGAAATACTCCAAGTTCCACCGTTGGTTGATCAATACCGAAGGTCACAAATCCGTAAAATAATTAAGTTCACATGGCACCACATAGGTGGTGCCTCTTGCACCAGTCCCAAAAATGCTTATGTAATTTCATATACTTAAATAGCTCTAAGTTGGCATGGCCTTTGTACTTATAGAGAGTACTGGCAGCCCACTGCCCCCTAAAATAGGAGTTCAGTATGAAATCACGGATGACTACCCAAACCGCGCAAATCAAAGAGCAAGTTCTCACAGGATGGAGAGAAACAGCTTTAAGAGGGCTCAAAGGTCTCACCTTGGCCGCTTTGTTTCTTTTGTGTATGGCCTGATGACAAAGTGCGATTAGCCACACTCAGTCAAAAACGCTAGGATTAATTTAAACAATATTTCCAGGGACTTATGGAACAAACGACGAATAATATCTTACTTGCAGAGCTTTATTCAGCGTCTGCTTATATCGATAGAATCTTTCATGCTCTTTTGCATGTGACAAACTTGGCCCATGGTCAACACAGCAGAAGACTTGGAAAAGAGCTCGCTTATGATCTTCGCTCTTTCCTGCATGATGAAGTCATCAAACCTGGCTTTGCCACCGAAATCGAACCTTCTGACGACCTCAAGTCAGTTAGAAAAGATGTTGAAAATACCAAGAAACTGTTTGAATCAATTCTTAAAATTGGCTTCGATACTGAGGCCATGGTTGATTCAACGGTAAAACTCATCAACCTTCTCTACTCTTATGCTCATGAATTTCATGACTATGTTGAAAAGCATGCTGAACTCGATATTCAGTACCCAAGAGTAAACCTCATTGAAATTCATTATGAACACGATGATTCTTTGGAAGAACACCTGAGCAGTTACCAAGAGGAAGATTGGGAAGAAGACGAAACAGTTCCTTCTTTCTATTTGAACAAACAAGCTGTTCTCGATGTGATTTCGTCCAAAACTTCAAGTGTGACGAACCTAGATCAACAAAGAAACAAAAAATATGAATCCTTAATTCAAGATGGTCACGAGAATGTATTCAAAAAAGATCTCGACAAGGCCATGGACTGCTTTACAAAAGCTTTAAATTACAAGGAAACGGCAGAAGTCTTGACTCTCCTGGCCTGGGTTCATTCTATGGATCAGAATTATGAAAAGGCCAAGAGCCTTTGTCTTAAGGCCATTCAGAAAGATCCCGATTACGGTCCACCCTACAATGACCTCGGAACCTATCTTCTCTCCCAAGGAGAAGTCGACGAATCTATAAAGTGGTTCAACCTCGCAAAAAAAGCCGTTAATTATCAAAACAGAGAATACCCTTATATCAATAGTGGTCGTGCTTGGATGGCAAAAAAGAATTTCGAAAAAGCACTAGATGAATTCTCCAAGGCGCTGACTCTTGCTCCTTTTCATGAAGAACTACACCAGACGGTGGAAAAACTGAAGAGAACACTGAGACGTGCCGGGGATAATCATTCACCGGAGCCATCACCGCTCTCATGAAAACAACTAGAAAAGAACTCCAAGATTTCTTCACCCAACTCCTCACCCCCGAGGAGTTTACTGATTATGGACCAAATGGACTTCAAATCGAAGGCCGTGATGAAATCAAAAAAATTGCATTTGCTGTTTCAGCAACGATTGATTCCGCAACTATGGCCGCTGAAGAAAAAGCTGATGCCTTGGTGGTTCATCACGGATTGTTCTGGAGATTTCACGGAACCAGATCTTTGACAGGACCATTTTCCAAAAGAGTTTTTCCTCTAGTTCGAAATGAGATTAATCTTTTTGGCTACCATCTTCCACTTGATGCTCATGCAGAAGTTGGAAATGCTGCAACCTTGGCAGCAAAACTTGGTATTAACAGTCACCTTCCCTTTGGAGATTACAAAGGATCACCTACTGGAAGAAAAGGGACTTTTGATACTCCTATAAAGGCCTCAGAGCTCAAGTCCCGGCTTGAAAAGGCCACAGGGCGCAAAGCCTTGCTCGCCACTCCTGATGAAAACAAGTTGGTCAAATCTGTAGGGATCATTACCGGTGGAGCAAATAGTGAATGGGTCTGTGCGATGAAAGACGGACTCGATGCCTATATCACAGGGGAAATGAGCGAGCATGACTGGCATGAAAGTCGAGAGGCCGGAGTTCACATGCTTGCTGGTGGTCACCATGCTACAGAACAATTTGGTATCCAGGCATTAATGGACCAAGTTCAAAGAACATTTGAAGTTGAATGTTTCTACATTGATTCAAACAACCCAGCTTAATTCAAAGAATTCACCAGATATTTGATTGTCTCATCAAGGACAGGCGATCCTGTTCTTCCCTTCAGTGTTGCCAATGAAATTGTATTGTTAAGAGGCTTCTCAGAACCTTCAAAAATATGAATCTTTTCTCCCTGCTTTTTGAGCTTCTCTACTACGTGGTTAGGAAGTATTCCAATCCCCATCCCCTCCACAATCATTTTACTCATCCCCTGAACATTCATAAGACTTGCACGGATACGAGGTGAAAAGTTAGGGACATCAAAATGATGACGAAACCACTGCTTGAGAATTGGAGCATCTTCGACGTAGTCAATATAATCAAGTTTTTCAAAAAACTTCATATTATTTTTAACCGGACCGACTTTGTTGACATAACTTTTAGAAGAGCAGAGAGACAAAACTTCTTCTCCAATTTTTATCAACTGTATCTGCTTGTCCATTCCGAATGAATCAACAATGGCGAGATCCAAAACTCCTTCAAGCAGTGCTTGGTTCACAGCTGTCGCGTGTCCATATCTTATTTTGAAGTTGATACCTGGATGCCCCTTTCCCCATTTCGTGAGCAAGGGAAGAATCACGTTGTTCCCATATTCAATTGGAAGGCCGATGGAGATATCTCCTTTCAAGGTTCTTTCTTCTTCCTTAAGCTCAACAAGACCTTCTTCAATTCCATAGAGATGTTTGGCGACAGAATTATAAAGTTCATGGGCCTTTTGAGTTGGAACAGTTCTCTGTTTAATACGATCAAAAAGGACAACATCGATGATTTCTTCAAGGTTTTTTATATTTTGACTGACTCCAGATTGGGTCATATACAGCTCGGATGCTGCCTTGGTCATGCTCTTAGTACGGTAAACAACCTCGAAAATCCTGATGAGATTGAGGTTAATTTGATCGATTAACATAATTTCAACACCTTACTTCGTAATCACGATGATATTTCGCTCAACATCATAAGTATAGCTTATGACCTCGAATTAGAAAACATAATTTTTTTTGAGTCTTAATTTGGCATATAACCCCCTCAGATTTTGAAACAAACTGATTGAGGGGTTTATATGAAAAAATTAATTCTACTAATGTTCGTTATTGGATTGTGGTCTGGAATCGGACACGCATCCGTTGCCTTTGAAGTTGAAGGAACTCTAAGAGTTGAAGAAGTGGCAGGACAACCACTTAAAATGTTCGTTGAAACTGATGAGGGTACTCTTCAGCTTTCAAACGTACATACTCCATATGGACAAGGCTGTACTTACGGACGGTATGTAGTCGTCAACAACATTGTTCCTGTTGGAACTTATACTCTTTTGGAAATGATTGAATGTCTGGATGATACTCTTTTGGCCGAGGTCAAAGATGAAATCATTTTCTGTCCAGAAATCTGGATGCCGGTCTGTGGGCAACCTGCAATGCCTGCTTGTGCTCCAGGAACTGCATGTATCCAAGTTATGCCTGAACAAAGAACCTTTGGTAACCTTTGTGAATTGAAATCAGCGAAAGCAAACTTCATTCACATGGGTGAGTGTAATAACCAAAGATAAAATACCAGACCTGCTGCCACCGTGTGTGTTCAATTCTCCCGTCCCTGAATATCGGCGGCAGGTCTTTTTTCTCTCTAGTCTTTTCTTTTCAATGACAATGTAAGTGTAAATTTAGCGACCGGTTCATCACCCAGTTTGTCTGGACATGTCGCAATGATTTCAAGAGGCATATTGTCTCTTTCTCCACTCGCAAGAATGCTTTCCACGAACTCACTTACTTCTTTTCCTTGAGTACAAGTAAAGTGTGTATCTCCTTCTGCTCTTTTAAGAAACTCTGCGTGGAAATCCTTGAATGAAAGAGAAACTTTCTTTCCTGAATTCAATATATGTTTCATAGCAAAAAGTCCTCCGGCACAATCTGCGCCAGCTGCCAGGACTCCAAAATACATACTGTTCAAATGATTTTTAGTTCTTCTATTCAACGGAATTACAATGACACATTTCTCCTCATCCATGAATTTCACGACAGGCTTGATATACCAGAGTAGAGGAATTTTGGTGAATCCAAAGATTCTAATAAGAGCAGTGTCGCGGATATGTTGAGGGATAAAATTTTCGAGTTTTTTCGTAACATTTTTAATCATAAGAATTCCTTTCAAAGATTATATCACTCGGCCAGTTCCTTCGCACGTTTGTAAGCTGCTTCAATGGCCGAAAAAGTCATTTTTTCCAATCCTTGACCTTCAAACACCTTCAAAGCTTCATAAGTGATGCCTTTTTTGCTGGTCACCTGTTCTCTCAGTGTTTCTGGGGAAAGATCAGATTCAATCATCATTTTTGAAGAGCCAAATAAAAGCTCTTTCGCCATTTGATAGGCTTCTTCCTCAGCAACCCCATAGCTTATTGCTTTGGCGGCAAAAATTCTGGTCCATTCAAAGACATAAGCGGGACCACTTGCCGTCAGTCCTGAGAGTTTCTCAACCATCTCTTCGTCTTCATAGACATAAAGATGAGATGCTCCTTCCAGTATCTTTTTAAGACCTTCTTCCTCTTCAGAGGAAAGAGATGATGACATGTAAACCAGAGAAACACCCTCTCCAACAAGAGTAGGAGTATTTGGCATAACCCTGACAATCTTATCAACACCAAGCATTTTGGAAATTTTGGTAGTTGGAATTCCGGCCATGATAGAGATAACAATGGAATTCTTATCAAGTTTTCCTTTAATCGCTGTGGCCAATTCTTCAAACTGTTGAGGCTTGCATCCAATCATCCAGATATCAAGTTGAGGAAGTGTTTCCAAAGATTCTAAAACAGACCCTTTGACTTCACTTGCAAGTTGGGATGCTCGGGTTTGTGTAGGTGTATAACAGGAAATTTTCAAATCATTGCGATTTTTCCAAATTCCTTTGACCAGAGCACTGGCCATATTACCACATCCAAGTACACCCAGACTTTTCATTATAGTCCAAGATCCAGAGGTGCTCCATGCCTCATGGTATTGACGGCAAAAGAACGTACCCATGCAAAGTTAGCAAGCATCTGTTTGAAGTCTTCAGGATTTGGTGAATCGTGTGGCGAAACAACAAGTTTCATTCGAGACTCATTATAGTTACCTGTATAAACCATATCGAGGATGGCCTTTACCTTCGAGCTATCTCCATCCACTAATACGGTACTGACCAATGGATTATCCAAAGCTTTGGCCAATTGATTATTACTAGGAAGATAGACATCAAAGTTTTCACGGCTGAACCCAGCTCTACTTAATATAATTTTCAACTGGCCCCACCACTCATATGTTTCTGTGTTACGACAAAGTACAGTCACTCCACTTCCCATCGCCAATGCAGAGAATGTCTGAAGTAAAATATTGAAGTAAGGACGTTTTTCGTAACAAACAACGACTGTGTGCTCTCTTGGAATATTGAAGTCATTTATTGAGATCTGTCCTGGAATCACTCTATTGTCGTGAGGTTTCTCTTGAAAATTAATCAAATGCTTCTCAAGCCATCTTTTGAACTTTTTGAGGTGATCCTTATTTTCAATGTAAATCCCTTGATAGAGAACTTCGAATTGATCAATAAATATCTGCATTGCTTTGACGATTCTATCCGCTCGCATTTCAGGAGTCAGACCAGAAGGACGAGAAAGGTCGAATTCGTAATCAGACCCTTCTTCTTCTTCAGGTGCTTTAACTCCGCCAGGGACAAACTCATCAAAAGGAATAACGTGAAAAGTTCCAAGGTAAGCTTTCCCGCCTGCTTTAGGACCTGTTCCTGAAAGTTTAAATCCACCGAATGGTTCAATAGCAACACGAGCACCAGTGATAGATCTGTTGACGTAAATATTTCCAGATTCCATTCTCTGAGTCAGATAATCAATGTCATCTTGAGACTGACTGAAAACTCCTCCGGTAAGAGCATATTCAGTTCCATTATAAAGCCTAAGAGCTTCATCCAATGTATCAAATCCAATAATGTGAACAACAGGACCAAATAATTCTCTAACGGCAAAACTTTGCTCGTTGAGAGCTCTGGACTTCGGTAATTCTATTAGAGAGGGACCCACACAGAATCCAGGAAGGTTTTCTGCAGATCTGTCGATGATCACCTGTCCACCATAACGAGAAACTTCGTCAGCGGCCTCTTTAACCTGTCTTCTAATTCTATCTCTGTCTTCCTGTGAAATCAGAGGGTTTACAGTAGTTGAAAAGTTCCATGCTTCTGAAACTTCCATATCTCTGACAGCTTCTTTCAAACGCTCAATCAATTTATCTTTAACAGAATTATCAACCAGGACACGGCTGGCAGCAGAACATTTTTGTCCCGCGTGACCAAAAGAAGAGTAAAGAATTCCAGCAACAGTTTCATCTAGTTCGGCATTTGCTGTCACAATAACAGCATTTTTTCCGCCCATTTCTGTGATTATCTTTGTCGGGAAAGACTGCTTGTAGAGTTTATTTTCAACTATCTTCTTACCTGCATGGTGGGCGATCATCATTCCAACAGGCTTTGAGCCAGTGAAGACGATCTGGGAAACCTTATCGCTATCGACAAGGGCCTGACCAACATCTTCCCCTGTTCCAGGAAGGTGAATCAAGACGTTTTCTGGAACTCCTGCTTCATATAAAATATCAACCAGTTTTTGTGCAATAAGAGGAGTCTGTTCGGCAGACTTTAATATAACGGTATTCCCAGCGACAAGGGCAGCAACCGTCATGCCACAAGGAATGGCGAGAGGGAAATTCCAAGGGGCAATCACACCAACAACACCACGAGACAAGGAGTCAGGGTTGTCTTTCTTGAATCTCGCTTCCTCTCTGGCATAAAAATTCAAAAAGTCGACTGCTTCATCGACATCGGCAAGTGCTTCAGGGACAGTTTTCCCAGCTTCGAGAACTATCAATGAAGAAAGATCATTTCGTTGCGCTAACATAAGGTTAGCTGCTTTTGTTAAAATGATGGATCTTCTCGCCCAATGGCAATCGGCCCAATCTCCGGAATTATAAGAGTCTGAAAGCGTATCCAATGCTCTTTCTACATCCTGTTTCGTTGAGAAACTGATCTTACCAACTTCAAGACTTGGATCCGAACTAGAAACAATTTTTTGCTCAATTCCAGAGGGGTTGAAGTTGTTATTGTAGGTCGATCCCAATTGTGTCGCTCTGAAATCAGAGAGAGATTTTTCCATCCAGGTTCTTTCTCTATCCAAATACAATCTCAATGGAGAAACATTGAAAAAGGCATCAGTCATGGAAAGTTGAGTTTTATCCAATGTTCTAGTTTTGTCCTGAAGTTTTTCTTGATGAACTTCCTGTGGATCCTTCATAGAAACTTGTTTTTTATGCGATCTCATAATGGTGAGAACGCCCACCTGAGATGAGTTTTCCATGATTCTTCGAACCAAATAGGCCATTCCGACAATCAGACTTCCTATTGGTACATAGTTACGAACCACCCATCCCATTTTGGCCATTGCAGTAGAAAGTGCTTCATAAGTCATATGTAGACATTGGTGTTCAATGACAGGCAAATCTTTAAACTTATCTTCTCTTACCGCTTCAGCAAAAGCGTGATCACTGAAGTTATGAGATGCCAGACATAGCTGAACATGCGGCCAGTTCTCCATTATTTTCACAGTCAACTGTCTGAAGTGAATGTCGGTTTCTTCTTTATTCAAAAATTCAGGTGCATCAAAACTATGAGCATCGGCCTCTACAGTTTCAGCATCCCAATAGGCTCCTTTAACAATCCTGATTGGCATGACAATGTTTCTTGTCTTAGCGAGCTCTACGATTTCTTCCAGATGGCCAGCTCCATCCCTTAAGTAAGCTTGAAGAACAATACCCGTAGCTTTAAAATCCTTGAGCTCTTCAGTTTCTAAAAGAACTTTCTTGTAAACTTTAAAGACGATATCTCTGTAGTCATAGTGTTCAGCATCGATGTTGATAAAAACGTCGTGCTCTTTGGCCTCTCTGAGAATCTTAATGAGTCTTGGGGAAACCAGTTTATAGGTGTAATCAAAAGCATGAGGCTTGAAATCTGAACATAGTGCAGAAACCTTGATTGAAACGTGGGCCCTATTGATACCAGAAGCATTTCTCTCACCCTTTTTCACGTGCAATGAGAATCCTCTGATAAGTTTGATGACTTCGTTGCAATAGTGATCTGCTTCTTTTTCTGAAACAACTAGCTCTCCTAGTTGATCAAGAGTTACATCTCTACCGGTAGAGGCCAAGTCTTTGAGCGCTGTTGTCGCAGACTCAATTGTTTCACCAGCAATAAATCTTTTTGCCATGAATCTGACAGATTGTCTGACTAGAAAGGCCAATGGTCCTGCAGGAAAAATTCCTGCAACCACATAGGCAATACGAAAAAGTAGTACATAAGAACCGGGCAAGGGTCTATTTTGCCCTTTCTTGCCCATCAATCTAGCCTTGGAAGTATCGACAAGAAGTCTTCTTAACGACTCCAGTAGAATTCTCTTAACTTCCAATCCCCTCTTGTCATGATCAAGTGAAGGTAGAATCGCCAAGAACTTCAAGAGATGGATTCGAAGCAGAGCATATTGTGCTGTCAGCCCAAGAGCAAAGTCAGAAATTTTTTCGAAAAAGCTCGGACTGTATTGGTTGAGTTTCACCAAAAGCTGATTGGTGATTTCTTCTGTCCTTGTTTTGGAGTCCTTGAAGACCTGATCATTAAATGGATGCGGAAGATCTTCTTTCTTTGATACAAGATCAATGACCGATGGAAATGTAGTAGGATCCAGGGCAATGATTGATTCAGTATATTTACGAAAAACATCATACTTTTCACGTTCATTGTCATCGATCTCTTTTGAAAGACCGAATTTTTCCATTGATTTGATGATGAAAAGCTCTTGATTCAATCTCGGGGTACTCATCCTTACCAGATTCTCTCCAGGAAAAAATGAAGCAAGAAATGGAGTTCCCTTCAAATGGAGTTGAAGTCGATATGTGTTATTTTCGTGAAGATAAGGTGACAAGCTTTCTTGAATAACAACATCCAGTTTTCCCATGCTATCTGCAAAGACAGACTCATAGTCTTCGTAAAAAGAAACGTTCCATGGGATATCTGTAAATGGAAGTGTTTTGATTTCAGGTAAGGCCAAGACAGGATGCTTCTTGGAATTCTTTGAATTTGGCTCATGCGTTAACATAGCTTATTGCCCCTATTTGTTTGAAATTACAGATGACATGATTACCCCAAAAGTGACTTTTAGACCATCATAAATCGGCCTAAAACAAGCGCTAACTGTCTGATAAGACAACGAAAATGATAAAGTTGTTTATGACTCCATGCCGGATATGAAAAACACAATTTGTGATAATCTATACCTTCAAAAAAAAGGAATCAAATGGCGTCTAGCAACTACACTCCAATCAGGACGATTTTTTTCAACAAGTTTGAAAAATCACCATGTGATCTCTATCTCAAACTCTCCGACAACAAAGTCGTAAAAATTCTCAATCATGGTGATGACCTTGGGAATGAATTCATTGAAAAGTATGTATCAAAAAAAATATTTGAATTTTATTTAACCAGTGAAGACTTTAAAATTCATCAGGACAGCCTATTTGATTTTCATAGTCATGCTAAAGAAATTTTAGTCAAAGGCAAACGAGTTCAACTTCCCCAACATGACGGTATGAATGAAATGATGCAACAGCTGGGAATAGACGAGAAGCAAACAAAGCAAATCAATAATATCTCTACTCAAATTGTGACAGACCTTAATACCGGAGACCATGCATTTAGTACCATCATTGAAAAATACACCGGCTGTACTAAAAGATTTCTCTATGATCACTCCTACCTGACAGCACTTATCAGCTGTTTGATCGCTTCACAAAATGAATGGGGCTCAACTCCAAATAAGGAAAAGCTTTGCTTGGCAAGTATTCTCCATGAGCTTGGAGATGAAGATCAATTGAATCTCGACCTTGAGCAAAACCTCTCAAGACAGGATTTCATAGATGGTTTGAATGACTTTCAAGTTTCATCTAACAAGAAGCTTGCCCAGAAACTGAAAGGAATCCCTTCTGTTTCTCTAGATGTTATCAACATTATTGAAGGCTATCATAATTATACTTTTCCCCAGCTCTCACCTATGACGAGCTGCTTTTCAGTTGCTCATCAGTTCGTCATCGAGCTTTATAAAGAAAAATTCAACAAAGAGAATCTAAAGAATATCTTCTCAAGGATGGAAACCTTGTTTCCAGAGGGAAATCCTGCTAAGCAAGTCCAATGCTTGAAATCCGCGATTTAACCGACAAAGGAACTCTCCTATCGTCCTCTCTTTGACTTTCATACTCAGTCTTTCCTATAATTAATATATGAATAATAAATCCAGGATGGTTGGAATTATTTCCCTGATCACGATGATCATATCAAGCGGACCGCTTCAGGCCGGCTATTACACTATCAAAGATCTGGAAGTTCTCGAACAGAACAAAAATGCGAAAGAATATCTTGAACATGCTCACGATATTCGCCCATCAGAACGAAACGATCATTGGAAGAAAATGACCCAACATATGGCCGTCGTCTTCACCAACAAGATGATCGAAGGAAGACTCTTCAATAGAGAGAATTTTCAATTCATCGAAAAAATCAATCTGTGGCCGACTTTAACTGAAGATGAATTCTTCCAGATAAAAAGAGAGGCCTTCCATAGTGGCTACTTCATTCAATGCCTTAAGAAGAATGAAGATACAGTCTGCAAACTCGAACTACTTACGGCATGGGCCTCTTCTAGAAAAGACCCTGATAAAGCTGTAGAATTCCTAGGCCTGTTTAAAAACCTTGATAAAAAAGAAGAGTCACTTTTTCTTTCCAGAGTTCTAAACTCTAATGTCTCAGCATTCTTGTGCCGTAAGCAAACAATCCAGGACCTGGCCGTGCGAAGGCTTATAAATCAGGCAGCTCTTGAAATAGATGCCCAAAAGTTCAAAAGCTGGAATGAAGAATTCATGAATGCTGACTGCTGGAACCAACTCAAACCTTTCTTTGATGAGCAACTGATGAGCTCTTCGAGCTATCACCGTGAACAATCATACAAAGTTCTTGAGGCCAGAGGAGAATTGATTGATATTGAAAAAAGTGTCTTCCTTATCAGCTATATACTCGATGAGCCTAAAGTTGGCAGACTTTTCAACCTTGCTTGGAACGAGCTCAAAAAAGTTGGAAAGAATAATAACTATAGAAGAAGAGTACTCGCAAAAATGAAAAGTATGGACCCCTTACCTGGCCGTCTCTTTCACCTTTTGGACGAAAACAAAAAGAGTATTTTGTTAACTCAATTGGATCGAAACTTCCCTGAATATCTCGACTACTACAGCAGGACATGTCTCGACTATATGGAAGGAAAGAAAGAGTATCCTCGCGGAAACCCCACTCCAAATTGCCAGAAGATCTTTGCTGACAAAGTT
>JBFEVX010000143.1:0-8481 GCA_041546685.1 Bacteriovoracaceae bacterium | reverse complement strand
TCAACATCATGACTTTCACTTGGTTTACACGAACCTATTTGAATCTTTCCTGGAAATGGGAGTTAATGGACAGAGTACTAAAATACACTGCTTGGATCGCACTCTTATTTGTGTTGATTCAACCATTTGTAAGTAATCAGACCATGATTATTTATCTACAGTCATTCCATGCCATACTGCCATTTCTAGCATTGATACCAGTCATCAAACTTATTCTTAATAAAGACAAAGTCGCCATATATTATCTGACGGCCTTCAGTTTTCTGATGGTTTTTGTTATAATCAATGTACTGGCGATATTCGGTTTGATTAGTTATACGGAATTTCTCTTGAGATCTCCTCAAATAGGTTTTCTTATTGAAGGAGTTCTACTCTCTCTTGGTCTTGCCTATAGGATTAATCTTCTCAAAGAAGCTAAATTAAATGCGGAGAAAGAAGCTGAAGATAATCGAATCTACAAAGGGCTATCAAAACTCTCTAACCAGGTTTCTCATGACCTTCAAAGCCCACTCGCCGCCTTACATGTTCTAGGAAGAGATAAAGGCCTCTCTGAAGATTTTAAATCCATGCTCCAGTCGACGATTGATCGAATTACTTCCATTGTAAGTGATTTAAAAATTGAATCACCTGAAGTAATGATTAGTTCTTTGGAAAAAACAAATTTGAATAAAACTATTGATGAGATAACTCATGAAAAATCACTTGAATATTCCAACAGAGAGGATGTCAAAATAAGAGTTCATCTTCCATTTTTTACGATTTATCATTCCATTCATCGTTCAACTTTTCATCGCGTACTAAGCAATATGATCAATAATGCGATTGAAGCGAAATCAGATCAAAGAGATCAAATAGAAGTAATTATTCAACTTGAAAAGCAACAAGATAGTTTCAGACTCACTATCAAAGATAATGGGAAAGGGATTTCTCCAGAACACCGTGACGAAATATTTCGAGAAGGTGCCAGCTATGGTAAAGAAGACGGTCATGGTTTGGGACTTTTCCATGCAAAAAACAGTCTATCTTCAATGGGCCTAACACTTCGAATTCATGAGTCCAATCATATGGGGACATGCTTTGAAATTGTTCCTGACAACGCACAAAAAACTCAATGAATTCATGGGCTTAAACCTTATTGACGCAACCCAAATGACAGTCTTTGCCTTGTCAGTTCCTGCTAATTAAGTTACTTTGAAACCTATGAGAGAGACTTTGACATTGATTTCGGCTGCTGCCTGGATCGGACAAAGAAAAGAAGGAACAAATCTGGCTCCGGGCTGGCTTAAACACAGAGGCCTGCTAGAAGTTCTTAAAAAAACTTTTTTAACAGTTGATGATCTTCCTGAGCTTAGGGAAACCCTCCTGGAAAAAGAAGACGAATTATTCGCTGAGCACTTCAGTGCTCGCGCTCATAACTTTCCAAGCGTAATTAAATACAACAAACACCTTTCCCATTTAGTTGAAGAGCAAATGAATCTGATGAATTTTGTTCTGACAGTTGGTGGTGATCACAGTATTGCCATAGGAACTCTATCAGGTGTCCTAAGAGCAAACCCCAATACAAAAATCATATGGGTAGATGCTCATGCAGATATCAACACTCCTGAAACCTCTCCGAGTGGAAATATTCATGGAATGCCTTTGAGTTTTCTAATGAAACTTTTCAAGAACCCCATGACTGATGAATATACTGATTTCATTCCGACTTTGAATCCTAAAAACGTCATTGTTATTGGTGCTAGAGACATTGATAAAGGTGAAGTTGATTTGATCACCAAAACAGGAATGACTGTATATACTTCAAAAGAAGTAAAGGCCTACGGTATGGAAACAGTCATCAAAGAGGCCAGAAAAAAACTAGATCCTTACAACAATGAAAGTTTCCATATCAGTTTTGATATTGATGGAATTGATCCTAGTTATGCCCCTTCAACTGGAACTGCTGTTAGCGGTGGACTCACTTTAAATGAAGCAAAATACCTAGTCGAAGATGTAAGGCGGACTGGACGGTTAAATTCAATGGACTTGGTAGAAATAAACCCCATGCTTGGAAACGAGGAAGATCTGCAAAAGACACTGGACACTACTTTCTCACTCATCCAGTCACTTAAGGCCCCAAATTCAGCACTCGATCTTCCTAAATCAGAAAATAAAACCCCTCAAATCCTTAGCTAAGAATATGAAATTACAGTCAAAAAACAGAGGAATTGACTTTTTTGTCATTACTGACTAAAATTCAAAAACAGTCAGTCGATAAGAAGGGTGTATGGGAATCGACAAGAACAAGAAAGATTGCATTTTAGTGGAGGCGGCTCAAAAGTTCGCCCAATGGGGTTTTAAGAAAACCTCCATGGATGAAATCGCCAAGGCCGCTGGAGTTGCCAAGGGTACCTTGTATCTGGTTTCCAAATCTAAAGAAGAACTTTTCTACCAAGTTCTCACTAGACAGTTACGACGTTGGGACATGGAAGTTTTAGAAGATATCGATCCGGCCATGCCCGCTGATCAACAATTACTCATGGCCTCTCAAAGATCAATTGAAAGTATGAACAAATACCCCTTAATAAGGGATTTTTTCTTTGGAAAATACTCTGCACTGATTCCAAGTATCAAAGACAGAGTTCCAGAACTTCGAACTCTCTCACTGGGACCCATCAGAGAAATCCTTCAAACAGGAATACGCCAAGGTACCTTTAAAAAGGAAATGAATGTGGAACAAGTCGCCAACATCCTACTAGATCTGATGACATCTACATTTCTCTTCCATATGAATGCACAAACTAGCATGGATGACCTCAGCGAAAGAGAAGCTACGGCCTTTGATTTAATTTTTAACGGAATCAAGGCCTAAAAAAATTTACCCCTTACTGACCAAAACACCACAATGGTCAGTAGGTTTTTACAAATCTCACACCAAGGAGTTGTTATGAGATCTAAAGCTATAGAAGACTTTTTCAATATTCAGTTTCAGAAACAGGCGCTTACCAAGAAGCGTGGATTGGTCCACCTCTTCTCCCAAATGGCAGATGCCGAAGGTGGAAACTCTGGAGAACTATGCTTATTCGACAAAATTGAAGATTACGTGAAAGATCCCGCCATCAAAAACATTATACGAGTTCACAAGGCAGACGAAGAAAAGCATGAACAAATGTTTCTCGATTATATCAAGATTCTTGGGGAAAAACCTGAGCCACTTACAGATGAAATGAGACTATTGAAGATGTTGGACAGAGAATTGAATATTTTGGAAAAGCCGGTTACATCTGACCAGGATGTCATCAATATCATGACTCTCCTTCTTGTCATTGAAGAACGGGCCATCTTTGAATTTGAAAATATGAGAAGAGTTTTCAAAAATGATCATGCCATCATGAGTATGTTGGATGAGGCGATCAAAGACGAAGAAAAACATCTTAAATTCTGTAAGAAAGTTATTGATCATTTCAAGGCCGACAAAGAAAAAGTCGAAGAACAATACCAAGAATACAAAAAACTGGAAGACTTGGCATACAGGAAACTCAGTTTAAACCTTATGACCTTTTACTTGGATAACAAGTTTGTAGAAAATGAATTATCACAAAAATTTTGGCGTTTTATGGGCAATATCGCCAAGCAAGAAATAAAGCGAGAAAAAGGTCAGGAGTCCTGGGAACCAATTACTGCATAAAGAAGAAGTGCACGAAAGTGCACTTCCCTATTTATTCATTTTTTCTTTGATTTTTTTATGGGCCTTTGCTCCAACTGTATCGAGCGGGGCATTGGTTTCTTTCGCAATTTTCTCATAGGCCTTTTTTCTCTTGTTATTGACTTCAACAACAAGATCTTCAGCTGCAGGATTCGTAGCTTTGATATAACCGGTAGGCAATTCCTCTACCCATCCTTTATCACGTGCATCCTGTAGTGAAAGTGCGGATGCTGCCAGGGAAAGAAAAATAAATGTTAGTGCAATCAATTTTTTCATATCGTTTTCCTAGAAAATATCTTCGTTGTCTTCCATCACGTCTTCAAGCTTCTTCTCTACTTTGACATTGATTTCGTGCTTGATATTGATGTTCATATTAATTTCAACAGGCTTATCCGGGGCTTCAACTTTTACTGTCGGAGCACAGGAAAAAAACAAAAGGGGTAAGAGAATCAAAATAAGTTTTTTCATTTTTGTAACTTCTTTAAAAAATTCTTTTCCATTTTTTCTGGAATTTTCATTAATGTCAGATAACTGATTATAGCATTCTTGATATCAAGACCAAGATTGAAGCCAAACTTTAATGGACGCCCGTTGTTAACCGTAGGGTTTTTCCCAAAGATGTTGGCCTTCATTTGCAAATTGTACTTCTCATCACTATCAACATCAATGCTCAGTTTGCTATAATTTAAGTTCTTGAGGTAATTACTCAACATGTTTACATTAGGGTTTCCAGTCTTCTCAAGTGGGTTTATGGCCTTAGGAGCATATTGCAACAATCCGGTTCCTTTCGTTTCAAGAAGTCCTTTTTTAACAAGTGGTATTTTATCAGACCAAACGATAGGAAGCTGACCTTGGAGAGATCCTGTGGCATTTACAGCATCCTTAAGACCAATTTTAAGTACATCATTCAATGGTAAATCATCGACTTTGATCACCATATTTTCAGTTGTAGAATCTTTACGATGGAAAACGAAAGCATCAGTCCAAAGCCTACCTCCAAGTAGTTTCAAACCAAATCTATCAACATTCACCAAGGCTTTTCCAATAGACAACTCCGCTGCTATACCCTCAAGTTCAAAGGCCAGCCCTACTTTTTTAATATTGATCTTGGTTGGTGTTGCACTTTGAAAATTCTTGAAACTGATTACATTGGATTCGAGATCAATCCCCTTGACCTTCATCTCATCCCACTGAAAAGAAGCGTCATTGATTTTTAAATCAACCCGCTCACTTTTCTTTTGTCCTAGATTCATAAATCCAAAAAGACCAAGCTCCCCTTTTACATTGGAAATATCTTTTCCAACACATGGAAAAGTCTTTTTGAAATCGACTTTTGAAAGATCCTTGGAAATCACTTCAAAACGAACTTTTCCCTCTGTCTTACCGGAGACTTCAAATTCAAAATCTTTTCGCTTCTTTGGAGTTTTTATACTGAAGCTAACTTCATCCTTCTTTTTGATTTCAAGATCGAGATCAAGTCCATTGAGGCATTCACTCTCAACATGATTAATGTTTTTCACTTCCCCAGATATAGAGAGATCATCAACAATACCTACGACAGAAAGGTTGATTGTCCCCCAGTTGGTATTCTTCTCGCCAAAGGCGCCACGGGCCTGAACAAAGTTCAAACCGAGTCGTCCAGGAGTAATTCCTTTTTCACTTGAAACAAGCTCTATCGAACTCTTATTATCAAGAACAATTTCATCCAGACGAACAAAACTATGATTCTTTTTATCAAGATGATATATAAAATCGGCTTTTAAGCCTTCTGGACGAATGATTATCTTTCGACTTTCAATGAGAGAAAGCAAACGAAAAGGCTTCACTGTTACTTCAATTTTTTCATTTGAAATTTTTAGGACTTCTTTGAGCTCAATAACCACACTTTTTTGGGATTTATCGAAAACCAAATTAATGACCGCATTCGAGAAATTGAAACCTGAAAGAGAATCAGGAATGTTCATCCCCAAAGATATGTTATCGGTAGGGATTTTTTTTAATATTTGATCGAAATCGATTATATCAGAAGATTTTTCAGTTTTTTTATCGTCTCTTTCTTGAAATGACTTGGGATCAAAGCTTACACCATCGATACGAACATCAGAGATCTGCTTGCCCAGAAGCCCAGAAACAGTCCAATCAACTTCAAGATGCTTAACCTTAACCCCACCGCTCAAAACAGAAACATCGTCGATAACAGTACCAGTCAATCCAATAGAGCTGATTTTGAGCGATGCAGGACCGAAACCTTGTTTATTGAGCTGCTCAATAGCGATATCTTGAACCAAGTTATTCCAAGGAACAAGAATAAGAGAAAGGAAGATGAGCACGATGAATGACGGTACTAGAATCTTCCACTTGGGCATCAGAGTCTTTCCTTACCTTTGTGATCTCCAATATATTCAAATCGAGGTTTTTTCACCCCATCGATGGTGACATCTTCAATGAACATTTCCAGAGGCCTCACCCAAAGTTCACCCAGATCATTTTCGTAGAGGCATTTGTAGAGAACTAATTCTTCGAGTGATTCTGAATGGCGTACGACATCCAACAAAAGATAATTGTTTCCCTTGTAGTGACGATAAAGTCCATTTTTTACGATTTTCATTTCAGCGCTTTGTTGATGTCCTCTTCAAGTTTCTTGAAATAATCAGAGTCCCTGAATTGGATGGTTTCATTAGAATTCTTGTCATAATTCTGAAAGAAAACCTTGATTCTGTAAATGGGACCCAAAGCGCGATGTGAAACAACCATGACGACAATTATGGTGCACAGTATACCAACTGCGGCCACAAGGAGAATATTGGAGAAAATTATTTCCTGCTGAGCGCCAAGAAGCTTGAAGTACCCACTGTCACTGGGGAACTTCAATCCATGGCCAATTGATTCAAGGCGATTGAAAGATGAATATACTGAATAAAATGCCCCTCCAATACTCAATAATGTTGCGAGCAAAGCTCCGGCCAATAAACGGAACTGAATATGCGGAAAAAGCAAAAAGTTTTTAAGTTGTCTGTTTTTTACAATCATAAGGCAATCTCATGGTAAGGAAGATTAATTTCATAGATCTGGCTACCACCATAATTGATATAGAGAACATTATCGATCAGAATCATTTCTTCAGCATAACGGAAGTCGACTCCTTTCAATGAATAGAGTCCTTTCATTTTTCCATTGATTGGTTCAATCATCACAACATGATTAAAAGCAATCCCAAGTAGCTTACCATTTGGAAGTTGAGTCACTCTCAATGAAACTTTACCAGTCAATTCTTTATCCCAAAGAACTCCCATCCCTTCATCCATGGCCGTTATCATTTTCGGAGAGACAAGATATAAGACGTCGCTCACAACTGATAATCTTGCTTTGCCATGGTTCAAGTGAAGATGCTTACGATCGATCTCTATCATTTCAGATGAGTATTTAATCAAATAGAAATCATCATTGATCTCTGTCAGGGTAAACGTAAAACCCCTGAGTTTGATGGCATCAATATGGACTCCCGAAGGTATGGCGACAGTGCGACTTATCTTCTCAATCAAATCCAGTTTTACGGCAATGCTTCCACCGCTTAATGTATCTCTCCCAATCAGGCTCACACCCTTATCTTCATTCATAGATGCACGCACTCGCATCTTAACTTCTGCAGAAATAAATGGAACAGGGTTTAAAATTTCGACATTCCCAAATAATCTGTCGATCCAGATATTTACTGGAATTTCATCAAACAATTCATGGACTATTCCTCGCTTGGAAACAATGAATTTCCTTCCATCGATCTTCAGATAGTTGATAGGTCTGAAACTCAAATTGTCGACCTTGATCTGTCTATGGTCCTTGATAAGCCCCCTATCCATCAATACGACAAGATGATCACCTTCTCTGCGAATTGTTCGAACTTTTCTCTCTACATGATACGTATCAAGATTAATTCTCTTCCACTCATTTGAACGGTTCTTCTTAAACCAGACTACTGTGTTAGGACTATCTAGATCTGGTGTAACTCGATCAAGCTTTACAAAATAATCAATTGACTTCAATTTTATGTTCAACATACTTCTGCTGCTAGCATTTGAAACATGAAATGTTTCTTCGATCATATTGACTTCATAAACTTCTTCACTGTCTCTCGTAAGAATCTTAAAAACACCCTCCTCCATGTACCTAGCCGACACAACCTTAGAGGTAATTTCTGGAGAATAGATAAGTACAACTTCTGAAGAGAGATTCAGAAGGAAAAATTTTGGATGACTCCATTGACCGTTTGATAAACGTTTTTGAGAAGACAAGAAAACAAATGAATCGCCATTTTCTCTATATGTATAGAGCTTACGAACTCTCGGATATACATCAAATGGTCCATGCCAGACAGGAATGAATTGAAAATTCATTTGTGAATCTAGAACTCTCGCAGCTTGTGTCAATTGAAATTCAAGATCTTCGTCATTGAAGCTGTCTTTGATTTCTGCTTCAGGACTACTCTCTGCAACACTACCAGAGTCATTATTTGCGTTGCTGCCATTGGCATTACTATTTTCCCCACTCGCTCCATTTGCGTTACTATTCTCTCCTGCATTTCCATTTGAACCACCAATCTCATCACCTCGTCCATTCTCGCCTTGGCCATTTTCACCACCATTCCCGTTCGCACTTGGATTATCTCCCACATTACCGTTTCCACTTCCGGAGAACTGATCTCCAGGTGTCGCAGTTGGTGCTGGAGTTGCGGTTGCCGTAGGTGATGCCGTTCCAGTTGGTGCTGGTGTCGCAGTTGCGGTTGCCGTAGGCGAGGCCGT
>JBFEVX010000155.1:0-7351 GCA_041546685.1 Bacteriovoracaceae bacterium | reverse complement strand
TCTATCTGAGGATTGTGATGACTTCCCCACTCTGGTTGTTTTTCAAAAAGCAACTCGATTGCTTCCCAATACTTTCCCTGCTTGCGAGATGCTTCAAGTGCAGCGATAGCAATTTTAGAATTTCCATGGAAAGGAGCATAACGAACTACGAACTGAACTTTATCTCCATAACTTTTTAAAAGTTCTTTTACGGGCTTGAAAAAACGACGACAACTTTCACATTCAGGGTCTAGGTATTCAATCAAGAAAACCTTGGCGTCTTTATTGCCAAGTCGAGGAGAATGATCTCTTACAAAAATTTGAGCACTCGACTGAGCTAGGAAGCTCAACTTCTCTTGTTGGGAGTCTTTATAAAGCTTCGTACCAATAAGAAAGAGGGCAATGAAAAGTGCCGCACTTCCAACATAAAGATAGTTTTTATTGTTCATTGAATTGAGTCCTTTTCATATAAATAAGAATGGCGCCAATAATTGTAAAAGCAAAGAATGAGAGCATTGGAATAGTAATGAATCCAAACCAGTCAATGTAAACGGTGGCACAAGAAACACCTTCACGACAAGGAGATGCTTTTTCGGGGACGATCTCATAATGAAGGAGATTATGATAAACCGCCGTCAGCCATCCGATCACAACCAAAGGAAGAGAAAATGCATAAGACTCTCTTGCTCCCCTAAAAGCTCCCACTAAAAAGATGGCCACAAGTGGGTACATCGCAATCCTCTGGTACCAACAAAGAACACAAGGTGGGAACTCCATGACTTCGGAAAAAAAGAGACTTCCTCCCATCGCAATAGTTGCAATCACCCAGCAAATAAAATTGAGTCTTGAAGAAGTTTCGTTCATTCTAATAGCTTAGCAAGTTTTGACTCATTGGGCGATAGAAATGAGTTTGACCGACATCATGCAGTGTTCCTATAATTTGTTAAACACATCAAGGGTATTTCATGCGCTATCTCATTTTTTTTCTTCTTCTAGGTTCATCATTAGCAAAGGCCAAGCTTCCTCAAACTCCTTCTGAAGTTGAAGTTATCAAAGAGGCCGATGTACTGACCTATGAAAACATCCCCACCATAAAAAAAGTATTTAAAGGTGCGCGAGACGCTGACCAAAGACAGGCCCTTGAGCGAGATTGTCAAAACTGGGTAAGTTCAGAAGTTGCAAAAGCAGAAGCGCCATATTTCAGAGCTTGGTGTACTCTCACCAAAGATATTGTCATTAGAGAGTACCGATACACCGGCACTCTCCTTATCAAAAACTGGAAATAATTTAAGAAAGTTTTTCTTTAAACAAATCCACAGTTCTCTTCCATGCTAACTTGGCAGCTTCCTTGTTATAACGAGGAGTCGAATTATTGTGGAAACCGTGTTTGGTTTTCGGATAAACATGCATTTTGAAATCGATCTTATGTTCTCTGAGGGCTTTCTCGTAAGGTTCTTTCATGGCATTCACTCTAGGATCATCCTCAGCATAATGGATCAACATCTTCGCCTTAATCTTAGGAACATCCTCAATCTTAGCTGCACTTCCATAAAAAGGCGCACAGGCAAGAAGCTGGTCACCGAGTTCTGTCGCTAGAAAATTTGAAACGGCTCCACCGAAACAGAATCCTGTCACCCCAAGCTTCCCAGTAGAGAGCTTGTGATTTTTCACAAACATCGCAGCGTTTTTCATATCAACAAAAATCTTGTCTCGGTCCAAATTCTTCTGCATGACCTTTCCATCTTCATCATTTCCAGGATAACCCCCGACGGCCGAAAGTGCATCAGGAGCGAAAGCAAGAAACCCTTCTGTCGCAGCTCGACGAGCAACATCTTCAATATATGGATTCAACCCTCTGTTCTCATGAACAATCAAAACCGCTGGAAAAGGTCCTTTCCCTTTTGGAGTCACAAGATATCCTCTCATTTTAGAAGCATTCCCACCCGGTGAATCATAAGTCACGTAAGTCGCCTTGATTCGCTCATCCGTAAATGAAACCATCTGCGCCTTGGCATAGTTTGGCAACAAAGCTTTGGCCATCGCCAGTCCAGCTCCACCAACCACGGCGATAGCTGCAGCTCGATCAAGGAACTCTCTTCTAGACATACCTGAATGGCAGAATTCATCGTAAAGATCGAAAATTTTAGGATCTATGTCTTTTGGATCAATTGTATTTGTTTCAATGTTTTCAAACTTGATTTCTTCATTCTTCATAAGCACATCCTTTCGAATATGGTAGTATCTCTCCCATGAGAAGTTTATTGATTTTTACATTCCTGATTCTAACTTCCTGTTCGACAAAGAATTGGCGTGACGCTTCACGAGAAAGTGTCGGCATAGCTCCAAAAGCTTCTGAACTTAAAGAAGATATTGTTCAGATCTACCATGCCAGGGCCTTCAGATGGCGTGGATGGTTTGGTATCCACCCGTGGATTGCATGGAAAAAGAAAGGCGATAAACAGTATACTGTCGCCCAGGTCACCTCTTGGAATATTAGAAGGCAAGGAACTTCCGTCAAAGTGGAGCAAGATCTTCCAGACAGGCGCTGGTATGACAGTTATCCGCATATCATTTTTGAAGCCAGAGGTGAAAAAGCTTCAAAAATTATCGAACAATTAAAACCATTAATTGAGAAGTACCCTTTCAAAGACACTTACCGAGTTTGGCCAGGCCCTAACTCGAATACCTTTATTTCCTACCTGATCAGAAATATTGATGAACTAGATATTG
Source organism: Bacteriovoracaceae bacterium (assembly GCA_041546685.1). Lineage (GTDB taxonomy): Bacteria > Bdellovibrionota > Bacteriovoracia > Bacteriovoracales > Bacteriovoracaceae > M0603. The sequence goes on along the minus strand of JBFEVX010000155.1, from coordinate 4,642 downwards.
AGCTTCCCGCAACTGCTATTGGAAAAGATTATTTTGGAGCAACCAAATTCTTTTCCAACACCGCTTCAAATACAGGCTTTACTGCTTCCGCATTTGGAGTGCTTGGCTTCACTCTTGGAGTCGCTGAAGGTGTTGAAGTGAACCTTTTCGGTCTACACTTTGGCATCGATTTCTGGACGCCTGCAATTAAAATTCCTTTCGCTGGACGAGTCGGTTTTCCAGACAAGGGAATTTAGGTCAATGAGACCAAATTCTTTTGAAGGATTTCCAGAGATGAAATAGTTCGGGTATTGACTCCAACATGAACAAGTCTGGCACCAGCATCAATATTCGGTTTGATATTTTTACCAATGACAATTCCCTCTCTATCAGAACGAACTTCTTCCTTTACTTGTCCAAAGACATCATAAACCTTGGCCACGACCTGGCCTTTTTTCACAAAGTCAGTAAGGTTCGGGTAAACTTCAACGATCCCGCCCTTGCTTGAATAAAGCCAATAAGAATGTTCACAAATAACGGTGTCATGAATGAGGTTCTTTACTCTCCCCTTCAGCATCTTGAGATGTTTCATGGTATTCAAGACCCCTTCGAGAGTGTCATCAATAAGATTATCTTGAAAGGCACTAGGATTTCCAATCTCAACTGTAATACACGGAATGCCATTGTCATTGGCCCACGATCTCAAAGTTCCTACGTCGTCATACTTTTGAACAATAATCTGTGGGTTTTGAAGGTAGGCCATTGTTCTGGCGGTATCATTTTCGAGATCAGCTCTAATATAGAGACTATTCACTCTTCCAAAACTGGCGGTGTGAAGGTCGAGAAGAAAATCAAACTTTTTAACGATTTTGTTAATGAAGTTATGGGCGTAAAGAGCACTCGATGTACTTTTTGCATTCCCCGGCATGATGCGGTTCAAGTCAACGTTGTCATTGAAATGTCTTTGTCCTTGGAGGTAACCCGGAATATTACTGATGGGGGCCATAATCAAGTTGCCGCACATCTTTTGGGGGTTAATCTTCTTGATCAGTTTGAAAATAGTAGAAATACCATTCAATTCATTTCCATGTAATGCAGCTGTAATTCCAAGTGAAGGTCCCGGGTTTGCACCCTTGATCACAATCAACGGAACTCGCCATGGAACACCAAGAGAATTATCCGAAAGATAGATGTGAAAACGATGAACTTTTCCGGCTTCGAGTGAACTGATTCTAAGAGCGTCTTTGGCCTTGATATGTATGATTTTTCCCATAAGTTATTTTGATCTCAAAACACGTTTCTGCCTACAGGAAAATGAGAGCCCGCTAAATAAAATTAAATTACGGAGGAGTTCCCTTGTCTAAGCAATGGCAAAGCTCGGTTTTTCTGCTATACATTTCGAATGAATAAATTCTTGGGTCTCTCCGCCATAGGTAGTTCAACTGCTGTTTTTTGGATTCTTGTGACTTCAATTCCGACGGGCTTTGTTGCAGGTACATTCACTTATTCCAAGGGATATTCATATATGCTTGATGATCCAAAAGCTTGTGCGAACTGCCATGTCATGAAAGATCATTTAAAGTCTTATGAAAGGTCATCACATCATCATGTTGCAAACTGTAACAGTTGCCATACTCCTTCAGGGTTAGTTCCAAAGTACTTTTCAAAAGCAATTAATGGTTGGAATCATGGCCTTGCCTTTACAACCGGAAATCATCCTTGGCCACTTGAGCTGACCGAATATAACAGAAAGATTACCCAGAGATCTTGCCTTAAATGCCATCAAGGTCTTTTTGAAGGAAATCATACCAAAGATACAAACTGTATCCACTGCCATTCAAATGTAGGACATATCAGATGAAAAACTTAAAACCAAAACACATTTTTGCATTTGTTGTTTCAACTATTGTTTGTGCCGCTTGTTTTACGCTGGCACTAAACGTGATTGAAAGAAAAAATGAGGCAAAAAACACAAATTTTAGAGTTACAAATATTGATCCGCTTGAAGATGATCCAGCTATTTGGGGAAGGAATTTTCCTCTTCAATATGAAGATTATTTAAAGACAGTGGATCAAGAAAGAACCAAGCACGGAGGAAGTGAATCTATCCCTAGAATCCCCTCTGAAAACGATCCACGAAAAAAAGTATCACAGAGTAAACTTATAGAAGACCCAAGACTGGTTACCATTTGGGAAGGTTATGCGTTTTCGAAGGACTTTAGGGAAGAGAGAGGCCACGCCTACATGCTTGAAGACCAACTTTATACTCTCAGACAAAAAGTTGGACAGCCTGGAACATGTATCAATTGTCATGCTTCAACTTATAAAGCCATGATGGAACTTGGGAATGGAAACCTTGAACATGGTTTTCATAAGTTGAACAAAATGCCCTATTTTGAGGCCAGTAAGCATGTGAAGCATCCCGTCAGCTGTATTGATTGTCATGATCCATCCAACATGAATCTCAAAGTGACAAGGCCAGCATTTATCACTGGAATCAAGTCATTCAAAAAATCAATTGGAATAAAAGACTTTGATGTAAACAAAATGGCGACAAGAGCAGAGATGAGAACTTTTGTCTGTGCCCAATGCCACGTAGAGTATTACTTTAAAGGAAAAGACAAGACTCTGACTTATCCTTGGGACAATGGTCTAAAGGCCGAAGATTCTCTAAAATATTACAATGATATGAAGTTCAGTGACTGGACTCATAAAAAGACAGGTGCCAAACTTCTTAAAGCTCAACATCCAGAATTTGAACTTTATTCACAAGGCATACACGCGAGAAGTGGAGTAAGCTGTGTTGATTGCCATATGCCTTTTAAAAAAGTTGGCGCAATTAAAATCACAGATCATCATGTCAATAGTCCAGCACTTAAAGTTGGTAGTTCTTGCCGAACATGCCACAATGTTTCAGAGAACGAATTGGAGTCTCGAATAAGTACGATTCAAGAAAGACATCTTGAAATGAGAGATTTGGTGATGGACGGACTTGTTTCTTATATCAAGAAAATTACTGATCATCAGAATCACCCGCAAATTGAGAAACTCAGAGAAATTCATAGAAATGCACAATACTATCTGGATTTTGTAGAAGCAGAAAACTCTTCAGGCTTTCACGCTCCTCAAGAAGCGGCAAGAGTATTGATGAAATCCATGAACCTAATCAGGGAAGGTGAAAAGTTACTAAACGAGAAGAACTAATTATTTTAGAAATTCTACGAAAAATTTAACCGTTCCGATTGGAGTCACAGAGTGAAGAACCTGAGGCTCCACAACTCCAAATATCTCATTTGAAAGTTCAACCTCTTCTATCGGATCACTCTGAATCCGATAGAGAAGTTTTCCTTCAATTACATTGATTTTACCCCAGACTCCCTCTTTAGTTGAATGATTTTCAAGTAAGCCTTTTGGTACAGAATCCTGATCAAACATATCTGTCTTCTTATAGACCGAAATTTTATCTGGAAGTTTTTTCATTTCATTATTCCGATGTCAGTCTGTACATACGATGACAACTAACACACTTATTCATAGTAGTATCCAAAAAATTCAACACTTCCTTATCATTCATTCCATGTACTTTATCCGCCAACTCATCAAAGTCTTTATGAACACTCATACCAAGAGTCTTGAAAGATTTCGGAAGCTTCATTATCAAGGCAGGATTTACATCTTGGGCCATGGCCATTCCATTTCCCCTTGCGGCTTTTTCAATAAAAGTTTTATCTCCAAGACTTAAACCTTTCAAAATTCCTTTAAGTCCTTCAAGCAAAGTCCTCATCTCTCCAAGAATAATATCTCGGTCGCCTTCAGAGAGTCTTATTTCAACACGGTTATCAACTTGAACCGCATTACCTTTTATGAACTTATAACCCAAATAAGAAAGAGTGGCGCCCCATAAAAAAAAGGACGCCAATGCGACTTTTTTCCACATTAACTTATTTGCCTAAGACATCGTTGCGAGTTGTTTCAGCAATAGCTGCAGCTTCCGCGATCAAATCGTCAGCAACTCCAAGCTCTTTAAGCGTTGCTCCGAGGTTTTCAACAACTGCGTTGAAATGATCATCATTGAGACCCTGTTCTACCAGCTTGGCATGAGCGTCTCTCATATTTTTCCCGTCATAGTTGTTTGGTCCACCAAAAGCAAAAGTTAGGAACATGATCTGCTTCCTTCTTTGAGCATCCATATCGATACCTTCAAAGAATCCATTAATACGATCATCGGCCAATACTTTCTTGTAAAAAACATCTACTGCAGCATTGACTGCATCTTTCCCACCAATCTTTTCAAACAAACTAGACATGTTTACTCCTTTAAATATATATTAAAAATACATATTATGGATTCTAAGAGCAGATGCTATACAAGTAAATAGGAATTTTTATATGCGATTGGCCACATTCACAGACTATAGTTTACGGGTATTGATTTATCTTGCACTTAAAGAAGATGAGCTTTCTACAGTGGCGGAGATTGCTGACAAATATCAGATTTCTAAAAATCATCTCGTCAAAGTTGTTCATAATCTCTCAACCCTCAAGATCATTGATTCTTTCAAAGGAAAAGGTGGAGGAATAGCTCTGGCGATATCTCCTGATCAAATCAATATTGGAAAGGTTGTCAGGAAACTTGAACAAGACTCATACTTACTTGATTGTT
>JBFEVX010000208.1:0-2256 GCA_041546685.1 Bacteriovoracaceae bacterium | reverse complement strand
CACCAAAAAAGTTTGAATTGATTCCCAAAAGAGGAGCAGGGTGGACAATTAATGGCAACGGGTATGAGCACGACAGATACGAAAGTTATGAACTTATAAAATTTGGAGATACCGAAGTTTGGGAATTTTACAATCCAACCGGGATGCCACATCCTATGCATATTCACGGAACTCAATTCCAAATTCTTAATAGAGATGTCGGTCAATTAAAAGGCTGTCTGGACAATGGATGGAAAGATACTGTTCTTGTCATGCCAGGTGACCGTGTTCAAGTGATTAAAAGGTTCAATACTTTTAAAGGGACTTTCATCTATCACTGTCATAATCTCGAGCATGAAGATATGAGCATGATGAGAAACTTTAAAGTAATAGAATAATAATGCTGATCAGGAGTCTATCATGCGACTTATAACTCTTGGGCTTTTGATATTGAATATTCAGAACTCTTGGGGACACGGGGGAGTGGATCACAGCAAGAAAGAATCAATGAGGCATGAAAATATTGATACTACTGCTATAGATTCAATCAAACTTATTAGTGATGATTATCTGAAAACAGTAAGACCGATCTTTAAAAAATCCTGTTTTGATTGTCATTCAAATCAAACGAACTTTCCTTGGTACTACAGAATACCAGGGGTGAAGCAATTGATTGATTCAGATATCAACGAGGCAAAGTCTCATCTCGACTTTTCCAATGACTATCCATTTATTAGTCACGAATCTAAAGTGAATGATTTGAAGAGCATAGAAAAGAGTATCTCCGAAGGATCGATGCCGCCCGGGAAATATCTATGGCTGCACGGTGAAGCCAAGCTTTCCGATCAGGATATCCAGCAAATCAAACGCTGGGTCTCCCATTCCTTGGAAGCTTTGAAGTAAATTATTGAGAGAACTTCTCTTGTAAGTAGTAGTAATTACTTATTTGCGCCCTTGTCTTTGTAAGTTTTTTAACACTCGTAATTGGCCCTCCTAATTGTGCTATAAGCAATCCATGCGGGGAATTCAAAAAATAATTATCATTTTATTGCTGTCAATATCAGTGAAATCGTTTGCTGGTGTCGATCAGTTTACTGGGTTCAACTCTTCGTTGAAACTCAGGTTCCTCATGGATGTTTCTCATCTCGAGGCCATTCAGGATAATGTCAGATTGGCCACGCCATCACTGCTCCAACAATGGGGAGTGATTGGGGCAGAAGCAGAAGCTCATTATAATGATTATTTGAATCTTGTTGTCGTCGCAAAAGATAAAGTTCAAGACGGTGTGGTCAAAAACTATTTTGATTTCAAACGCGAAAAGCAAGAGCATCAGTTTTCAACTTTTGCTTCCACTATGTTTCACGAATTGGCCCATGCTGACTATGATGTCTTTATTGAAGAGACAGATTCAAACTTCAGATTTCTTCTCAATACCATGCTGAAAAATTGGGTAAAAGAAAACGTCAAGGGGCATTCAAATAAGATTGTTCGACATGAAATTCTGGGTTACTCAGCAGATGGTGTAATCCAGCTTCTCGACACTGAATTCGATAGAGTTCTTTTCAAATATGGATACGTTTTCTCACAAGATCGTTGTATGAATAAGAAGTCTTTGGAGAAAACGGCCAAGGCCCTTGGACTCGAAAGAGGATTTCAATTTCAAAACCATTGGGAAAATGATGACTTCTCACAACGAATTTCTCCTGACTACGTTTGGGTGAAAGGTGAGGATGTGGCCCTTATTGAGCTCGGTTTCCCTAAAGTTTTCAAACGTGGAATCTTTAATTACTTCAAGAACACTTATAAGATTCCTGCCAATAGAGATGAGCTTATCAACAAGCTCAATAACTCACACTTCCTTCGAAAAGTTCAAAACTGTTACGACGAAATTCTCTAATTGATGTAAATGCTGAGGGAATTATAAAGTTATGGTGGCACCGTTTCGCTCCTGCTTCACGGTGCATTCGTCGCATCCTGCTCCTCGACCGTACTAAAATCCCTCACTCCCCAACACATAATTTTTTAATTGCCCCACGCTTGGCGGAAAACCGAGTGAAGGCGAGGGAGTGTACAAGCGCGTACGTGACTGAGCCTGAGTCGAAAGTTTGATGCCAATGGTGAGGGAATAAAAAAATTATGGTGGACCGTACTGGGATCGAACCAGCGACCTCTTCGCTGCCAGCGAAGCGCTCTCCCAACTGAGCTAACGGCCCTTGATTTTGGAAACCACAATTTAATTTCAAAGAGTTGAAAAGGCAAGCGTTTTGAATGGGCTTG
>JBFEVX010000106.1:0-13662 GCA_041546685.1 Bacteriovoracaceae bacterium | reverse complement strand
GAGATCGTATCTTTCCTTGCATATCATTAACTTGATTCTTAAAGCTTGATAGCTTTTGATCCAGCTCATTGGCCTTAGTTCTTTCTGATTCATATTTTGACTTCATACCGGCCAGGTTTTGTTTGAGAATAGTCTGTTGACTCTTTTGAGCTGTAACTTCTGTTTCAAGTTGACCGATTTGTGTTTTGAGAGATTTAACCATTTCATTCAAGGCCTTGTTCTTGACCAGATGAGAAGAGTTCTTAGTCTCTACGCCGGCTAAATCTTTTTTAAGTTCTGCAATTTTTTCTTCTTTATAGGTGATTTGTTTTTGTAAGCTGTCGACATTGAATCCTAGATTGTTGATTTGCTTTTCAAGATTGAGATTGGTTGTTTCACTTTCAGCAAGCTTCCTTTGTAGATCCTGGTTTTTCTTCTTGCGCTCTTCAACCATATTGTTAAGTTGTTCATTCGTTTCATTCAACTGCGAATTAACATTTTTGGCCTCTGCCAATTGTTGATTAAGACTTGAGAGCTTGAAATCAAGATCTTTTGTCTTGATGTTCTTATTGGCAATATCTTGTTTAAGATTCGCAATCTCATTATTGGCGGTCTTGATATCTTTATTTAGATTCTGAATCACCTGATCGAGTTTCTCATTGTTCATCTCAGATGCTTGTAGGTCATTTCTAACTTTCTCCAGATCCTGTGTTTGTTTGGCAATGACTTGATCCGAATTGTTCAAGGTCGACTTAAGCTTTTCTAGGTCCTGCTTTTTTGCTGCAAGATTCTGTTCGAGTTCCTTGATGACATTGTTCATGTTCAGAACTTTTGCTTCTTCTTTAGTCTTTAGATCTTTTGTTGTCAGAAGTTCATCTTGGATATTCTTTTTCTCTTGTTGAACATTAGTCAGTTTTAAATTCAATTCTTCAAGCTTCTGATTTTTTTCCTGAACGACTTCCTGATTTTGATCTTTCATATTTTGCATTTGGGCCATTAGATCTTGTCGCTCTTTTTCCATTCTAACTTCGAGTTCTCGAAGTTGTTTGATCTTGTTTTCTTTGGTTTCTCTTTCTATTTCAAGATTTTGTGCCAGCTCTTGATTCTCCAAAACTTTCTGGTTCAATGTCGTGTCGAGTTCTGTGATCTTCTGTTGCTTGATGGTGTTTTCTTCTTGAAAGTTTTTCTTCAATACTTCAACTTGGTTTTCCCAGTCTTGTATCTTTGCAGTGAGCTCTTCTTTCTTGATTTGGAGTTCTCTGTTCTTTTGAAAGCTTTGTTCAAGATCATTTACTTTCACCTGAAGTTCGGATTTGACCTTGGCCATGTCCTGTTGTGTGAGAACCAACTTATGATCTTTTTTCAGCATCTCTTCGCGTAGATTATTGACTATGACTTCTTTCTCTTCTTGATCTTTTAGGAGGTGCTTAATGGAATTTTGGTGCTCCATCATCTTCTTTGAAAATGTATTAATCTGAGCAAGCTTTTCATTTATGACTTGGTTGAATTGATCCATCTCTTGAATAGATTCTTTGAGCTTTTCTTTCTTCTTTTGGTTTTCTTGAACAACTTGTTCCGGGATTTTCCCTTTCATTTTTTCTTGCTGTTCTTTTTTGTTTTTGACCATTGTAAGAGTACTGACCCCGGAGCGCAGTAGGGCGAAAACAAACATGACCAGAAAGATCACCGCCATTGTGGTGAACATATCCGAATATGAAGTCCAAACGGACCCGTCATCTTTTTTGTCTTGATCGTCGTCTCTATAAGACATCGACGTATTCTCCCGAGTTACAGATTCTCCATTGGTTTATCGGAGTACTCGGGTAAATAATTGAGTGAAAAATGTTGATTTGAGGGTCAAGTAATTGATTTTGTGTTATTCTTGGATGTACCAGTCAAAATCGAACTCCAGTTTTCCCTCGTCCAACAAGAGTTTTTGAACACTTCTGGTCCATGTCTTGTCAGAAGGGTTCCATTTGAATTTGGACTTGGCGACCTTGTTTTTGACCTTATTGAACTTTTTGACTTCAATAGCATTTCTCCAATCAGGAGCGTTCAATCTGGCAACGATGGTAACTTTTGGAGACTCTGCCAGCTCAACCATTCTCTTAAGATCGTAGGCCGAGGCCACTTTCAACATAGCGAGAACATCGGTCACTGCACGGTGAGGAAATGGATTGATGAAACCATGATGATATTCAAGGGCCATCATACTTCTTTGCTGAATGTTTTCTGGGTATTCCACATCTGTCACAGTATCGATCCAGACTTTTTGTGGCATCTCCATTCCATATCTTTTGAACATGGCATTCAACATTGGGATGTCATAATTAGGACCATTATGGGCCATGAGATAATCGGCCTTGTTGATGTAACCTAGAAGGTTTCTAAGAAACGCCTTGATGTGATCTTCACGAAGTCCCCAGTCAGTAAGCATCTCGTCATCGATTCCTGTCAGATTCTCAACTTCTTTACTGATAGGGAGGTGATCTTTTTCATTGATAAGTTCTGTCACAATCTGAAGAGGTCTCTTTCTATTAAAATCCCACAAGACAGCGCCGACTTCAATTACACGGTCTACTTTTAAGTTCAGACCACTGTTGATCAGGTCTTCATTCATTCCTTCAAGGTCAATACCAAGAATTAGTGGGGTTTTTGAGCTCATTGTTTCTCCAGTTTGGAGTGTAAGCTATCATCTTTGATTCGATGTGTAGTGATGCGAAGCGATAGGTCATCGATTTCTATACGATGGCATCCATGTTTGGCATAATTAGCTAAAACTTGACACTGCTTTGACATGGATCATCAAGCACCCTGATAGTGTGGAAAACGGATGAGATTGTACGTTACGCTGATATTAACCTTGTTGGCCATGGCCTTTGGAACTGGATACTTCTTCCTGTTCGTTCAAGGTTCATACACCGCCACAGAGCAAGACATCCGCGAGATTAATGAGATCAAACTTGAATTTCAGTCGAAAGTTGATCCCATCGCTATCATTAATTTCAATTCCATTTATTACAACCAAAGTTTGTTTCAATTGTTGGATCCCATTTATGTGATGCCACAGACTGAACATCAGAATATTGACTATCGAGGTTCCGAAGACTGTTTTAAAAATATCAAGTCTCTTCTCAATAGAGAAAACTTTGAGAAGGTTTGGATCTGGGAAGAGTATCGTTGTGGAAAAAGAAAATCTCTTCCAAGAGAGTTTGTTCTTGAACCTCCTTATATCCATCCATCCGGAAAGAGTTATGCCTCGTTGATGTTTGGAAGAAGTGTCAGGCCTTACAATGAAAAGAAATGGGTTATGGCCCATCTTCCATATTTTCATGTGACAGAATTGAATACCGTCAAAAGGATGATTGGAAATCTTGGTGGCATCTATGAAATTCTTGAAAAGTTGGATTCAGATGCCTTACGAGCAGTCGCCAAAGGTCAGGGGACAATTCTAACGAATGACTATCTTCTGGCTCGATTGAACTATCCAAGTATCTTCTCTATTGTCGAGTATCGTGTTTATCTCAGAGAACACCTGGATAATTTTTTGAAGGATTCTCCTTATTTTCTTCATAACTTCAACAAAGGTCGAAGCTGTTTTTATAAGGATGGACCTCTTTGTTGGGACTACAACGTCAAACATCTCTTCAAATTAGCCAACAAAGGGAGTATTGCAGCTCTCTTCTTGTTCTTTGTTCTTTCATTAATGGTTTTGAAACTTCTTCTCGCTAAGATCAAAAGTCAAAGAATTGAAGATGAGAGAAGAAGATTGGCCCTTCAGGTTTTGACTCATGAGTTTAGAACGCCAATTACATCAATGCTTTTAACAATGGAGAAAGTGAATAAGAAGATGGGAGATCTCGATGAAGAACTCCAGGAAGCTTTTCTTAGACTTTCAAGTGATGTATTCAGACTACAACGTCTGACAGAGACATCAAGAAATTACCTGCGTTCAAAGAAATCTCGAAAGCTGGTCAATTTCAATTACGAATATATCCCTTCTGTAAATCTTTTTGTCGAAGATAACCTCTATACTTATCTTGAAGAATATGGAGAAGATAAATTCAAATTTAATCCACTGGTTAGAGATTGCAGTTTTAATCTTGACCCCTATTGGGTGGGCATCTGTATCAAAAACATTGTCAACAATGCTATTGATCACGGTGAGTTTCCGATTTCTGTTTCTCTTAGAACAACACTTAAGGGAGAGCTGGAAGTTACAGTTCAAGATAGTGGGGATTTAATGTCGGGAGATCTGGATGACATCACCGGCGAATTTGTAAAAGGTAATAAAAGTACAGGCACCGGACTGGGGCTGAATATCGTCAAAAATGTTATTGATGAAATGAATGGAGAGCTGAAGCTTGAAACACAGCCAACAAGGTTCATTATCACCATCAAAAGCAGAAAAGGAGTCGAAAATGAGTAGAATACTTGTCCTCGAAGATGACAAAAATCTCGGAGAGAGCTTGATTGGTTTTCTGAAGGGCGAAGGTTACGACGTCACTCATTGCCATAATATAAAAGATGCTGAAGAAGCTTATGCTGATTCAAAAGAACAGAAGTCTCCTTATGAGCTGATGGTTTTGGATTGGATGTTGCCTGATGGGCAAGGGATTGACTTCCTCTCTAATGTCAGAAGATCAGATAAAGCAACACCCATCATCATGTTGACTGCCAGAACTGAGTTGATCGATAAGGTGATTGGTCTCGAAAGTGGTGCCAATGATTATATGACAAAACCTTTTGAACCGAGAGAGCTGATTGCCAGAATCAGAGTTCAGCTTAGAACCAAGGGACAGCAAAAGATCGAGGATCGTGAAAAGATCATTCTTGGTGGTCTTGAAATTGATGATATTAAAAGAGAAGTTTACTGGAATGGAGAAAAGAAAGAGTTCACGAAGATGGAATATGATTTTCTTAAACTTCTCGCTGAGTCTCCCAACAGGGCCTTTAGTCGTGAGGAAATTCTCAACAAAGTTTGGGGATATGAAAACTATCCGTCTACCAGAACAGTCGATACTCACGTCCTTCAAATTCGTCAAAAATTGACAGATGAATTGATTGAAACCGTGCGTGGAATTGGTTACCGTCTAAGATTTGACGAAAGTTGACAACAAGTTGACAGGGATGTGACCGCCAAATGACCGATTATTAGGTTGATTCGGCTACAATTTCTGCATCGGAGATGAAAAATGAAAAATAAAACTTTGTTGTCACTCGTATTTCTTGGATTACTTGCTTCGTGTTCCACGGAGAGAAATTTCAAAAAAGATCTTGAGAAGACGTTACTGGATAATCCCGATGTACTGATGAAAGTGATCGAGAAAAATCCTGAGATGTTTGTTTCAGCTCTTCAAAATGCAGTACAGGCCAGCCAAAAAAATGCTGCAAAAATGCGAGAAATTGAAGAACAGAAAAAACTTGAATCTGCCTTTGAAAATCCTCTTAAACCAGAAATTACGAAACAGGATGTCATTGTTGGTCCTCAAAATGCACCAATCACATTGGTCGAATATTCGGATTTTGAATGCCCATTTTGTAAGAGAGGCTATGAAACTGTTCAGCAACTTCAAGAAAAGTACAAAGGAAAAATTCGCTTTATCTATAAGCACCTACCATTGAGCTTTCATAGACAGGCAATGATAGCTTCTCAGTATTATGAAGCCATAAGACTTCAAGGTGAAACGATGGCCACAAAGTTTCATGATAACGTTTTTGAAAACCAATCAAGTCTGGCCGGTGGGGGAGAAAAATTCCTCGATAAAATGGCCAAGAAAGCTGGAGCAAATCTCAACAGACTTAAAAAAGATCTTAATTCTGAAAAAGTAAAAAACAAAATTCAGGATGATATGATGGAAGCTGCCAAGTTTGGAATGCAGGGAACTCCTGGTTTTGTGATCAATGGAATTCCTGTCAAAGGTGCTTACCCTACAAGTCACTTTGTTCAGATTATTGATGAATTGAAAAAAAGAAATAAATTGAAGCTTTGAAAAAGAACCCCTCCCGGAAGGGAGGGGATTATAATCAGTAACCGGCGCAGGTTCTGTTAACTCTAACGATCTCTTCTCTATCGTCACACCCGAAAGTTCCTAGTCTTCTACAAGTATAAGCTACACATTGAAGGTCATAGAGACCACGACAGCTGTTGACGATTTCAACCATTTCTTCATTGTCATCGTACTCAAAGTTACCTAGAAATTTCTTGGATTGTGTGATGCAATCTCCGCCCCAAACTCCACGGCAAGCGACTCTAAGTGCATCCATCTCATCTTGGTCATCACATTCAAAACGTCCGACACTGTCACAAGCTGTTTTGAAACATGAAGATGTTGGGTAACAAGTATCGTGCTTGTCTTCAACCTGTTTAATTGTTTTCAAAAAGTAATAGTCATCGACGATTGACTGTACTCTTTCAGCAGAGATGGCCGTCTGTGAAAGAAAGGCAAGTGCGATCATCGCAATGAGTTTTTTCATGATTCTCTCCTTCTCATGATTCAAATAAGTGTTCTTCACAACAAGTGAACCAGAGCTTGAGTTTAATGTCATGTTATGGGCGCAATGCATCCTCCCGAAATCTCCTTTTTGTAAGTAAAAGACAGAATAATCGCCATTTAAAGCACTTGAAGGTTCCATTGGAAACCAGCGGCCGAGTCTCGCGGTCAGGTACTTCGTATTATTTATTTTCAGGTGTTGATTTACCGATAAGCTTCTTGAGGAGCACTATGGAAGCAACCAAATTGAATGAATCTAATAGAACCCTAGGTCTTGAAGAAGTCCTTCGAGCTATGATGGCCGATGGCCTTGTCGATAGGACGATGGCAGAGATGATTCTCGCCAAGCGAAAAAAATCTGTGATTCATCCATTGATCACGCTATCAAAGGCCGGGATCAAAGATAAGAAGCCTCCTCATCTCGCACTTGGCATGGAAACTCTCATGCTATGGCTTCAAGATTATTCTGGAATACCTTATCAGGAAATTGATCCTCTTCGAATCGATTTGGCAGAAGTTTCTAATTTGCTTCCTCAGGCCTATGTCAAAAGACTCAAAATTCTTCCCATTAAAATTGATGACGAAGTTGTAACTATTGCAACTGCTGAACCATTTGAACGAGAGTGGATCAGTGACGTTGAAAGACAATTAAGAAGAAGGGTCGAGTTGGTTCTCTCTAGCCCATTACAAATCGCCCATTACCTGGATGAGCTTTATACGGTTCACAAAATCGTTAAGAAGTTCAAGGCCAAGTCGGATATCACCAGTATTAGAAGAAATCCAGAAATTGAGAAAATGCTTTCCGGTCCTAATGCAGCAAAACTAAAGGAAAATGATTCTGATATCTCTTCTATTTGCCACTGGCTTGTTCAGTATGCCTTTGACGAAAGAGCGACAGATATTCATATTGAACCTAAACGTGGGAAGGGACAGATTCGTTTTAGAATTGATGGAAGGATGAGAGTTGTTTACAAATTCACTCCTGAAGTTGTTCTTCCAATTGTTTCCCGACTGAAAGTTCTTGGTGGGCTTAAAGTCGATGAGAAAAGACGTCCCCAAGACGGAAGAATCAGATACGAAGTTAGGGATAGTCAGTTCATTGAAATGAGACTTTCAACTATTGGAACTCCATTTGGTGAAAAACTGGTCTGTCGACTTTTTGATCCCACAGCGTCTGAGAAAACTATGACCGATCTTGGATTTTACGACAAGGACATTCATACCTGGAACAGTTTCATTTCTCATACGCATGGGATGATTCTGGTAACGGGACCGACGGGGTCTGGGAAGTCCACAACTTTGCATAGTACATTGAGAAGACTTCATTCAGATGCAGTCAATATTTGTACAGTCGAAGATCCGATTGAAATCATCAACGACAACTTTAACCAGATGCAGGTGATGCCTTCGATTGGAGTGACATTCGCTAATGCTGTACGGGCCTTCTTGAGACAAGATCCTGACATTATCATGGTGGGGGAGATCAGAGAGAAGGAAGGTGGAGAAATGGCCATCCAGGCATCTCTTACTGGTCACCTTGTTCTTTCTACTCTGCATACTAATAGTGCTTTGGCCGCGATTCCTAGACTGATTGATCTTGGTATTGCTCCTCATATGATCAATGCTTCATTAAGAGGAATTCTGGCACAACGTTTAGTCAGAGTTCTTTGCAAACATTGCAAGGAAAAGGTTGAAACACCAACAGATGCTTGGGATGCTCTGGTCGAGGGGTACGATTTCAAACCACCGAGCCATGTTTATGTACCTAAGGGATGTTCAGAGTGCAAGAATACCGGTTTTGTCGGTAGAGCGTGTATTTATGAAATTGTCCCTTATACCAAAGAGATCACCGATATGGTGAATAGGAATACTTCATTGTTGGATTTGGAAAAACTCATGCACGGGAAATTCGACACTATTAAAATAAATGGTGCAAGAAAAGTACTTGAAGGTTTGACCAGTATAGAAGAAGTGCTCAGGGTTGCTCATTAGTTTTTTGAACTAAAAAGTTTCCAGAGAGAATCAATGCAAAACCTCCCAGAGTCCAGGGAGTGATCGGTTCGTCCAAAAACTTCCAAATCAAAATTAGCGATAGTATCGGAGAAAGATAGATTAGTGCACTGACTCGAGGAATCGATGATGTCATTCTTATCGCTTTTTGAAATAGAACAAAGGTGATCCCCATCTCAAAGAGTCCAACATAAAACCCACCAAACCAGCCCCTCCAGTTGACCAGTTGAAGATTGAGAGGATGATGAAGAGCGAGCATTAAAGGAAGACTGAGTATAAAGCTTACTGTCAAGGCATTGATTGGATCTTGCTTGAAGTATTTTTTGATCAACCAATAAGAACTCCAAAGTATTGTACTGAGAAGAGCAAATAATATTCCAGTCAATGAATTTGAGCCTGAAGTGGCCATCCAGAATTGACTGACCAAAGCAACTCCTGAATAACAAATCAGAAGTCCTAGTATCAATTTTAAACTCATTTTGTGTTTGAAGATCAGAGAAGAGAGAAGCGCAAGAAGCACTCCCCATGAATAGTTAATTACCTGTGCTTGTTGCGCAGGAAGGAGAGCATACGCTTTGAACAATACCCAATAATACAAAGTTGGATTGATTAACGTTAATGAGAGTACTATCAGCCAGTCCTGTTTATCCCAAACCTTCAATTCTTTAAGTGAACCTGAAAACAGAGAAACCATAAAAAAGAAGCATGCAGAAAAAAACGAAGAAATGAAAACAAGTTGTTCTGGTGTGGAAAAGTTCAGTGAGAGTTTAAATGCTGTGGCCACTGTGGACCAGAAAAATACGGCGAGTAATGCATAAAAGAAAGCTTTAGAGTCAGAGGTGTTCATTCAACCACTCTCTAAGGTCCCTGATTTCATCGACGTCGATTTCGTGACCCATTTCATAGGCGTTGAACTTGATCTTGAAACCATTTTCCTTGAGAGCGTTGGCAGCTTCAAATGTTTCTTGATAAGGAATTTGCTCGTCATAATAGCCATGGGCCATGTATATCGGAGTGTCAAATTTTCCTTCGAATTGAAATTTTTCCCAGTCATCTCTTACTCTAATTCGAGGAGATAAGGCCACAACACCAGCAAAAGCTTGCTTTTGACTGGTGAACTGATCAATGGCCATCAAGCCACCTTGGCTGAATCCCATCAAGAAGATGTCTTTTGAAGGAATTCCAAAGTCATTCATTTCTTTAATCAATTGACTTAATTTATCTCTGGCGATTTCAAGTCTGTTGTAGGGCTTTCCTGTTGGGGGGAGATCGTACCATGAGTAACCAAAGTAATGATTGAAAGGAGCGTTGACTAGTAGATAGTTGAGACCTGTCACATTGATCTCACCAACCAGTTCAATATATGAATTCAAGCTGTCGCCAAGTCCATGCATGACGATCATCCATTTTGATCCGTCAGTCATTCCTTTATTAACAGAAGGAATGACTTTGTGTTGAAAAAGCTTGCTCGAAAAAATATTATCTTCACTCATCAGCACGGCCTTTGAGAACTTCCCAGAGTTCTTTTAATCTTGGACCCATTGGATATTTTCCGTTTCTCATGACATAGAGGGGAAATTCTATAGCATCGAGTCCTTTAACTTTGATGGTTTTAAGTTTTCCCTTCTTTAAGAGCTCTGCAATCTTGAACTCAGGAAGACGTCCCCATCCCAGTCCTGATTTTATCAGATCTTCCTTGAGTGTTCCATCCGAGACATACCATTTCTTGGTATGGGGAAGGACACCGCTCGAAACATTGTTTGTTGAGCCGGTTCCTTTGGTGATGACTTGAGGAAATTTCCTCTCCATTTCAGCAGTAGATGATACTTCTTTGAGTAGGTCTGGTGAGGCGACTGGGATCATCTTTATCACTTTGAACTTGAACTTTTCAATCGTAGGGTCTTCAACAAAGAGAGGTCCGATTGCTATATCTACTTCTCCATTGGCGAGTTTCTCATAGGCACCTCCTAAGACATCAGAGTTCAGGTTGAGGTTAGTCGCACTGCTATTGAGAAAAAACTCTCTGAAGATATTTTCTAAATGGGAAATAGGAACCAGCCCATCCATTGAAACCTTGATCTCGGCCTCAACTCCTGTACCGAGTTCTTTGCCAAGGTTCTCGAGTTCATTGAATCCATTCAGTG
Source organism: Bacteriovoracaceae bacterium (assembly GCA_041546685.1). GTDB lineage: Bacteria > Bdellovibrionota > Bacteriovoracia > Bacteriovoracales > Bacteriovoracaceae > M0603. Next base: position 3,035 of record JBFEVX010000106.1, on the reverse strand, counting down.
CCTGAAGCGCCTTTTGATAGAAGGCCTTTCCCTGTTCTGTCAGTTTCGGGCGGTACTCTTCTCGGTTGAAGATCTGAATATCAAATTCTTCCTCAAGCTTCTTGATTGCGACTGAAAGTGAGGGTTGGGACTTGAATAAATGTTCACTCGCTGCCTTGAAACTACCATATTCCACTATTGCTTTAAGTGTAACTAGCTGATCATACGTCATATTATAACCTTTTTTTATATTATTTATTAAATAATAATATTTTTAATTTATACATAATTAGACGAAAATGACAACAATGAAACTGCTTCGAGAAAAATCGAACCATATAAATCAAGGAGAAAACCAATGAAAAATATCATCCTCATCATCGCTTTGATGATCTCAACAGTGGCCTTCGGTGGCGCTGCTAAAAAAGGGAAGACAGTGGCCTTCGATGCCAAATCTTCAAAAGTGAACTGGAAAGGCACTAAAGTTACAGGTGAACACGTAGGGACGATCAATGTGAAGAATGGATCATTGATTGTTGAAGGTGGAGAACTTAAAGGTGGTGAAATCACCATCGATATGACTTCTCTTGAATCAACTGATCTTTCAGGAGAGTGGAAAGCGAAACTTGATGGTCACCTTAAGAACGAGGACTTCTTCGACACCGCAAAGTTCAAGACTTCTTCTTTCAAAGTGACAAAAGTTGAAAAGAAAGGAAAGGACACTTTTAAAGTAACAGGTGATCTTACAATTAAAGGTAAATCTAAGCCGGCCGTTACTGAGCTCAAACTTGTTGAGAAAAGTGGAAAGTATAACCTTCAAGGGACTCTGACTTTTGACAGAACTGATTACAACATCAGATATGGTTCTGGAAAATTCTTCGAAGGTCTCGGCGACAAGATGATCTATGATAAGGTTGAATTGAAACTAGATCTTGCTTCAAAATAAGCAGATTTTCTTATCCTCAATGATTGGCCCGCCAGGTTATTCTTGGCGGGCTTTTTTTTATTCGAGGTTCTTAAGTGCTTTTTTCACTGCCTTTAAATAACCTCTATAGTTATTTTGAAAGTCGTCGGCAGTAAGTTTGTAATCGATATCAGGACTGACTCCTAGATTCTCAATTGGCTGATCATTTACTCTTTTGGCAAGAGAACCGGTCAAGCTCCAACCAGCAAGTCCCATTCTATTTGGAATTTCCATTTCAAGAACGTAACCACCAGCTCCAGCTGTTCTGGTTCCTAGGATTGTGACTCTTTCATTGTCTTGAAGAATAGCAGGGAAGAAATCTCCACCTGAAAAATCCATTTCATTGATCAAAAGAAGAATTGGTTTTGTATAGGTGACTTCAGGGTGAGGATTGATTTTATCAACACCCCAGATGTACCACGGATTTGTCAGGAAATTTCCTGCATTCCATTCATCAATAATGAATTGATAGTAAGCCTTAAGAAAGGCAATAAAAGTCAGATCAATCGGCCAACCATCCAGAGTCTCAGACTCCATATACTTTTGAGCCTGCTCATCTGTTTTGATCTTTTCAAGTTTTGGAAGATCTAGCACGGCCTCCTTGATATCCTCTTGAGTGATTGCCATATGTTCTCTGGCAGTATGAAGTGCTGTATCTGTGAGCATTGAAAGGAGAGAGTACATATAAAAAACAGAACCACCAGGATTGTTCACCTGGTCGATGACAAGCTTGTCTGTCAGATTTTCCATCTTCTCGATGATGTCTTTGAACTTTTCAACTTCAGCATCGCTCGCTGAATATGTAGGGATACGAACGTAACCGATAAGTTCTTTTTCTTCACTGAGATAGATGTAAGCATCGTAGTGGTTGTCTTTATCTGATTCCCAGATTCTGTCTCCAAGATCAGGAAGGAAGCTTTTTCTTGCCCCAAGTTCCCAGAGATTCTTCTCTTCCATTTTTCTCGATGAGAAAGATGACTCAAGTTTCGCTGTCATGTTGAATCTCTTAAGAACCTTTTCTGCCTTGGAAAGATTTTTGTTATTCGACAATAGAACATCATAATTGATCAATTCTTTGGTGTGGTTCCAGACCATTTGATGTTCAACTATGTAATCTTCACCTTTTCTTTTAAACCCGAGAGTGACCGGTCCAAAAGGAACTCGCATAACACGTTTACCACTTCTGTGTGTAAGATAAAGTTGGGCCAAGGCCTCGTCTGTTTCAGTGACGTTACTTCCCATCTCTTTTTTGAGATCTGTTACGGCATCAACAACAGGTATTTCTGCAAAGGTGACAACTTCATCACCAATTTCAAATGGAAAAGTTTCTTCGCTGAGTTTTTCTCTGTCGATCCATGCTAAAAAATATCTTTTGCCATCTCCCTTGATTTCAATAGGAAGTGAAGACTTCTCTGTTGAAATGAATTCATAATCAACATGGTAATCTTTTGTTGAAGCAAAGAATTTTTTGAGGTGACCTTGAAATGATTTGACACTCATATCGGGTGTGTTTCGAATCAGGCTTTGCATTTTCTGATTTTCAGTTTCTAAATCCCAATTGTGATGTGTTTGTTTCCACTCTTTAGGTGCGTAAAGGGTCGAAAATGAACCGTGTACTGCTTCCCATAAAGAAAGCATTTCTTTTTGAGTATTGGAAAGGGCCGCCCATGAAGAGGTTGAAAAAAGCGTCAGGGCAAGCGCGATCGTCTTGATCATTTTATGTTCTCCTGTTTAAACAGAAGAAAAGGCTAGCTTACTTGACTCGTCTGGTAAAGAATTGCCATTTAGTTACGGATTTACAGTCTCTTGATGCTGCGCGAACTTGGCTTCAAGACCCTTATAATGGGTGGTGAAAAGTATACTCAAGGCCACTCCTATACTGGAAAGTCCTGCGGCCAGACCGGCCCAAAGACCAGCGGCTTCCATCCCGCGGTGAAACGCAAGGTAATAACCAAGGGGTAAACCGATCAGCCAGTTTCCACAGATGGTGATCAACATTGGAGTTTTAGTTTTTCCAAGTCCACGAAGAACACCCCAAAGTGTAACTTGAATTCCATCGGGGAGTTGGAAGAGAGCAACAAAGATGATCAGG
>JBFEVX010000175.1:0-5020 GCA_041546685.1 Bacteriovoracaceae bacterium | reverse complement strand
TACTCAATTACAAAAGATGGCAGAGTTGAATAAAGAATATTGCATCCTTTGGTATGTCCAAGCCTTGCCCATTTAACTCTATCGACAATCTTAAAGCGAGTCTCTTTGGACACAAGCATTTCTTCGATATCGGAATACATTTTATATTTAAGGTCAGATGACTTGAAGAAATTGGCTGGATGATCAATCGGGTGGAAAATATTTGTTCCATACAGCTGAACATCATTGATCTTTGAAGAATAAAGGTAACTCATGAGATTGACCATGGAGTTTGCTGGTTTGAAGGTAAAGATTACCAAGAGAATGATGTTTAGTCCCCATGTCAGACGCAGAAGTTTTCGAAACCAGTTCTTTCTCGTCATCTCTTTGAGGGGAATATTCATTCTTTGGAGATGAACATAAAAAAGAGTCATCAAGATTGGTGTGAAGCACGCAATTGGAAACATATAGCGAAGCGCTTTGGCGGATATCGCTGAGTGGATCACAAGTAATGGTAGCGTTGCCCATGTTAAAAGATGCTTCGGGTTGGTCATCCAGAAAAAAGTCACTCCAAAAACAATAAAGAGACTTATTGGGGGAACACCTCTGGCAAGAGTCAGTCGGAAGTAGTCATACCAAGGCATGCCACCCCATCCAGCTTGCTTGTTGAGAACCAAGTTCTCATAGACATAATTCCATGGAGTGAACGTCCATTCGCCGTATCCCCATTTGGCAATCAATACTTCAAGACCAAAACAGAGAATAATGGCGAAGGCCTGAAGAAAAATTCCTTTGTAGTATTTATTTCCAAGAAAGAGTTGCCAAAACCAAGCGAACATGACGGTGAAGCCCATTTGAAATCTGAATTGGAACGAAAGACCCATCAGAAGGCCGATCATGAAATGCGTTCCGAGCTTGTTCTCTTTTCCATTTAAAGTAATGAGAGCAATTGCAAGAGCGAAAAGAGCACCACTCATACTTTCACTACTGGTTCTCGCTTGAATGAAAGGCATGAACCAAAGAAAGTGAGTTAAGAGGATGGCCCATTTGGAATATTTGAAATCTTTAATCCATTTAAGAGTGGCGAGATTCAAATAAAAAAGTGAAATAAAGCCGATGGTACTTGTAACGAGTCTGAACACAAAGGCCATGGCAAATGGACTTCCAAGCCCGATCCAAGTCATTGGCTTGGCAAACAGATAATAGAGCCCTGGTTGAATCCACGAACGCATCTTGTGAGAGTATTCCCATGTGAGATCTGAAAAATTTGTGAAGCCAAGCTTTGCTCCGAGGAATTCATAAATCTGGTAATGCTCATCCCAGTGGTAAAAACCGGTAGAAAAAATAGCCGAGAGAAGATGAAGGATTCCACTGATAATCAGAACTTTCTTTAAAAAGATTTTAATCTCAGTATTTTCGATATAATTGTGAAGAATTTTCATGCAGTCTTGGTTCCAACAATCGCCACAGTATCACCAAAGGTGATTTTAATAGGGCGCTGTAAAGCCTTATCCATATCTCTTGGGAGTTTGAATCTAGGCATAATCATCGACATGGCCTTATTAACAAAATAAGAAAAGTAGACATAGTAACTGAAGTGTCGGTGCTCTCTCATAACAAAACCAGATCGGTGAAGCATGTCGACATAGCCTCTATCGCTGAAATACCAGTAGTGCATATCCATAAACCACGGCCAGAATGGTCCTAGTAGCAGACACCAGCTTGATTCAATATTGATAGTGGAAAAAATAACTTTTCCGCCATCTTTGAGAAGCCCATTAATGAGTTTCAACGTTCTTATTGGATCTGGAACATGTTCAATCACATCCCATAGAATAATTGTGTCGAACTTTTTCTCACCAAAAGCATTAGTCTCAACAGCTTTTTCAAGAGTTCCTTGGAAAATCTCTGCATCTGGATTCTTTTCTTTGTTGTATTCACAAGCATGCTTTGAAGGCTCTATGCCTGTATATGTTCCAGCTTTTCCAAGTACGCATTTCGTAAAGGCTCCATAATAAGAACCAACTTCTAGAATCTCTTTTCCATCAATGTAATCGGAATATTGTTCTACCAATTTATTGTTAGTGAGATAGCGAGCAGGAAGATTTCGGATGTATTCTTTATCTTCGACGTCCTCGTAGAGTTGAACACCGTCTTCACCTTTGGTATTACCGTCATCTTTTCCGAGAAAATCAAGGAAACCATTTTGGCATTCTGGACAATAAAAAATATCTGGGTATTGGGCGTGATCGAATGAAGAACAAGCAAAACTTCCAAGATCTCCTTCAGCAACTTTCTTTCTTCTGGAGGGGTAGAGAAGTGTGCAATCAGTAAATCCACAAAGTTTACAATGAACTCCTGTTTTTTTCTTTCGTTCTACTTTGTTGATAAATTTTGCTAGGGCATAGAGTAGAACAGTTGAGCCTAAAAATAGAAGAAGGGCATCGCGCTTATCTTCGAATATGGTAAGTCCTACGAGAAGAAGTGGAAGAGACGCATAAAAAGCGGTCTTGCCTCTGAAGCGTCGAATAAGGCTTTTAAGATAAATCATAGTAAATTCCTGCGATGAGGAATTTTAGCTTGAGAGGCGCTTTTCGTCAGTACTTTTAGTGTACTGGACGGACTACGTAGACGTCACAAGGAGCATGCTGCACCAAGTAGAAGGCGAAGCTGTCCTTGAAGAAGCCAGTGATTCCTTGCTCGCCACGAGTAGCGGTGATGGCGAGGTCAGCTTTACGCTCTTTTAGGTAGTCTAGGGCAACACGTTTGGCGTCGTTGTTGAAAACGATTTCAGTGTGCCAGGACTCTGAGTTGGTGTCGCTTGGAAGAAGCTCCATTTTAAGATCTTCCATTTTGGCCTTGGCGTATTCAGTGATTTGTCCGTGATCAGTTGGATCGACGATATGAGAAGGCAAACAGGCCTTCATGTTTTCATTGTAAACAGTCATGATATAAACATGATTGGCATTTTTGAGAATTGGTGAGTTTTTGAGGCTCATCAATTGGTCAAAACAACCTTCTTCAAGTGAAACATCGATGACAACGCTTTCATATTTATTTTTCATGTCCAGATCCTTCTGTTTGGTTTCTGGGTTGATGATACTAGAAATGCTGTTTATCGGGAATGACTGAAGTCATATTTTAGAGGTTTTGACTCAGCCAGTTATCAAACATTTCCTTTGGCATCGCACCAGATTGCCGGTTAATTTCGCTTCCATTTTTGAAGACCAAGAGGCTCGGGATTCCTCGAATGCCAAACTGCTGGGCCACACCGGGGTGGTCTTGAGTGTTGACCTTAAGGAAGATGACTTTTCCACCAAAGGCCTTAGAGCTTTCTTCAAAAGTGGGAGCGAATTGAAGGCAAGGTCCACACCATGGGGCCCAAAAATCCACAACTACTGGGATGTCCGCATTTCTTAGGATTTTTGAAAATCCAGTTTGGTCAACTTCGCTGACCAGAGAATGCATGGGGAGATTGGCTCCACATTTTCCGCAAACGGGAGTTTTGGATTTTGCTTCATCGACCGAAGTCATGTTCACGGCCTGGCAGTGGGGACAATAACTCATTGTTTTACTCATAGGTCCTCCTGGACATTTCCACACCTTTAAGATGGTATTTTTATTTTAAATGACAAGGGGAGAAGAGGCCTTGACCGAGATCAAGTGAGTAAGTGTTCGAAATCCTTCATGGAAAGTTTTCCGGTGAAGAGATTGTCATCGTCATCAGGAAGAAGGTCGTAGAAAAGCTGCTTTTTCATCTCTTGTAGCTCGAGAACTTTTTCTTCCACGCTACCTTTAATGATCGGGCGGTAAACAGTGAGTTTATTTTCTTGTCCGATTCTGTGGGCCCGGTCAATGGCCTGGGCCTCGACCGCCGGGTTCCACCAAGGGTCCATGATGAAGACATAACTAGCAGCAGTCAGGTTGAGACCGACACCACCAGCTTTAAGTGAAATCAAAAAGACTGGAGTCTTCCCTTCTTGGAATTGATCCACTTGTTGCTGACGTTTCTTTACACTCTGGGAACCATCAATTCGAGAGAGCTTCCAATGCTTTTCTCTAAGGAACTGCTGAATGATATCCAAGTAAGTGGTGAACTGAGAGAAGATGATGGCCTGATGCCCTTCTTCCAGAATCTGCTCCAACGTTTCAATCAAGAATTCAATTTTTGTAGAAGAGACGTTGTCCATTCGCGCCGTTTGGGCCGGGTTTTCAACCTGCCAAAGACAAGACTGTCTGAGAGTCAAAAGACCTTTAAGGATTTCGCCATACTTCTTCTTGGAAGGGGCACTTCGAATCTTGTTCTTGATGGACTCGAGATTGTTTTTGTAGGTATCCCACTCTTCCTCTTTGAGTTCGAGAAGAACATTGTTCTCGATCTTAGGAGGAAGATCGGTGAGAACCTGCGCCTTGGTTCTTCTTAAAATGAAAGGCGAAGCTGTCTTTCTGGCGAGAAGCCTGGTCTTGGTGGTTGAGCTTGTTCTAACAAACTGAAGATCGCCCCAGATTCCCGGGATGGATAGATCCAGTATGTTATAAAATTCCGCAAGATCGTTTTCTACCGGCGTACCAGTCAGACAGATTCTAAAATCTGCATTGAGCTTTCTTGCGGCATAGGCCCCCAGACTCCTGATGTTCTTAAGATGTTGGACTTCATCCAGAATCAGGCAGTCAAAATGTTTGTCGCCAAAGATTTCTTCGGCTTCCCTTTTCATCACTCCATAGGAAGTGAGAATAACCTTGGCATCTTCAGGCAGATGTCTTTCTCCGCCGTGATAGATATGAGGTTTGATATCTGAAAACTTTTCGAACTCTTTTTCCCAGTTGAGAAGGATTGAAACCGGGCAAACGATGAGAATACGTTCCATCTCTTTGTACTGGCTAGAGATGAAGGCAATGGCCTGTAAAGTCTTACCAAGACCCATGTCATCGGCAAGACAAGCACCGAGTTTGTTTTCATAAAGAAAACGAAGCCAGTGATATCCTGTCTGTTGGTACTTTCTCATCACTCCTTCAAGTCGCTTTGGGATCGGGTATTCTG
>JBFEVX010000071.1:0-20351 GCA_041546685.1 Bacteriovoracaceae bacterium | reverse complement strand
GGCGCGACAGGGCCATAATTGGTATAGAATGGCCTTAGATATGGGAAAGAAACGCCTCTTCCTGGTTTCATAGCTTATGGGAGGCAGTGAGGGAGAAATGGTTCTCCTTCACGCTTTCCCGCCAATTCAATCTTTGTATTCCACCCAGACAAAACCACGAAAATCTTTGGCCTTAAATCCATGGGCCTGATCTTCAGGATAATCTTTCTTCAAGCGCTCCTGGACCGCCTTTGGGATTTTGGTTCCGTGGCAATTCAGACAAAGACCTCCCATATAAAGTGGTTTTAAAAACACGTAATGGTTATCACCCATTTTTACCACGCTCGGCCCTTGCTTCTTTGTTTTTCGGTATTCATCCAAATAAGAAAGCATCCACTTTTGAGGTGCATTTTTCTGATTTCTTATTTTATGGCTTGTTCGTCCAAGGCTCCATTTCCCCTCATTGGATTTTGAGGTGACCTTTGGAGCTTCCACTTTGCAGTGACCTATTCCCTCAGGTAACCCTTTTTTAACTCCCTTTTGGAGCTCTGCCTTGAGAGACTTCATGAAAGACATGGCTCGCTCAGAAGCTTGTTTTTTAAATTCGGCCTCATCCATTCCATATGTAGCGAGTGAAACTAGAGAGATGATCGAAATGAGTGTTTTCTTTAGGCCATTTTTCAAGGGAACCTCCATTTTTATAATCATCCCATTTATTAGCAGAACTGAACATGATTCTGATCAAATTAGACAGGTTTGAACAGGCAAAAATAAAAAAGATTCTCATGAAAACGAAATCTTATGTAGAATATGAGGAAAGGAAAAATTGCCAATGAAGTTAAAAGTTTGGGGCTCTAGAGGTTCCATTCCTGTTTCAGATTATCCGGATACAGTATGGAAGAGAACGCATTCTCTTCTCGAAGATTTCCAACAATCAGGCATGTCTCCTGATGATTATCTCAAATCGAAAGACTTTACTTCAATCACAGGATTTGGTGGCAACACAACTTGTGTTCAATTAACAACAAATTCAGGATCAAATTTAATTATTGATGGTGGAAGTGGTGTACGCCCTCTTGGAATGTCACAACTTGGTGGCGACCTTGGAAAAGGAAAAGGTGAGTCCCATATCTATCTGACACATTACCATTGGGATCATTTAGTGGGTCTCCCCTTCTATGTTCCTTTCTACATTCCTGGAAACAAAATTCACGTTTACTCGGTTTGTGAAAACTTAGAGAAGTGTTTTGAGATTCTTTTTCAAAAACCATACTTTCCCGTACCTTTTGATGTTATCAAAGCACAAATTCAATTTCATCAGGTTGAACCTAGAAAACCATTTAAAGTTGGTGACCTGACGGCCACTCCCTACCAACTAGATCATCCAGATCCTTGTTGGGGACTTAAAATTAATGGTGACGGGAAAAACTTCGCTCATTGTGTGGATACAGAAGGAACAAGAATAAGCAGAGAAAAACTTGGAGATGATCTTCCACTCTATCAGGGGATCGATTTGATGTATTTCGACGCCCAATACGATTTCAATGATCACCTCTCCAAAGTCGACTGGGGTCACTCAGCAAGCCAGATCGGACTAGACCTTGCCATGCGTGAAGGAATCAAAAAAGTTCTTTTCACCCACCATGATCCAGCGGCCACGACTGATCAAATCATGGAAATCAAGAAAGACACCCAACGGTATTTTATCGAGCAGCGTAAGGCCAAAGAAACACTGTTTCCTGTCGAATGGGATTTCGCCTACGATGGGATGGAAGTGGAAATTTAGACCTTTTCCTGATAATCTTCCGTGAAATTTTCAAACGGAAATGAATCAGGAGCCTAGCGTGACCAAGCCAAACAATTACCCGGAATCACCCAAAGAACTTTGGAATATCTTTTACGATTTCACCCGGACGCCGAGACCAAGTGGTCACGAAAAAAAAATACTCGATTACATCAAAGGTCTTGCTGAAAAACATGGAAGCACCTGGAAAGAAGATGCTAAAGGTAATGTTGTTGTTTACGTCCCAGCGTCTGAAGATAGAAAAGATGCTGAGCCTCTTCTCGTACAAAACCATGTTGATATGGTTTGTGACAACACACCAGACAGATCCATTAATTTTGAAACTGATCCAATTGAATTGAAACTTGAAGGTGACTGGTTGCTTGCAGATAGAACCACACTTGGTGCAGATAATGGAATTGGCTGTGCCGCTGCCCTTGCCTTGATGACAGATGATTCACTCTCTCACCCTCCGATGGAATTACTCTTCACAGTTGAAGAAGAAACGGGACTCTATGGGGCCAGTGCTCTAGACCCATCACTGATCAGCGCTAAGAGAATGTTGAATCTCGACACAGAAGATTGGGGAATGATCTTCATTGGATGTGCCGGAGGTTTTGGAGTGAAGATGGATGGAGAACTCCAGATGGAAAAAGCGAGTGGCAACGTTTTTGAAATTGAAATCAAAGGACTGCGTGGTGGCCACTCAGGAATTGATATTCATCTTCAGCAAGGAAATGCCATTCAACTTCTCGCAACTTTCATCACAGAAAATGATCTTCGTATCTGTTCATTTGAAGGTGGCAAGGCCCATAATATCATCCCAAGAGATGCTAGAGCAGTCGTGACAACATCTCTATCAGAGAATGAACTCAATTCAAAAATGAGAGAATACGTTGATACCATAAGACCGACACTCCATAGTGAAGATCAAAAAATTGAAGGACTTGTCTCAGGATCTTCTGCAGAAGAACAGTTGATGATTAAGGCCAATGCTGAACTCCTGACATTAATCCATACTCTTCCACATGGACCTCACAAATTTGAAAGAGAATCAAAAGATGTTCTTGTGTCACAAAGTTCAAACCTTGCCGAGGTCAAGCTCAATCAAGGAAAGCTCGACATCCTCTCATCAGTCAGATTTTTCGACCCACTCGATACAAAAAAAATCAGAGCAACTTATAAAAACCTTGCAGCTTTCCACGGTCTCAATTTGGATGTCGGAAGTGGATACCCCAGCTGGAAACCTGTTTTCCAAGGCAAAATGCTGGAATTAGTGGTTGAGAAGTATAAAAACCTATTTGGGATCGAGCCCGAGATTACGGCCATTCATGCTGGTCTAGAATGCGGTATCGTCAAAGACAAACTCCCTGACCTCGATATCGTCTCCATTGGACCCAATATCAGATCGGCCCACACCCCTAGAGAAAGAATTGAAGTTCCAACCGTTGAGAACTTCTGGAAACTCCTGACTGAAACAGTTAAGTCCCTATAGTCAGGGAGAAAAGATATTTTTCCGGGTATAGCCAACCTGACTGGGCCGGTAAAATAGCAGGGATGAATCGAAGTGGATTTAAACACTTTATTTTACTGTTTCTCTTGTTTGGACCAAGTCAGGTTCTTGCAGAGAGCATTTGCCAAAAACTGAAATTGAAAGACTGCCCATGGGCCAGTTATTCAAAAAGTTCTAGTGCTTCCATGCCTTCACAATCAAGTGGTTTCAACTTTAATCCAAGTAGTATTCCCACGGAGCGTGGACTTGGGATTGAGATTCTTAACTATAATGGAGATCAGGACTTTGCTCTTGTTACCGGAACTGGGCGAATAGGCGCAGCAATCTCCCCCTCAAATTATGAAGATAGTTTCTTTGGGAACATGAGTTTTGAGACCCAAGCCGATTATCTTGAAAGAAAAAAGGCCGGAAAAAAGTTCACTTCAAACAAGTATGCCTTCGCCACAGCTGTAAATATTTTCAAAAACAAAAAGCGTGGTATGAAAAACCTCAAACTAAACTTGGGCCTGATTGCCAAGTACAATTCCGATACTTCAAAGTTCAATTGGGGAATGGGCTCATCCATTGAACTAGGTTATTTCACCATTGGGGCATCCAAGTATAAAGACGACTACTACATCGAAGACAACACAATCACTCCAAAATATGAGTATTTTGAACGCTACAATGTAGAAACGTTTACAGTCGGAATAAAACTTCCCCATATCATCGCTGACTACACATATCTCAATGATGTTTTCGATTATTATGGCACGAGATATGACAACACCATTTCACTCTTAACCGCAACTGTCTTCTACAAAAAATGGATGTTCACTTATGGACACAGAAAAGAAGTGAGTTTCAGACCTAAATACAACTTTGACACGCAGACATTGGAAGACGAAGAGATCAAGTATGAAACTTTTCTTGGAGTCCAATACACCATCAACAAACATTTCATTGCCGGTCTCTACAACAATTACTATCTCAATCGTGGCTTGACCCTGGGGCTGACTGGATTCTTCTAAAGTCTTGGAATAGATGTCATCAAATTGAAAATATCATCATCAATTACAGAAAAATTATACGTTACGGGAATGAAATTCCCTGTTCTATTGAGCATATGATCGTGAAAAGCAATCTCCTTGTACTTATCTTCAAGCCTTCTAAGCTCAGCTTTGAAGTCATCATACGTTTTTTGAGAAATACTAAAATGTCCAATCTGCGAATTATAACAATTTCCTCTCTTTGAAAGAATCAGTTCAAGTATTCGATCGACATAACTTTTGAGATGTTTTTGATTCCAGGGACCATTCTTCAGCCATCTCAACTTGCCATTAACATTCCATCTAATTGCGTTACCAGGTAGCACTTCACATAACCCTAGCTTTTCTAATTTGAATAAATAACCAAGTATGGATTTCTCATCGAGATTGAAATCCTTTTCCATTTGCTTCAATGGCTTTCTTTGAAAAAAAGTCTCTCTGAAAAAGAAGTAATAATTAGGGTTATTGGCAAAAAACTCTTCCTGCTCAGGAGTAAAGGAAAACTCATCTTCCTTTGAGCGTGTAGACATTCTAACGAGATCTTGAAAATCAATCTCGGCCACTTCACAAATTTCGAGTAAACGTTCAAGCGAAGTGTTGTTTTGATGAAAAATGTTTTTAAGGGTTCCTTCACTGAAGGTTAAATTTTCGGAAAGATTCTTATAAGTAATCTTCTTGGCCTTGAGGACCTTTTTTAGTGTTCCAATGATCTCTGAGGCCTTAAATTCTGCCATGCACTAACCCTTTGTAGTTCTATGATGCCCATGACCATTTAGCATAAATTCAGATAAAATACATGACTTTTTTGATAAGAATTGTCGGATTAAGACAGATTTCGTAACTATTTACCTGCATTGAGAGACGCTCATTTGCATTAGTTAGTCCGTAAAAGGAAAACTTCAGGCGTTTGTATATCCCGTAAAATCATGCAAAGCCACGCCTTTAGTTTTCCGACAAAATCTTCAGTTTCGGAGGGTCGATAAACTCCCGAATGGTCCTCCGAAGCTGAATTTCTAATATTAAATCCTGATGAAATGATAAAAAGAAATGGCCCACATCAAACATAAGGCCATACCGATCATATCGGAAAGATAACCAATGACATTTGTTTCTTCATATCGACCTTTTGTGTAGTGAAGAAAACCTTTCTTTACTCCAACGAAGACCGTCAAGCATCCAATAAATCCAAATAGGCCGTGATAAAGCATAGCAAGCCATTTAGACCAGTCAAATTCCATCCCAGTATCACCACCTATAGATTCATTTACAACAGGCTTTAAAAACGGCGTAGGCTTGATCTCAGGAGCAGCGGTCACTGCTTTCTTGCTCTCTTTAGCGGTTCCAAATATTCGAACCGATGTTTTATTGGATCTCGTTGCTTCCCCACGTCGCTCTCTCTCTCTTTTTCGAAGAGATTTATTGTCAGTAATCATATGCTTGGATGAAGAAGTTGCCGACCCATATGGTTGAAGCTGGACAGAACCTTTAAGCATAATTCGATCCCCGACCAACATCTCGCTACCGGGAAGTGTTTTATTCCAGTTGAGACCAAAGTCCAGTCGATTCAATTCACCAGTATAAACGGCAAAACGATGTTTCTTTCCCCAGGTGTCTTTGACCGTCTCACTCATGGTGACAATTAGTGAAAGATTTCGAGTCTTGTTTTGAATAGTGATTTTTCCTACGACTTCAAAAACATTGTCATTGAGTTGATTCACTTTATTGGATTTAAAACGAATACGCGGATACTTCTTCACATTGAGGAAGTCATCTCTACGTAGATGAGAATCTCTTAGCTTGTTACCTGTATCTATACTTCGGGTTTTGATTTCTACATCTACAGACTTGGGTTTATTATTTTCAAAGACAACTTTTCCATCAAGCTTATTAAATCGCCCTCTGACAGATGAAACTTTCAGATAATTGACTGTGAATGCCAGATCAGAATGATCATCATTGATCTTCCAGGTCTCTCTCGCATGAAGACCTGGAATCAGGGCAAAGAGAAATAAAAGTGTGATAAATAACTTGTTCATATCAAGAGAAGACACTTCCCTGAAAAAAGTCGAAGTTTCTTTCTTTGACTTCTTTTTCAGTTTTTGGAAATTCCTTAAGAAGATTGTGATAACCGTCGGTAATACGGGCCTTCTGTTGGAAAATCTCAAGCTTCATAATGGCCTCATGACATGCCTTCAAATTGTACGTTGGAACTTTGGCATAAACAGAGTGCGCCATATGGTAACTGCAATTTCTTGGAGCAATAAATAGGATATCAAACCAGCTAGGAATCACAGTTCTTGTATTGAATGGATGTTCTTCAAGCTGAAGCTCAGGTCCAGAATGGTCAGCAATTGACCTTACATGAAGGATGAATTTCAACCAAGTAAACAGTGGTAGAACCCAAAGAAGAAGATACATCTTCCAGACACCAAAATATGTGATGACTGCAGCAAGAGAAAGGTAAAAAAGTATTCGAAGGGCCTTAATCTTTGGAGAGCAAGGTGCTTTTAATCTTTTCATATTCTTGAATTGATCAAGGATTCCAAGTCCGAGAAGATCTTTCAACAACGCCTTTTTCAAAACCTCCTGACTTTGTGGAAATCTTTCCTCAATGAAATCCGGATCTTTGTTCGTATTTGAAAATGAATGATGAAGATTATGAGTGATTCTATATGGCTCCATTCTGATGAACATAGGCCATGCAGTAAGAAGCTCACCAACGATATCATTCAATTTTTTGTTTTTTGAAATATTTCCGTGGGCAGCATCATGCATTTGAATCAAAAGTGAGTGCTGTCTGTTGGCGATCAATGGAATGGCCAAAAGATAAACGGCCCAATGGTTGATGGTTGCTGCCGCATAAATCAAAAGGGAAAGAACAGCATAATCAAGAAGGATCAATGATATTCCTTTGACTGTACTGATTTCTGTGAATTTCTTCAACTCTTCGCGTGTGAGAGGGTTCGCTGGGTTCACTGGTTTTGCCATCTCAGGTTCCTTTTTGAAGTAACAGGTATCTTTATTTGAATTCCATTATGAATTTTAACGATGCTTTCTTCTTCTTGAGTTCCAAGAATGAAGTTATCTAGTCTGCTACTGACTCCATCAAGATCGAACTCTCCTTCAAAAAGTCCTAGATCGAGAAGGTCTCGCATGTCCTCTTCATATGCAGAATGCGCTTCCCACATGTCGAGAAATCTTTGTGATCCTGAGAGTAAGTGTCTGATGATCTGCTTGCCCATGATTCCCATATGGGATCCCTTGATAGCAAGAGAAGGTGCTCCTCCATAAATGGTTGGGACCATAAGAACACTAGCACCACCGTAACATCGGCCAGCAGTAATACCGATTTTTTTATGTGGATAATCAATGATCTCTGCTGTCAATTCAGCGATTTCACCAATAATTCCGTTCTCTGTTTCTGTAATTCTTGGGTCTGCACCAGGAGTATCGACGA
Organism: Bacteriovoracaceae bacterium; assembly: GCA_041546685.1. GTDB lineage: Bacteria > Bdellovibrionota > Bacteriovoracia > Bacteriovoracales > Bacteriovoracaceae > M0603. The sequence continues at coordinate 12,591 of JBFEVX010000071.1, read as the reverse complement.
TACTGATCAAAGGCAAATTCAATCTTCTAAAGAGTTTTAATGAGTCTCGGTATTTAGTGATTGTTTTAGTGTCGATCATATTCCCTTTTCCAAGTGGATTGATGACTACACCAACATCAACATTGCACTTTCTAGCGATGAAAGTAACAACATTACATTTTCTTTGTGGGAAGATCTCCATTCTTGAATCAAAAAGTTTATCGAGGACAACATTTGAAACAGTTCCCATATCTGTAGAGCATCCATATTGTGCTCTCAGACCAATTAAACTCATGAATTTTCCTGCCAGATCTTCATTCGTCTGGTGAATCTCATGGATCATCGAAGTCTTAAGTTGCATATCCTTTGAATTGAAGTGCTTGTCAAAGTCGACACCGACTCCAAAGAACATCTTGAATACTTCAGGACCAGTCAAGTTGATGAGACTTGAATCCTTAAGGGCCATTCTATAATGTCCAAGTATATAAAGAAGAGCGCCAATACCAAGACACTTTCCATGATTTGATGTGATCAGTAGATTCTTTTTGGCATATGAGATCAATGAAGGAATAATCTTGAATGCAAACGGGAAAACCTGTCGGCCTTCCATAATTCTTACACCAATAGTGTTGAATGACATGAACAGTGGATGTCCTTCTTTATCGAGTTGACTCAAAAATCCACATAGTCTGGTGGAATTGCGAACTCCAAAACTGCCTCCAAAGATTTTGAAATCATTCCACATGATTCCATAACTTTGAAAAGCTGTTTCAATTTTGAGTGTCCACACACCATCAAAAGTTTTTCTAAGATTGGATCCATCCCATTCTGAAGGAAGCCAGGCATAAATATTAGCCGGACGCTCGGGAAGAAGGTGCTTGAGAGCACTCAATTTGCGGGTATCCTCATCAGACAATAAAAACCACTTGAACATCGTCATAACCACTTGAACCTTGTCTAAAAAATTTGTGTCATTGTAGCCCTTATGGCCGTTACAATGGGTTTACATGTAAAAAATTCAGCCCCTGCCAGCTTTTTTTACACTTTCTAAATGGTTGAAATAAAAGGCTTTTTGTGGTCAAGGCCCTAAAAAATATTCTACTTCGCTATCCACTCTTGTGCCTTTTAACAGGCCTGATTCTGATGGGAACCCTTCTTCCTCACGCCCGTAACCTCCATGTTGCTTTTGGCCCTACCAGTTGGTTTGAGGATCATAGTCCTGAACTGGTCTTTCTAGATGAGTACAAAAAATCATTCGGAGTAGATGAAACCTTTGTCGTAGCCGTTGAAAGTCCGAATGGAATCTTTAATCAAAAGACTTTCCATATTCTTGATGAACTGACTGACAAACTCTGGTTGGTCACCGATATCATCAGAGTTGATACTCTTTCAAATTACAACTTGGTGGAAACCCATGAGGATGACATCATCATAGAGCCTGTCTATCTTCCTGAAGATCCCCCGGATTATGATGCTCTAAAAAAGAAAGTCATGGGCCACGAAGACCTGCCTGGCTACATGGTCAGTAAGGATGAGACGACGACATTTCTCTATGCCAGTATCAGACCAGTGTTTGATGGGATTCCAGACTATATAAAGATACGAAAGGAAATTCGAAAGGATTTGGAAGAACTGGAAAAAAAGTATCCAGACTATCACTTTCATATCCTAGGTTCGGGGGCCTTGAACGCGGCCCTTAAAGATGTGAGCTTTTCAGATCTTCGCGTTCTTTTCCCACTCTTTATCGCATTTCTTTTAATTGTATTCTTTCTCTTTTTCAAAAATGTGGCTGGGGTGATGATGCCTCTTGCAATTGTGTTATTTACCAATTTGACCACACTTGGACTTGCAGGTCTGTTTGATATCAAAGTCGTAACGATTACATTTGTCATACCTATAATTTTAATGGCCATTGGTATCGCCGACTCCATTCACATTCTCGAATATTTTTTCAATAATTATCACAGTTCAGGCGACAGGCGGGATGCTCTAGAAAAAACACTCGATAAAAATCTCTGGCCGACATTTCTAACTTCTGTGACTACCATGATTGGTTTCTTCTCTCTGATGACGGCAGACCTGGTACCAATCAGGGAAATGGGAATGATTTGCGGAATTGGTGTTATGTTTGCCTGGTTCTTCAGTTTTGTCATCATTGTCCCTTATTGCCTTTATATCCCCATAAAGAAGCGTGACATTCACAACCGTGACGATTTCCGAATCAAAACTGCTGACTGGTTCCTCACTTTTATTGTTAATAATAGAAACAAGATCATTATATTTTTTGGAGCCTTGACCATTCTTATGATTGCTCTTGGGCTGACCAATAGAATCAACTCTAATCCCTATCAGAATTTTGCCGAGCATCTTCCCGTTAGAAAGGCGAATGATTTCTTTTTAAACAAAATTGGAGGACTCAACGGTCCACAAATTTTGATCGATTCTGAGCAAGAAGACGGTATCTACCAACCAGAATTTTTGAAAAAAGTTGATGCTCTTCAGACATGGTTGAATTCCATGGATGAAATCAACAATGTCTCTTCCATTTTGAATGTCCTGAAACAAACCAACCGCGCTCTTAATGGCGGAGGTGATGATCAGTACAAAATCCCTTCCTCTTCTAAGGCCGTGGCCGAGCAAGTCTTTCTTTATGGGCTTTCTGTCCCAGAAGGAAAATCTCTCAATAATCTGGTGACGATGGACAAGAGAAAACTTCGCATGTCCATTCTCTGGACCATTCAAGACAGTGTTTCGGGAACCCATGAAATGGAGCTGATACTTAACAAGGCCCGAGAACTCGGTCTCAATGCTACCATCACAGGGAAAGTGGCCCTAACTCAGATGATGGTCGGAAAAGTCATCAAAATCTTTATTGTTTCGCTGGCCACCTCAGTGACACTCATTTGTTTGATTTTTTTCGTATTATTCAAGGATGTGAAGATAGGACTAATTTCACTTTTACCTAATATTCTTCCAATCGCTTTTACCAGTGGCGTACTCGTTCTAATTGGACAGGATATTGACTTCACTATCGCCATATCATCTTGCATCTGCCTCGGTATTGCTGTTGATGACACTATTCATTTTATTGGTCATTACATTCGTTTGAAAGACAAACCGACAGAAGAGGCCCTTTCAGAAATATTCCGATCAACCGGGTCGGGTTTAGTACTGACAACCATCGTTCTTGTTGCTGGTTTTGGTATTTTTCTTTTTGCTGACTTTATTCCCAACAGGAACTTTGGAATTTTGACAGCATCTTCCCTTTTTATTGCCTTGGTTGCTGACCTTTTATTACTACCTGCACTATTTCTCCTCAAAAAAACTCGGGTATAATTTAGTAAAAGGAAAATTCATGTTCAATGCCAGAAATTATAAAGTCGGTTTGACCGTCGACAATGTTGAAACGTGTGATTTCGAATCTATGAAATCCATGACTAATGAAGAGATCTTGAAAATGGGCCGTGGTGAAGAAGACAGCCGCTTGCTGGGCTTTATTACCAAGAAAATGAAAATTCACAATCGTTTTTGGGTAACTAAAGAACAAGATGCTTTGGATCTTGCCAGACAGGCCATCAAAAAACTCGTTGAAAAGGACAACTCATTACTTCAAGATGCGGAGTTTTTGATTCTTGCTGGAATTAGTAATCCAATGCCAACTGTGTGTACGGCAGCATTACTTGCCGGCGAGTTTGGTTTCAAAAACACAAGTTGTTGGGATATCAAATCAGGTTGTTCCACAGGTGTTCTTGCAGCAATGCAGGCCTTGGACTGGTTTCAAAATGGCGCCAAGAAAGGTGTAATAGTTTGCACTGAAACCTTTTCCAAATTTACCAACAGTGAGATTCTTCAAATGGCGGTATCTATTGGTGATGGCGCTTGTGCCATGAGTGTGTCTGCTGATGAATCCATGGAAGTGCTAGGAGCAGTTCACGGGACTGACGCAGAATATTTGAAAACCATGTATGTACCGGGCAAATACCCTATCGACAAAGAAAATTACGACCCCTCTCAATACCATTTCCACTTTGCCCAAAAGAGTGACTCATTAGAAAAAATGGCCCACTATTGGCAGCAATCACTTGTCGATCTGATGAAAACTTCAGGTATTGAAGGAAGTGAAGTATCCCACTACATTTCTCATCAAGTTGATGGTTCAAAAAACCTGATGTTCGCCAAAAGTCAGGGTATCCCAGAAGAGTCAGTTGCTCTCAACTTTACTGAGTATGGAAACATGGGTTGTCCAACAATCTTCATCAATTATCATTTTTGGCAGAAGGCCGGAAAGAAGGTCAAACCAGGAGACGTCATCATTTATCACGCAGTGGGTGGCGGACTCTCATGGGCAGGACTATGCCAAAGAAGGAAAAAATAATGGATCCACTAAATGTTATAAAAGAAATCATTGAACAAAATGAAGATCTTGAAATTCAAATTCCAACAGCAGAAATACAACCGGAGCATGAGTACCGTGGAGACCTTGGACTTGATAGTCTTGGACTGATGACACTTGCTTTTGAGCTTCAGGAAAAATATCCGCAACTTGATGAAACTGCTATTGCAGACTGGACTACTGTACAAGACAGTATAAATACACTTAACGAATTGGGATAAAGCTTGCAAGAATTGAACGAACTCCCTTTGACTTTTTCTGGAGCTCCTGTCGATCAGGCTGAAAGAAAGTCATTGGCCGATTCAATCTTGGAAACAATTAAAACAATACCGGAAGGCGCACCTTTGCTCCTTCAAGAAAAAAACCCTCTCCATTTTCTATTCAATTACCACTTTTCACTCAAGAAAGGACTTAAAGTCATTGCTTTGCCAACAGATATGACAGCATATCAGATTGATCACATAAAAGAGGATATCTCTGGTTCATGGATACTCCAAAATGGAGAACTTAAAGAAGGTATTGGAAAAAGTAATATTCCAAATGACATCACCCACGCTTGCCTTACCTCTGGAACAACCGGACATCCGAAACTCTGTTTCTTTGATCAAAGTCAATCCAGATTAAATGCCCAAATGCATACTGAAAGCCTGGGACTCACAAGTGAACATACTTTGATTCAAACTCTTCCTCTTTATCATTCTTTTGGTCTCGTCAGTTATTACTATTCATGGCTTGAAACTGGCTTCACCCTGGATTTAAATCCTGTTTTTCTTGGATTCAAATCTTTGGCGAAAAGAAGACTCAAAAAGGCCGCCCTTCATATCTCCCCTAGTCAACTTCGCTTCATGCTCAAAGAAAAAACAGTACCTCCACTGGGCCTAGATATCATTTCAGTAGGAGGTGGAAGTGTTGATACCGGTTCCTTGAGAGAGATTACCAAGAAGCTTCCCGATACTAAAATATATGTCACCTATGGACTGACTGAAGCGGGTCCACGAGTCTCGACTGGGCAATGGGAAAACCATGCCGAAGGCTATATTGGAAAGCCTCTTTCTCAAGTTGAAACTTCGGTTTTAAATAACAATGAGTTTAAAAAAACGGGTTCTGGAAAACTGGCCATTAAATCACCTACTCTAAAAAAGAATCCCACAGCCAGTGAAATTGAGAATGATTGGCTAGTGACAAGAGATCATGTCGAGATCAAAGAGAATGGTGAAATCTATTTCAAAGGCAGAGAAAATGATCTTATCAATTTTGGTGGTATCAGTCTTTATCCTGCCGATATAGAAACAGTTGTTCGCTCACATCCAAATGTTCGTGATTGTGTAGTCTTAAAGGTCCCCTCTTCAACCTACGAAGAAGAGCCTCTCCTTGTTGTTGAGCCTGTAATAGACACAAAAGATCTACGTCAATTTATGAAAGATAAACTGTCTGCAGGACAGATCCCAAAAAAGATCGAATCCATGGACAAGCTTCCTCGAACTTCACTTGAAAAAGTCGATCGTAAGGAACTTGGAAAAAGGCTGGAACTCTCATGAAGATCAAAATCAAACAAGTTGGGCACTATCTCCCCGATCAGATCATCACCAATCAAGACATGATTGATCGCTTTGGCCTTCGAATGAAAGCTGGCTGGGTGGAGAAAATTGTAGGTATCAAAGAAAGACGCTGGGCCAATGCAAATCAAGCGACTAGTGATCTCGCAGTAAATGCGTGTAACAGATTCAATTTAAAAAACTTCAACGGTCCGATTTTTCTTTCAACTATTACTGGAGACTATCTCACTCCATCAACCAGTTCCATCATCAAAAGGAAACTAAATATAAAAAGCACAGCTCCTTGCAATGATATCAATGCTGCATGTGCCGGTTTTCTCTTTGCTCTCGAAAATGGAATCAACGCTATATTATCAGGAAAGCATGAGCACGCCTTAATTTTGGCAAGCGAATGTCGATCTCGCTTCGTCAATACAAGTGATCGAAGAACAGCTTTTCTTTTTGGCGATGCAGCCTGCGCCATGTTGATCGAGAAATCAGATGACGAAGGAACTATTGAATGGATTGAAACACAAACCGAAGCTTCAGAAGACTATGAGATACTTATTCCTGCAGGTGGAACAAGAGAACCCTTCTGTGAAGAAGCACTCAAGACAAAAAGACATCTCATTACCATGAATGATGGAACAAAAATCAGCGAAGTCACCCAATCGAAATTGATTGATACTGTTAATGAAACACTTTCGAACAAAGGACAAAATCTGACAGATTTCGATCATTTTATTTTCCATCAAGGAAATGGTTTGCTCATAAGGGCCATTGCAAAAGAAATGGGAATAGATGAAAGCAAAGTCTGGATCAATTTTGACCGCTATGGAAACTCATCTTCAGCTAGTGTTGGTCTCTCTTTATCAGAAGCCATACAATCCGGTTCCATCAAAGACGGCCAACGAGTATTAATGATGGCCATGGGCGCAGGTTATCACATTGGTATGGCCTCTATCGTGTGGAGGGATCTGTGAAAATATTTTTAACTGGTGCGACAGGTCTTCTTGGGTCCCATATCCTTCAACAAGGTTACGAACTTGGTCACCATTTCATAATCCCGTACAGAAAGATAACGAAAAGACATTACCTTCACAATTTTATCGAAGATGATAGAATCTCACTTCTAGAAATGGACTTAATGAACGAATTTCCCCCATCTATTCTTGAAGGTGTGGATTTGATCATCAATTCAGCCGCATTTGCTTCGCCATTCGAAAGTGATTTTGAGCAAATGCAGGAAATCAATACTGAACTTCCTAAAAGACTTTATGAAGCGGGAAAAACTAAAGAAGTGAATCGTTTCATTCAAATTTCTTCAACTAGTGTACTCGGCTCAGAAGACAGAAACAAAGTACTCGATGAAGAAGACAATGAATTCATGCGGGACACACCTTATGCCAAAACGAAAAAGTCAGCTGACGATTGGCTTTGGGACAAGACTGATGTTTCTACTATTCATCCAGGATTCATGCTAGACAGATTTGACTCGAGACCGAGCTCTGGGGCAATTCTAATGGCACTAAGAATGAAGAAGTTTAATTTTTTCACCGAGCAGAAAAAGAATATTGTAGCGGCAGCAGATGTGGCCAAAGGTTTGTTCCAAATGGTGGCTGAAGAAAAAACAGGAAATTACATACTTGGAGGAGAGAACATTTCAATCTCTTCATTTTTACAAATGGCCTGTGAAAAAATAGGCAAAGATTTTTCTGAATTAACTGAAATTTCAGAAGATGAATTGAAAGAACATCAATTGGAAAGGGAATTCTGCCTGACATCACCTGTTTCAAGTGAGAAAGCAAAAAATGACTTTGGATATGTTCCAGTACACACTCCAGAAGAATGTCTCAACAACACACTAGAATGGTTTCAAGAAAAGAAAATGATGAGGGTTAAGAAATGAGTAAAAACTTGATGATCATCATGGATATACTCGGGTACGTTTTCATAACTGTCCCAATCATGGCAACCTGGTCAATCACCATTCTCCTTTTCACAAAAGGGAGTGAACTGATTCTCTGGGGTATCCCCTTCATGGCCATCATAACTCTCGCATTTTTTATTTTTCTAATGCGAATCATAATACCTAAACCTCAAAAAGGGGTGATTCGTGTTGGATTCAACAATGAATATCTCGGATGGTACATGAATCTCTGTCTCCTACGGGCCTTCCTCTGTTCGGGACTCAAGTCAATCACACTCTCCATGGCATGGAGTAGATATATAATTTTTAAAGCACTTGGTGCTGATGTTCCATATAATTTTCAAATGGCATTGAATGCAGAAATCACTGACCTTACTTTGATCAAAATTGGAGAGAACACACTTATAGGCGATCATGCAAAACTCTCCGCACATTATATTGCCAAAGATCGCATTATCCTCAGACCTATTGAATTAGCTGAAGGTACTACTGTTCTTCCCCATACATTTGTAAAACCAGGAACGAAATCTGAACCCAACGAAATGCTGGGGAAAGGAAATGAATCATGAAATATCTCATAACAGGATCTAACTCAGATATCTCAAAAGCATTAGGCCATGAGCTACTCAAACTTGGACATGACGTTATTTTTACATGCTCCTCAGAAAGCAGTCACAAGAGTGCGCAAGAGTACTGGAAAGCGGAGGGAAAATCAGTAAATTTCGTCACATTCAATTTTGGGAATCCTGATGCGGCCAAGACCGATATTGAAAAGCTTGATGTCGATGGGGTCATTTTAAATGCTTGGAGAAAAGTAGATGAACTAAAAGACTTCCATGAATTTACAGAAGATGAGATCAATGCAGAACTCATGCAAAACATAAAAGGCAACACTCGTCTTCTCCAGCTGATCATCCCCGGCATGATGACTAAAAACTTTGGAAGAATCTTGTATATCTCAAGTGTCGCAGCAACTTCTGGTACAAGTAAGTACGGGCTTTATTGTCTCGGAAAATCGGCATTAGAAGGTCTTATTAAAAACCTGGCGGTAGACTACGGAAAGTACAATATATCTTCCAATATACTTCGTCCTGGAATTATCAAAACTGAAAGAACAAAAAGATTCTGGTCGAGAGAATATTATGCAAAAAGAATGAGTAAGGGAATTCCATCTGCCCGCTTGGGAGAACCCCAAGATATTGCAAGGGCCTCACTACCATTCCTGGAAAAAAGCTGCTACCTCAATGGCACAGAAGTTAATGTCAGCGGTGGACTTCCACTCATCAGTACTTCAGGAGCTCTCAAGGAAAGTAAGGATCAAGAATGAGCGAAAACAAACCTAAAATTAGTGGAAAACAAAACCTCATGGGCGATATGCTCTTTCTCATCTTATTGTCATTAACCTACACAATTGGATATTTTGTTTTTGTAGGACTTCGTTCTCTTTGTGATAGTGGCTTCATGGTACTTCCCTTCATCTTGATTTCACTTTTCATCGCGTTAACAGCAGTAGCATTGATACTTCCACGACCTAAACCTGGAAAATACAAACTAGGAAGCAAAGGAGCCATTCTTTGGTATCTCACATTGCTATTTGGAAGAATTTGGGGGAATCCAGCAATTAGATTTTTACTCTTTTCCAACACACTGACTCGAACCATTTTCCTTAAGGCCTGTGGGGCAAAAATAAGTTTCACGCATACTTGTTCTCCTTATGTAGAAATTCATGACCCAGCGATGCTCAATGTTGGTCGCGGAGTTATATTCGGTATGCACGCCAAAGTATTAGGTCATTACATAGCTCACGGTCACCTCATTCTTGGAGAAATTCATATTGGCGAAGGAACTTTAATTGGAGGTAATGTTGGTGTTGCACCTGGGGCCCAAATTGGAAAGAACGTCATGATTGAAGTCAGTTCTTATATTTTTCCAAAGGCCGTGTTGCCAGACAATTGTCATATCTCAAGACATTCTGTAATCACCAAGCATGCAAAACTTCAGGAAGGAGAAAAGGTTCCGCCCTATACAAACTATGACGAGGCTTAAAATCAGTTAATCATATATCCTTGATTTTCCATTTATCAGAATGCCATAGACTCATAAGTAGGATAGTCTGTCCTCCCCGATAAATAATCTGAATGATCCAAATTCCTAGTAAACCAAACCCGAAGCTGACACCAGCTAAGTAACTGCCGGGCAAGAAGAACAGCCACATCAATGAAACGACGATCGCCATGACTTTTTTATTCTCTCCAACACCAAATAATGAATACAGATAAATCATTCCGATACTGTCAAAAACAATGGCAAGACCAGTAAGCCGTAGAGGAACTCTTCCTAACTCAATTACTTCACCGGCCTTGGTAAAAAGTGAAAACCAAAGATCAGGTATCGCCAAAAACGTAAGAGCTAGAGTTCCCATCGTTACAATAACGATTTTATTGGTCGACTTCACCCAAGCATGAGCGGTCTCTCTTTCTCCTCTTCCAACAGATTGCGAAACGAGAGCATTACAAGCTTGGCCTAGACCAACAGCAGGCAAAAGGCAAAGAAGCATCAAATTAATAAGTACATTAGCTGCTGCAGTTTCTGTGACACCTACTTTTCCTAGAATCCAATACAAACACAAAAGTCCTAATGAAAAAAACAGTTGCTGAATACCAGTTGGAACGGCAAGCTTCATGATACTTTTTATCTCTTCCTTAGATGGAAGAGATTTCAAAAATCCAAAATCACGGGCCTTGACCAGACAAAGTATCGTATGAAGAATCATTCCTACGCAAGTTGCCAGAGCAGAGGCAAGTCCGGCTCCTTCAACTCCCATTTCTGGCGCTCCAAGGTTTCCATAAATGAATAGCCAATTCATGAGAATATTTGAAGCATGCATTACCAACATGATGGTCAAATAAAGTTTTGCCAGATTGATACCATTCCAAAAACCACGATATGTGTGGTTCATAGCAATGGCAAAAATCGCCCAAATCCTCCAGGCGAGATAACCTTCGGCCAGTGATTGAACCTTGGGATCAGGACTCATCAGTTTCATGAACCACGGAAGAGTCGGATACAAAAACAAAAGAAGAAGAGCCCCCCCTATGACCGACAAAACAAGTCCACCGTTCAAGGATATAGCAGCTTCACTTTTTCTTTCTTGTCCAATGCGACGTCCACTCAATGTCTGTATAGCTACGGGAAGTCCTAGTAGAAGTGCTACAAAAACAAAATGCGAAAAGTGGCCTAGGCCAACACTTGCAAGCTCATGTTTACCTAAACGCCCTACCATCGCCATATCTACGACGTTCAAAATATTTTGAGAGATCATTCCAAGAATGATTGGTGCCCCAAGAACCAGAATGTTTCTTGTTTTAACTTCTTTCAAGCCACGTTATCCTATTAAGAACACAAATAGGATATCACAGATGGCGCAAGTCAAAAGAAATTATGATGCCAAGAGTCTGATCTTGGCCGAAGTTATTTACTGGGTACTTTGGATTATTCTCCTTGTCCTGACTGCAGGAGGAATGAAGCTTCTCCAATTCATACATACCGGTCCTTATCCATTCGTAAACGGCGTTCTTCTTGTTATCAAGTTTGGTTTGTCTTTTTATTTGAGTCTATTGATTGTCGCCTGGTTACTTCCAAAGCCAAAGGCAGGTATCCACAAAACAGGTTCTCCTGAAGTAAAAAAATGGTTTATCAATTTTCAATTCGCCAAAATCTGGAACATACCCTTCATAAAGCACATATTGTTTTCTTCATTTGTCTTAAGACCAGTATTCCTTAGGGCCTGTGGTGCCAAGATACCATTTGATATGGCCCCTTCAGCATTCATGCGAATCAATGACCCCTTCATGATAGAAATCGGAAAAGGTGCCGTTATCGGACTTGACTGCATGTTTGCAGGTCATACCTTCGTGGGAGATAAGCTTGCTCTTATGAAAGTAAGGGTTGGAGAGAATTGCACGATCGGAGCATATAGTTCACTAACAGCAGGAACGACTGTTGGCAATAATGTAGTTCTAGGTCGTGGATGTACACTGTACCCGCTTGCTAAGATTCCAGATAATGTCAAAGTGGGTCACTCCTGTCATATAAGTCAGGGAACTAAAATCGAGCCCGGCTCTACTGTTGCTCCTTATACACAGACTTGAGGTGGTGTTGAGAAGTAAACTGGGATTTCTCTTATTACTCTTACTCTCTTATAATGCTTTGGGCCTCGAACTTCCAAGTAATGATTTTGAATACCGATCCTTTGGTGGTCTTGTCTTTTATGAAGATACCAAGTTTGAAGTCACTCACGAGAATGTTCAGAAATTCAAAGAAAAGTTCAGGCCACACGCTTTAAGAGTAGGAAACTTTGGATTCACTAAAAATTCAGTTTGGTCCTACGTTGATTTTAAAACAAATGAAGATAGAGAAGTCTACTTGGATATAGAATATGGCTTTCACGATGAAGTTGAATTTTTACATTTTATAGATGGTGTTCTTGAAAAAAGAGTTCTAACAGGTGATTTAAAACCATTTTCTGATCGTCCTCTACAAACAAACGGATTTGCCTTTTCTGCTGATCTCAAAGCGAACTCAGTGAATGAAATATTTATTCGCTTCAAAGCACAAGAAAATTTGCAAATTCCTTTGAGCATCATGAGTGAAAAAGAATTTTCGAAAAAGATACAACGTGATCAATTATATCTAGGTCTTTTGTTTGGTGGGATCTTTGCCCTTTTACTTTACAATTTCTTTTTGTGGTTTTC
>JBFEVX010000095.1:0-14603 GCA_041546685.1 Bacteriovoracaceae bacterium | reverse complement strand
TTAGAGTTTGTTCAGAATAATTTAAATACCATCATGAATAATGTTGGTGATATGACTACAAAAGAAAAGGATAAGTTACGTAAAAAAGCTTTCAATGTGAATATCAAATGTATGGATCACAAACCTGTATGTAAGAAACATTCGACCAGAGCAGGAGTTTCTAGACACCTTTTTAACTCTGCTGTGGTGGTTTGTTACAACAGAATCAGGGACTACTACGGAAGCAACTCTTTTTGTGCACTTGCAGACACCATCATTCATGAGTTTGGTCACACAGCAAATGTAGATCACGACAGAGATCATAATGATGGACCAAACAATGACAAGGTCTACAGACTGGGGGATGCAGCAGAATCTCTTTGTAACAGTATGGGATTGGATGGTTCGATCCCAAGAAATACCAACGACTAATTTTAAGACGCCCGACCTCGTTCACTAAGGTCGGGTGTTTTTATAATGAAAATTTATCTTCTCTACCCATTCCAGAATTGATTCCACTTCTATGTTCTGACTTTACCATTTGTCTTGCAATGATTGATTCTGCGGTTTCTTGAGCTACCTTGTGAGTTTGATTGGAGTCGAGGGGGTCATATGTATATTTGTCTTCATTGAAGACATGTAAAGTTTGAGTAGGGAAAGCAAATTGGACCCCTAATTCTTTACCAACTCTGAGAATGTCCATTAGGAGACGATGTTTTTCTGAAAGTTCTTTTGACCAGTCAGGAACTTGCCAGAAAACGTAAACGAGTATCTCTAATGAAGAAGATCCCATTCCATTAAAATAGACATGAAAGTAATCCTTACGAGTCCATTTATGACCTAGGATGATCTGTCTGACAGCTTCGCAGAAGGCCTCAATCTTTTCAGGAGGTGTGTCGTATTGAAGTCCGAGTTTGGTTGAGAACCTTCTATATGTTCTTTGTCCATAATTATCGATGTGAACATTAGTCAGTTGTCCATTAGGGACAGTGATCAGTGAATCATAAAAAGTTCTGATTCGTGTGGAGCGAAGACCTACCTCTTCTACTGTTCCTTCGATCTTTCCATCTATCAGTATCCAGTCACCAATTCTAAATGGTCTGTCGAGTAATACAGTGAGTGAGCCAAAAAGGTTACCAATAGTGTCCTTTGCTGCAAGAGCGAAAGCGAAACCACCAATTCCGAGTCCGGTCAGAATAGATTTCATATCTAATGTCAGACTGTTACCTATGGCGACTATACCGATGGCGATAACGAATGTTTTGGCCGTTTTTCTAAGCAGGGGAACTAGTATGTCGTCAAACTTGTTTTCAGACTTTCTGGCGATTTCTTGAAAGTACAACGCCACTACGTCGACAATATGATGGGCGGTTACGACAAATCCGACTGTCAAAACAATATAGCCAAATCTAAGAAGGATAGAGAGAAGTGAATCTTGTAATTCAAGGACTCTTACTCCTAATGTCCACATTGAGGCAAAGATCACGACACCCATCGGATTAGTCAGTTTCTTTTTGGCGTCATCATCTAAATTAACAGCTTTTTTGAGAAGAATTTTTACAGCAAGACTGCCAATATAAAGCCTGACAATCCTTTCAAGAATAAGTCCCAAGAAGATAATGAGAAAAATTCCAATCCATTGTCCATTGAGAAGTACAAAATCACGCTCGCCTGTCCAATTTGGCATTTTTTCTTTTAGGCGTGTTTTGAAGTCTCTAAGTTCAGTTACTCCATCAACGACCTTTTTGTTTTTAACAAACTTCGAATAGGTTTCAATTGAATCTACTGTAGCTTTTGAGAACTTCCATTTCTTGCTGTCTTTCAAGTAATCAATGGAAATTTCCGCCATTCTTGTATCGCCACCAAGAGAAATCTCTTGTTGGCGATAAATCCATTTTTCTCCACTTTTAATATTGGGTATGGTTTTAACATCAATATATTCGATTCGATCCAGGGTATTGATTAGTCTTCTGGCAGATAGTCTTCCAATATCGACTCTGACTGCTTGGTCTACATGGGAAAGATCAAAGGTCCTCGCTGCAAGATCAAGGGCAGATGTCTTTCCAGTTTTATAGGCCTTCATAGTTTTTAGAAAATATGTCATGGTCTCTCGAGGTGTAGAGAGACTTTCGCCAGGATAAGGTTCCTGAGCATAGAGCGAAATAGGGATAAGAAAAATCAAAAGAATTTTCATAAGCATAATTGTCCTCACTTTGAGCTGACATCTTAATTATTGTCATGCGAAAACTCAAACGTTTGACACTGGGCGCAGCATAAGATTTATAATTTTTCCTTTATAATGAGAGGATGAACTCATTAATTAAGGACCTCTTAGTGAAAAGAACTTTTCTATTTATATTGACTGCGTTTTTGACTCCTGCACTATCGTTTGGGAAATGTCCTCCTGGAACGACGCCAATTTCGGTGAATATTCCTTCTACCGGTAAAAAGATAGATTTTTGTCAGATCAGTCTCAACGGAAAGCTTTTAAAGCATGGTCCTGAGAAAATTTACAATTCTAATGGTGCACTTTTAAAAACCAATTATTTTGTTCTTGGAAAACCATCTACCCCCAAAGCTCTGATGGAGTATGTCAATAGTGAGGGGGTTCCAAGTTCATCACGAGGTAAGTCGAATACTGTTCCTCCTCATGCCGTTGAGGCCGTGACAGAACTTTTTAAGGCCATGATGCCTTTCATGAGAGATGGTTATTCTAGTAGCAAGTTCAATGTCCGAGGTTGCAAAAACTATGAAAAGGAATGGGTTGGAGTTTTTCTGACAAATCAGCGTAGAGATTTTCATTATAACTTCCAGAAGGGGTGTGACATTCAAGGTGTAATCAAGGCACTCCCTGGTAGAAAGGTCAAAATGGATTTGAAGCTTCGTAATGTAGGTGTTTTTGAAAGAACAGAGTTGGATATTAGTTACCAACTCCAGCTTAATGTCATTACCAGAGTAGATTTTTTCATTAACGATGGAACTCTTTATGCGAAGGGTGAGGGGGATACCAGATTCACTGGAGACTATTCAGTTGATCTAAATCCATTGAAAAAATCACTCATTGAAAAAAATCGTGGAGGAACATTGAAATTCAGTAAAGTCTTTGGAAAACCGGTAAACCTTTCGCGAAATTTCATCGTCAAGTAGTTCGAAGATCATTGATTCTTTTTTTGTTTGATCTGAATACCAATGGTAATAAGAACGACCGTGGCAAAAGTCCAGGTGGTGAAGTTGACGACTAGCTGATCGTCAATTCTGATCCCCACCACTCTTTCAATCAGAAATGTGATATATGAGTAGGGGAGATCTGTTTTCCCGAGTTGATGTAGAACCTGATAATGCCAATCTGTTAAAAAGCAATATCCGAAGCCGTAAAAGAATCCCATCACGATCCAACTAAATAAAGTTAACGAAATTGTAATAAGATGGGCCTTTCTAGTGATGGGGTGAATCCATCCAAAGAGATTGAATAGTGTAAAGAGGGCATGAAAAATGGTGAAAAACCAGTCGAGAAATATCAACATGTTTTAATTTTAACAGAAGAGAAAAAAAAAGGGGAGCCAAGCTCCCCGTTGTCTTATTTGTAGGCTGCGCAGTCGTAGATATCGCTGTCTCCAATATTGGCCACGTGCTTGCCTTCAGAGTCTTCAATCCATCCTATAGTGTTGCCACCGTCCCACTCATCTTCAAAAGTCGTGAACTGGAAGAAAGTTTTTCCAGATTTTTTATGAGTCAGTCTTGTTTTTTCAACATGAATATTTTGTCCAGGAGTAAAATCAGATTGGTTTTCTTCAATTCTTGAATCAGTGTAAAGTACTTCAAGTTCAGTGAAGTCAAAATCTGCATCATTGTCACCGATCGTGTCACCAAAGATACATGTGTTTACTTTTACAGTTTCACATTTTGCTTTGAAGGTTTTTCC
Source organism: Bacteriovoracaceae bacterium (assembly GCA_041546685.1). GTDB lineage: Bacteria > Bdellovibrionota > Bacteriovoracia > Bacteriovoracales > Bacteriovoracaceae > M0603. Next base: position 10,702 of record JBFEVX010000095.1, on the reverse strand, counting down.
GTCTTTCAATCTCAGTTTTGATGAAAGCTTTCCCGGGTAATCAAGGTTGAATAGGGCAAAGGCCACTTCTTTTTCGGTATTTTGTCTTGATGGCTTCAAAGTAATTGATGTGAATGGTTCAAGCGTCCAATCTTGATTATCAATATATTTGAGTTCACCAGTCATCCTTCCAAATTCAACAGTTCTGAATGTTGAGGCGAAGCCTGATTCTCTGATTTCGGCCTTGAGTCCTTCGATTCGCCAAAGTTTTTGCTCTTGGTTTGTCACAGGGTTTTCCCATGTACGAACACTTCCTTCCATTTTGAACTGAAAGAGTTGTGGAACACCGATTTCTGTACATTTGAAATCGATGACTGTTTCATTGGCATTTGCCGATAGGCCCATCAGCATCGCCAATGGCAGAATTATTTTCTTCATATATACTCCCTTGAATATCGAACGGCGCGAGTTTCGCATTACTGTCTCAAACCAACAAGTTTGAATGAAATACTTTCACTTCATTTTTTTTATACAAGACTCTGAAATGACATGTTTTTTTCATCTTGTGAAACAAAAATGAATCAGCTCCCGTGATCTCCCCTCGAAATTTTTACAATAAAGATGGATTAAGCGTTCGAGAGTGATATGACGCCTTCATGACCAGAATACTGCTTCTCTTATTCATTGTTTCCATGTCTTTGACTTCCCAAGCGGGAATCATCAAAGGTTATAGTCTTTCTGACTTGTTGGATTCGAATGAGCTTGATGCCCACGAGCGCTTTTGGTTGAACTCAACAGGTCCACTAAATAGATCCGTCGGAGTTATTGGAAGTCGTGGTCCATTAGGATACCTCGGACCATTTGGTGAAAATTGGTGGAACATCACCCCTTACTTTGACAATGAAGGTGATTGGAGCGAACTCTCGGAATCTTTGACTGAAATTGGAGGACCTCTCAGTTCACTTGGACCTCTTTTTCTTACAACAGATGCTGGTCAGGAATTACTTGGTTTTGATTTTTCTCCAGGTTCAGCTCATTTGCTGGCAGCTGGTGGTGTGCTGATGACACTTGGACCTTCTGGACCCCTAGGGGTTATGGGGCTGACTGGACCACTCGGTCCACATGGTGCTCATGGATACACCCGTGATGAATCTGGTGAATACAGGACTGAAGCAGGAAAAAGAATCAGATCAATCTCAGTTAAATTGAATAATAAGAATGAGTCTTTCTCTCTTGTTGAGTTTTATAAACCAGGTAAGGGGAGAGTTAAAGATGATCTCGACTCTTCTTTTGTAGCTCAAGATGTTCTTTCACGTAATGAAGTCCATAGTTATAAAGTTAAATTGAGTTCAAAAAGATGGATTACCATTACGGCCATTTCATTGTTTGATCTGGATGCAATGAAAATTGTAGTGAAATCAATGAATGGAAAGATTCTCTATACTTCTGATGATTCGCTAAGAACCAATTTCATCAACCTCAAAACTTCAACTTCTAGTTCGGTCATTGTTGAGGTTAGTGTACTTTCGAGTCTGCATCTATTGGCCAAGCCTTATCGATTGATGGTGATCGAGGCCCCCAAGAAGGCCACTGAAGTTGATTAAGTCCTTGAAATAACAGATTCCTGTCAGGTTTATAACGGCCCTGTAAATCCTTCCTGTTTCCTACCGATAATTCTGATTTATGAGACAATGGGTGAAACCCACTCTGAGGATATTAAATGTCTAAAATGTTTGTACTGATTGCCGCCCTCTTTTCAATCAATTCTTTTGCAGCAGATTTCACACCTGATCATTTCGAAGGAATATGGAGTGGTTCAAGTCGATCAGAAGACATCCCTGAGTATTGTAAAGTCATCGGCGAAAGGTCTGAAAATGACGGAGCTGTAACTTTCAAAATCGGTCTTGAGTACAATGGAGATAAACTTACATCTTTTAATATTTCCTCGAGAGAGCTCAAGTCACAGCTTACGAAACAAGGTTCATTTGTTACTTTGAAGAATTCCAATGAGCACGTACAGATCAACGTTTCAGGTTATAAAATTCTGAATTTCACATATCAGAAAACTGATAAGGTGGGTAAAGTCATCAGAATGTTCACTTGTGCCAACAGGTGATCAGAGCTTTTCTGCCCAGGCCTTCTTGATACTTTGACATTTCATATGAATCTTAGTTTCAGCTTTCAGTTTGCTCTTTGAAAGATCTGTCTTGTTATTCATATTGATGTATTTGGTGAGAGTCTTACTCGGTCCCTTCACAGTACTGTAGGCTTCTTTGATTTCCTGATCTTGGAGAACGACAGGATTGTATTTGAACAGCCTTACAACACAGTCCATATTTTTTTTGAAGAAATCGTAAGAAGTTCCAATAAAAAACTCAGGATCATTTTGATGAATTTTGAACAGGTCTCTGATGTACCAAGATCTTTCGTTCATATTTTCAGGTTCAATCGAAAGCATTTTATTGATGATGTCCTTATCTTTGTACTTGATCGCCATTTTGATGAAGTTGGACCAATCTTTGTTACCTTGGTATCCCTTTTTCCTTCCCATGCTTTTCAGATGTTCTTCTTTGTATTTTTTGTCACGAAGGGACATCTTGATCTCAGCTTGAGCTGATTGAATAAGAAAGAGAACTGCCAATACAGTCGATAGCTTGGTCATTATTACTCCGCCAAAAAATTGAGTCTGATAATACTGATATTTTAGCATTCAAGTGGCTGCAATTACATAAATAAAATTTGCACTCAAGTACTTGAGTTAAAATGTCGATAATTCCTGTTGAAGTGTGTTTAAACAAAGTGAGAGTTCATGAAGAAAGGAATACTGTCATTTCTAGGCCTTATTCTCGTTTATTCAATTTCTATATCCCAAGCTCAGGTAACTGATGTTGCTCGCTGTAAATCTGGATCTGGGGGCGCTCAGGATGATTCTGTGTGTGGGAACTGTGAAAGAGAAAATGTCGAGGCCCTACTCGGAGATGATCTTGGACAAGAAATTCCAAATGATAAAAATAGAACCGAATTCAAGAACGGCTTACTTGCCGATTTAAATGATCCAAGTAAAGAAGTACAGTTTCCCGGAGGGAAAGATGAACTTGGAAAAAGTAAGAAAGTCAAAGTCAGTGATCTAAAGTCAGTTGAAGACTTCATCGAATTTCTTCCTGACGACTTCAAGAAAAATGTTGTTTTCATGGCGCCTTCAAGATCACTTCAGGAAGGTGATAGATATCTACTCAAGTCTCCAAATTCGGAGATTGTCATGTCATTCAACTCACACCCTCAACAAGACGGGGATGTTACACAACTTCGCGGTGGAAACGCTGTAGAATTACAGGTCTGGAACGGAGTCAGAGGTGTGTGGGAATTGGTAGAAATTGACTTTTCGCAGGGGAAACCAAAAGTCAGTCGAAACCCAACCAAATGTCTTAACTGCCACGGCTTTGGACAAAACACGCGTCCGAACTTTGACCCTTATAATTTTTGGTCACAGACTAAGCCATTTTTTAGAGGTGAACTCAATCCTGGAACTCAGGAAGCAGCAGAGTATTTGGATTTTTTAAAGAAGATCAGAGCTGACGCCAAGGCCAGAAAGAATGGTGGTCCTGCAACGAGATTCTCTGTACTCGAACCGATGCTTGAAACCAATAAGATTGAAGATATCGAAAAGGCCTTTGCCCAAAATAGAAAGTTTAGACTGAGAGTCGACGAAAGTGATAATATGAGTTCAAGTGGGGATGGCGCATCTGCTGTTAATCTATTTGATCAGATGTATCTGACGAACCATTGCCGTTTGGCCAACCTCTCTACCAATCCGAAACACAATCAGTTTGCAGATCAGATGAAGTATGCACTTAAAGCAGCAGTACTTGGTTGTATCAATAATCCAGAAGATTTGAATGATTACATTCCTGAGCAGCTACAAAAGAAATTCAAAGCTTATTTTAGAGGCATGGGAATGGGAGACGGGTCTTATAAAGACGTCAAGGCCAATATGGTTGAGAAACAGCAAGATTATTATGAAGATAGAATTGGTAGAAAACTTTGGAATTTGGAAGAGAAGTTTCTTGGCCAGATTCAAAACAGTTCTGCTTACAAGAATAAGATCAGATCAGCAGGTAATAATGAACAAAAAGTTTATGAAATAGAAATAGCTGCTGAAAAAGAAGCTTATAAAAAAGCAAAAGATGAAATGGAGATTCACCGTCGAACAGGTGGTGGGATCAGGGACAAGGAAGAAAGTATCAGTATGTTGGGACCTCTGCGCTATATGTTGGACCCACTTGGAGTGGACACCTCAATGTTCTCTCTATCTGTTGATCCACAATCTTATACTTTTGGAGACTTCTTCAGAAACATTAACCGATTTGGTGAATTTAAAAAGATGGATGGCGAAACCTGTACTTCGTTGAGGCCAAAATCAATGGAGGCCTTAAGTCAAGGAGATGTACTCGACAAAATGATGGCCTTTAAAGCGCCATGTAAGCCTGACGCTCAGTTGGCACTTGACCCTGCGTGGAAGAAAAACTTGGATGATGTTGAGAAACAAGCTCTAAAACAAGTTCGTATGGATATGAAAAGCAAAGTAGAAGACACCTTTGGCTACTGTGCTGGTTGCCACAGTTCCGGCTTCAATGGAGCTCCACCGATTCCATTTGATGATTTTAACAAGTTTGACCGCTTGCTTTCAAAACAATCGGGTGAACTCGGGGATTTTGGAACAAGAATTTGGAAACGAGTCATCAGACATGGAGACAAAAGAGGGGCCATGCCTATGAGTATGGGACAACTCGAGCCTGAAGAACTTCAGACCATCAAGAAATATCTGGAGTCTTTTCCGAGTCGAAATTATGTCAGAAGAATCGATACCGGTACAAGACGTAATGAAATCATTAATGTCAATCAAGTTAACAATTGATCTATTGGGAGAATGAAATGAAGACACTCGTCTGTGTTTTATTCTCCCTATTCTCATCTTCCATTTATTCAGAAACTACAACTTTAGGTGATTCGCTGAATGCACTAGAGCAGATCAATCAGGATGAGAGAGAAGCCGATTGTGATGTTATATCTGGAAATGCTTTGGCCCAGGAAAGTGGGGAGACCCAAAGTTCCTTTCTTGAGCATCTCAAATCAATTAGATCAAATGAAAAGAAGTTTAACTGCAAGATGAAAGTTGTGAACGGATGCAATTATCACCAGTGTACAGCTCCGGAAAGAATGTTTTACAGATACCCTAAGCCTATGGCGATTCTTGTTCCTGCCAATATGACAAAGCCATCTTCTTTCAGAATGCATATTCATGGTTTTAGCTATTTTAATAAGAAATACGACAAGTCTCTCGATTCAATGGTGGATTCATTCAAATATGGGCGATCAACATGTAAGGATTCGGGCGAGTTGATTATGATTCCATACTCTGCAAATAACAAAAATACTTATCATCACGATTACCTGGGAAGTACTAAAAAGTTTGATGAGTTCATGGAGGAGTTTCAAAGAGCAATTAAAACTGAAGAGAGACTTCCTGTGACTTTGTCCGGTCACAGCGGAGGGGGGAGAGTCATCTCTCAAATTGTAAGTTACATTACTCATGAGCCTGATTCAAAAAGCGCTACCAGACGTGTGAAGAGAGTTGAGATCCATGATGGACTTTATGCCAGTGACAGAGTTTCAAATTTCGCTTCATGGTTCGAAAGAAGCAAAGGTGTTGAAATGAATATTTATTCAATTCAAGGAACAACGACTTCAGGTTATTCAAATTCTTTGTTCAATAAGTTTGGCAATAATGCTCAACGTTCTAAAAAAGAAAACCCCTCAACGGGGCGCGATTACATTTATCGAAAAAATATCTGGGGATCCAATACGGTCTCACATATTGAAGAGAAGAAGCGAAACGGTGAACATCATTGGGAACTGTCTCGCGATTATTGGAATTTTGAAGTAGAATAACTTCATGGACAACCCGTATCTTGATATCTTTCTCTCCAAATCCCTTTATCTGAATCCTGTAGATATTCTTTCTGTCATGACAGGTGGCGGGACTCCTGATGATATGGAAAAGTATCTGGACCTTTTCAATTATCGACTCATCCTGACAAGAAAATATGCATGGGCGGTTCCAGACGACGTGGCCATCAAACTAATTTCCGAATTTTCTCCACTTATCGAAATTGGGGCCGGTATTGGATATTGGGCAAAGCTTATCAATAAAGCTGGTGGTGATATCCTGGCCTTTGATACAGAAGATAACTGGGAGACTATGAAAATTGCTGGTGATTTTGAAGCGATATCGAAAAAGACTGGTATCGAAGTGGATCTTGGTCACCGTTGGTTTGATGTCAAAGTAGGTGATGAAAATACGATTAAAGAACATCCGGAAAGAACACTTTTCCTCTGCTGGCCTCCATTTCAATCAGAAATGGGTCTAAACTGCTTGAAAAACTATTCTGGCGAGTATTTCATTTTTATCGGAGAAGACGCCAGGGCCTCGAATAATGACTCATTTGATATATATCTGATTGAGAACTTCAATAAGATCATCGATCATCCCATTCCTAAATATGAAGGAATCACTGATAGTTTGAAAATTTACCAGCGTAAGTCCTGAGAATCCTTTCTAGAAGGGCATTAAAGCTTCATTTCTTTTTTACATAAGCTCTGGAAATTCCAATGGATTTGGTTTATAAAGGCCATGGTTTTTCAAAGGAATTTATATGAAACTTTTATTTGCTTTAGTAACTTTTCTTTCAATTTTTTCAGTGCAGGCCCAAGATTGTTCACCTAGAGCAATTAACATGGTCTCATTTCAGGCCGCTACTTTGGCTGAAGTTGCAGGTAGTCTTCAAAGAGGTCCTCTTCAAGTCTTTACAGTAAATTTTTCTGATATTTATAGACCAGAATCTGATTCGAAGATTTTGTGTGCTTCACTTGATAAAATGAAATTATTCGTTGATTCTCATAATAAGAGAATTAAAGATGTTTATACACACCTTCCAAAATTTGTAAAAAAATATGGTACAGCAGAAGAGTTAGCAAATGTAGAAACATTATTTGCAGAATTCAAAAAGCAAAGTCCTTTTTATTTTAATAGTGAAGACTTTAATAATGAGTTTTCAGAGATTAATTCTCTATTAAATTCTTGTGATACTTTGTCTTATGATTCTAAAAAGAAGCTAATTGATGACTTCAATAAATTACGGAAGAGATATAGCATCCCTAATGTATACACCTCTAAAATTACTAAAACTCTTGTGAAAATTAGCGAAAACTATATTGCAAGTTGTCTATAAAATCAGTATTAAGCACTCCCTGATTTCTTCAGGGAGCATACTTCCTCTTTAATATTGCTCCAAGTTACTCGGTTATCTAATCCATTTAGAAATGATTAATTATCTATAATTACAAATGTTTTATTTGCCTTTAGAATAAATGGATGAGGTGTCTCTTATTGCTGTTGATATTCACTCAAGCTGTTTTTGCTGAAGAAAAAGTTGAACTTGAAACTTTGCCTCCTGTAGAAGAATTTCGTTATGATGCCAAAGAAGACTTCATTGACTCTTTGGAATGGGCCTGGAAAGGAAGTTATAAACAGCTACAAACGACTAGAAATAAAGTCTTCTTCGGTTTAGCTATTGCTTCAACATTGTACTTTATCAAGAACGATGAAAGGATTTCTAAAAAGATTGTTGAGAAAAATGAAAATGAAGCAGTCTTAAGAGTGATCTCAGATGCGAGTATTTTCTTCAATACTCCTATTGTTCCTATGGGGTTTTATGCCTGGGGAGTGAGTAACACTGACAATAAGATGGTTCAATTTTCTAAAGAATACTTTGCGGCTCAAGTTCTTGCGCTTCTAGAGTCTGCAATAATTAGTTATGTTCCTGTTCACCAAAGACCCGACCAAAAGGATTTAAGTTTTTGGGAGAAGGCCTTCAGAGGCCAGTCTTCATTCCCATCTGGTCACGTAATTGGCTATTCCGTTCTTGCGCACAAAAGTTTCCAATTCTATGGACCCTGGGCAACAGTTGTTCCAACAGGTCTAGCGCTTGCAACTTCCTATGAAAGAGTACACGGTGAAAAACATTATATTTCAGATGTTATAGCCTCAGGATTTTTAACTTTCTTGGCCTGTGAAGGGGTGAGTATAGCATCAGGTTATAAAAATCATCATCCGATATATAAATGGATTTTTGATCACGATTTTAGTTTGAATTATATTGAAAAGGATGAGGCGCCTGGGCTTCGAGTCAGTTTTTCCTGGTAGTGTTGGCAACGATAGGTTGTACTGCCATCAATGTGTTGAACCTTTCAATCATGCTTGTTTCAAGTTCATTGACATTGATATGCTCACTATCTAGTGGTGATGAAAAAGATTCGGCCATCGCAAGTTGGGCCATCTCAAGTCCTCGATCATTTCTGATGACCAGATACAAGTTTCTAGGAGAATGTGGTTCAATGTCACCTTCATAAGCACTAACCAAAAGAAGCTGATAATCAGAAGACTGTTTCGTTACCAAATATCCTTTTGTAGTCAGGTTTTTCTCCAATGCCTTGCTGATTCTCTTATGTAGTTTTCCTTCACTTTCTTCGCAAACGGAATGATTACAGTTCATCATTTTGAGACTGAATGAAGTTTGATTTTCCAGAAGAATGGGAGACTTCATTTGTACCAGATTCGATAATGAGCCACAGCCTCCAGAGAGGAGACAAATGATCAGACTGAATGCATAGAAGAGATGGCTGAAATCCATTCATTTATGATAACCTGAAACGCGTATTCCAATAAACTTGATAATTTACAGGATTAAAGATGTCAGGCATGGGACGTGTTTCCAGAACATTGAGGTTGGTATTTGTATTTGTGGCATTGTTTTCAGGCATTAATTCCCTGATGGCCCAAACGAAATATGTCGAGTCTCATCTCAAGCCGACCTTCACTAACGGCTGGGATACGGGTGGCATGATGATTCTAGGAACGGGGACTGTTCTTGGAATTGTGGCCCATCAATATGATGACAAAGTGAAGAGATGGTTCAATAAAGAGAGTCGTCTAAGTAGCGGACTTACTGATTTTGGAAACTCATTCGGAACCCGCTACTTGAATATTGCCGCTGCAGGTGTGCAGATGATTTGGGATCGCTCTAATGGTTTGGCGCATCTTGAAGGTCTCCTTGGAACCAATTTGATGGTCTTCTCTATGAAAAAATCCATCCATCGAACTCGCCCTAATGGGGAGAATGAGGATTCGTTTCCATCCGGACATACTTCAACAGCTTTTGCTTCCAGTGGGAGTTTAAGTTATGCCTATGGATGGAAAGCAGCGATACCCGCCTATACATTGACAACATTGACAATTCTAGCCAGGCTCGAAGATAACAAGCACTGGCTCTCGGACTTGGTAGTGGCATCTTCAATTGGAGTCTTTTGGGCCAGAAGTAGTGGGATTCATCATCAGTATCTGACTCCAATCATCTTTAAAGAAGGTGGTGGTATACAATTCTCATCTCCATTTTGAAAATATTCATTACTTGTGAAAATGATAAAAGCCCCGGCTTTGGTGGGCCGGGGCTTGAACATTGTGGGAACAATCAAGGAACAAATTATATAATTCCTTGGGGGTGGTTTAGTAAAGTCCGCTGTCTGCAGGTTTAAGTGAGTTAACTAGGATTTCCTCAACTTGCTTAAGCTTTTGTCTCATTTCAGAAAAGTAATTGGCACAGACTTTTATCGCCGCAACAATTCTAGCGTTATGTCCTGTCCAAGTTGCAATGTTTGCTTCAAGGTCTCTGATTCGCTCAGTTAAGCCACTTGAAAGGTCATCAACAATTGCTCTCATATCACTAAGAACTCTGATGTACTTGTTGTATACAGAGGTTAACTCAGAAGTGGAAGATACGCCGCCACGCCCTCTTTGTGAACTTCTCTTTCTTTTTTCAATTATCTTAATCAATTTGCTTAGTCTTCCTGAAGCTCTCTCTGCTACTTTAACTGCTTCACCTGGAGTTTTGAATTCTTCACCTTTTTTAAGTGCAAAAGAAGGAATCGTATAAGTTAAACCTTCTGTTTGAACAGGATTTCCACTGAGTAGATCTTGAGTAAGATGAATCAATTCAATTTGTGTTCCAGCTTCTTTAGCCGCAAGAGCATTGAACGCTTTAGCAGCATCAAGGTAAGCGGCCATAGAAGCAAGTGCACTTGTTACATCTGCAGCAGCTACATTAAGATCTTGCAAAAGATTTCTGTTTGTTCTTTTGTTGAATTCTTTTCTTACGTATTCCATTTTGACTTGATAGTTACTGACGGCATTGGCAATTTGCTCATCTGTGTAAATGCCTGAGGCGAATACTGAATTAGTGATAAAAAGTACAAAAATTCCGATTATACCCATTGTCTTTTTCATTCGAAGTCTCCTTTGTGTGTGTTTTGAATGAAGTCTTTTGTGTTGAAGCGATAATAGTGAATCCCGGATTTCCGCAATATTTGACCCTTCTGACATTTCTGACATTTTTGTCAAAAGACCAGACAGTGCCCCTGATTTCAATGGGATATGATGTGTAAAAATCTTTTTCAGCTCTAAAAATGGCCTGTAGTTTTTACACTTTTCCAATGAGCACTACTTATATTGCTAAAATTAGCTATTCAAAAAGTTGGTGCTCAAAATGTTGATGTTGAAGAAAATTTTCATTCTTTTGTCTTTGATTACTTATGTTTCAGCATATTCTGC
>JBFEVX010000007.1:0-67003 GCA_041546685.1 Bacteriovoracaceae bacterium | reverse complement strand
TTAGCAAAGTTCCTGCGACGAAAATGATAATCAGCAATCATTAAGTAGGAAGGTAAGTGTAAGGACCTCAAACTTAAGTTCTGCTTTAAAATCTGAAGGGCCTCATCTTCATTGCCATCAAGCATTGCAAGTTCGGCCTTGGCATAGCGAACTTCTTGGAGTTCGGACTCTGGAACTTCTGCAAGGGTGCTCGAGGATATGAACACGAAAAACAGAGTCAAAAATATCGGGAGGATAGGTACCGTTAATTTCATCTTTCTTTAATGATAATAGATACTTAGATGCATATTTTGAGATTGCAGAAATTGCCTTTTTTAGAGACCTGTAGATTTCGTATCTAGACATAATTTCAGTAAGTTAGAAGAGACTTGCCACAAAATAATGGACAAAAACCTTCAGGCTTTTTTGTAAATAGCCGATAAGTCGTAAAGAGAAGAGGACCAGGCCTTGAGTGATAAAATTCACTTAAGACTCATACAGAGAGATGCTTATGAAAGTATTCAGTAAATTGTTTGTCTTGTGCTTCATGGTTATTGCTGTCATTTCAATGGCAAATGCAGCTGAACCAATAGGAAGGGTCGTCAAGCTTAGAGGATCAATAGAAGCTGTCAATAAGACTTCAGGTGATTCAGCGATGTTGAAAGACGGCGATTCCATTTATGAAGGAGACTTCCTTAAATCGGAAAAAGGATCTTTCGCAAAAATCCTTATGAAGGACGATACAATTTTTCAACTTGGTCCCAACACAGAAATGATTTTTGAAAAGTTCAAGTTCAAAACGAAGGAACAAAGAACTGCAACTTATAACTTAGTTAAAGGCCAACTTCGGTCACTCTTTACTGTGAAATCAAAAGAAAAGAGTTTGATGATCAAGACACCTAATACGGCCATGGGAATTAGAGGAACTGAGATTCTTTCTGACGTTTACAAGTTCAAAGGTAAAATTAAAACAGATATTGCTTTGATGTCCGGAAAACTCGATGTCGACTTGACCAAGATGAATCTTGGGCAGGCGTTGAAAAATCGGATCATTCAATTAAAACCTGGACAGGTTTTTGAATCAGATCACTTCAGAAAGAACTTTACTGGAGGAAAGCCTATTCAAAAGCTCCTGAGAAAACTTCCTGACCAAGTATTTAAGAAACTTAAAAAACCAGAAAACAAAGGTGGGCAGGTATTCTTACTAGAAGCCAGAAAGCAAGTAAGAAGAGATCTTTATAATGGAGCAAGGTTCAACTTTGATAGAAATGGAAACGAGATCAAAGCTCCTGAAAAGAATGACGAAAGAAAAGGTCCAGAGATGAAAGGGCCAAAGGTGGAGCCAGGAAAGGTTCAAGATCTCAAAAGAGGTCAAGGACTTAATAATGGAGCACCAGGAAAAGGTATTGAAGTCGCTAAAGATAGACAGCTTCCTATTGGTGTAAAACCACCTGTTGTTATCAAGGATAGAGTAGAACCAGGTCAATCAGGATCAAAATCAAGAGTTGGAGTATCAAGAGATGAACTTGATAACTCAGCTTCTCCGCAAAAGAAAAAGAAAAGCCAGGAAGAACGACGTAAAAAAGAAATGAAAGAGCGTCAACGAATGATGAAAAACAAGCAAATGGAAGAGCGAAAGAAACAAGCTCGAATGCGTCGTGAAGAAATGATTCGACGTCGACAAGAAGAGCTTGCTAGAATCAGACAAGAGGAAATCAAAAAGATCATCTTTGGTAGATTCACTCAATGGCATGATTCTCTTACTAGACAACAGGCTTATGAAATTAGACAAAAGTTTGGAGTTGATACAATTACTCCGGAACTTTTCTGTAGGATTAAACCCGCTGCTTGTACTTTTTAAATAACTGAAGGAATAGGAAATGAGCAAAAAGGAATTTGCTGTCGAACTCAACCCCAATGTCGTCAATCTCAAAGAATCGGCGACATTGGCAATCAATCTCACAGCAAGAGGATTGAGGGCCACTGGAAAGTCTGTGGCCCATTTTGGTTTTGGACAATCACCTTTTCCTGTTCACCCTAAGATTCAGATAGCCTTGGCTAACAATGCTCATCAAAAAGACTATCTTCCAACACGAGGACTACCGGCCTTATGTGATGCTATTTCCAGTTATTACAAACAATTTTTTAATTATGAAATAAATAAAGATTTAATCCTCGTTGGACCGGGAAGTAAGGAGATGATTTTCCAGGCCCTTTATGTTCTTGAGGGACCGGTACTAGTTCCTGCTCCAAGTTGGGTAAGTTATGGTCCACAAATTAATCTTAGAGGCAAGCAGATCGAAGCGATTGTGACCAAAAGAGAGAACTCCTATAAGTTACAGGCTGACGAACTCGAAGAGACCTGTAAGGGGTTGAGCTCAGGTCAAAAAATTTTGATTCTCAATAACCCGAGTAATCCTACTGGCGCTGTGTATACGGATAGAGAAGTCAAAGAGCTTTCTGAAGTGGCGAGAAAGAACAAAGTCATCGTTATCTCTGATGAGATATATTCTTTGATCAACTTTTCAGGACGGGAATATGTTGGCTTTCCCAAGTATTACCCAGAAGGGACAATTCTGACATCAGGTTTGTCCAAATCACATGCAGCTGGTGGTTATCGTTTGGGCTTTCTTGCGCTACCCGAGGGAATGGAGTCTGTCTGTAAAGGTTTGAGCGCCATGATCTCTGAAACTTTTTCTGCAGTGAGTGCTCCTATTCAATATGCTGCACTTGAAGCTTATTGTGGTGATTACGACCTGATGTCTTACGTCAAACAATGTACAAAGATACATAAGGCCTGTGGAGAATATCTTTTTAATAGATTTGTAGGAATGGGGCTCAACTGTCCAAAGCCTGAAGGGGCCTTTTACCTCTTTCCTGATTTTGAAAATTTCAAAGAAAAGCTTTCGGCAAAGGGAATTCTAGGGTGCTCAAGTTTGGCAACAGAGTTGTTAAATCAGGCTGGAGTTGCTTTGCTTCCTGGTTCTGATTTCTATTACCCTGAAGATGCCTTGGGGTGCCGAGTGGCCTCTGTTGACTACGATGGTGATTGGGTTTATCAGAAATCTTTGGAGCCTCTTCATAATCCAGACCTTAAAGAGCACCCGCTTGATGATCATTTTGTAGAGAAACATTGTCCAAACCTTAAATGGGGTGCAGATCAAATGGCTGCCTTTTTGGAGGGATTGGATGAATAAAAAAATCATCATCATCCTATTGGGTTTGTTGATTCCTATTACTATTTTCACCACTTATGTTTTTCTTGGAGGGTCTAGAAGCCCTGAAAAACTCTCAAATTATCTTCATAAAGAAAAAGGGAATATCACTGATGTTTTTCATCAGTATGCTTTAGAGGATGTGAAGGTTCCTCAGGAAAAGATCACTCAAGTCAAAAATCTTCAGGATTTCAGAAGATACCTTTTCTTCATGCCTAAAGTACATTTCATTGCCACCTCTGCTGAAGAGGCCATGGCCTTTGAAAAGGCCTTTCCTAAATTCTGTGAATTTGGCTGGTCCAACCAACCAAAATGGCTGATGAGGACTCCCTGGATAGCTGATTTCACAGGTTATTTTGCTGTTTTTAACTGTCGAAAAATGACTATGAAAATGTAAAAACTTTTGACACATGTCCAAGTGTTAAAACTTTGGACACTCCAAATCACCTCCAACTAACTGTTTTTTGGGAAGCCGGTTTTGGCACACTCTTTGCTTTTCAGAGGGTAGACCAAACTCGTTTGTTTATTTAGTTTTTTTGGAGGAAACGATGAAAGCGAAAACCTTTTTTAAATTTCTTGTGCTCTTTTTGGCACTAGGATTGTCTTCCTGTGGAGGAGACAACAAGAAGGGAGAGACTGCTCCAGGTGGTGGTGGTGTAACTCTTCTACAAAACAATGGTGCACCTAACGGATCTGCAGCTAATGCAGTTGATTGGGGTACTTTTACTAACCAAGTCGCTAACAACCAATTCGGTGGTGCTTCAAGCGAAGGTATCGTAGTTAACTGGAGAAGATACACAGGTGTATCTGATCTATTAAACTTTTCAGGTGGTGGATTCGATTTCAACTTCTGTTGGAATGACTGTTTCGACCAGTGGAACTCTAACTATGGTGCTAGAAGAATTGGGCCAAATGCTCAAGGACTTCCAGTCTATAGAAGTTCAACATTTGCATTTGATGCTGAACTTGGAAGCAACCTTCAACAACTTCTATCTAACCTAGTATCCAGAATGAGATCTGCTACTAACGTTAAGAAGTGTATCAATGGATACTGTGCTGCTGAGAATGACTTTACTGTAGGTGGAATGCCTTCTCAAAAGTGGTACTTCGAGTACGGTAACAGAGCTTATATCATTGATTCAAGACTGCCATTGGCCGCTAACCCAGTAGCTATCTTGAAGAAAGACACAAACGAAGGTTTCGCTATTCAATAAGAATTCTTGCAAAAATAACCAAGAATATATATCGGACAAGGCGCTGCAACAGCGTCTTGTCTTTTTTTAATTTCCAGCCTCCCTTATAATAAATAGGTCAAACCTATTTTACAGGAAGGGAAATATGGCCGGCTTCAAGACAGACCTCAGAGATCTCGAATTCACACTTTTTGAATGGCTTAAGATTCACGAACATAGTTCAGATATGGGCGAGAACGATCTCAAAGACATTCTCAATCAATATGATAAATTCATTGGCAACGAAATTTTCCCAACAAGAGAGAAGGGCGATGTTGAAGGTGTGAAGCTTGAAAATGGTCAAGTCAAAGTTCCTGAATGTTTTCATCGTGCCAACCAACAGTTCTATGAGAATGGATGGTTTGCTCTTGGTTATCCTGAAGAGATTGGAGGGATGCCGGTTCCTCATGCATTAAGTGTTGCCTGCTCTTCAATTGCTAATGGTGCGAACGTGGCATGGACCATGTACTACGGTTTGTCCCGAGCCGCCATGAATGTGATTTATGAGGTTGGAACCGAAGACCAGAAAAACAAATATATTCCAAAGATGATGGAAGGCGCTTGGGGTGGAACTATGTGTTTGACCGAGGCCGGAGCTGGATCTGACGTTGGGGCAGCCAAGACTACGGCTGAACCAGTTGGTGATGGTACATTTAAAATCAAAGGCGTGAAGATCTTCATCTCTTCTGGAGACAACGATCTTTATGAAAATATTGTTCATTTGGTTCTTGCTCGTACTCCTGGATCGCCAGAGGGAACAAAGGGACTTTCTCTATTTATCGTTCCTAAGAATAAGATCAATGCGGATGGTTCAACTGGTGATTTCAATAATGTTCGTTGTACCAAGATTGAAGAGAAGATGGGACTGCATGCTCAGGCAACTTGCGAGCTCACTTTCGGCGCTGAAGGGGAATGTATTGGTGAGTTGATCGGGAAAGAGCATGAAGGAATCGTTAATATGTTCATCATGATGAACGAGGCGAGACTTCTTTGTGGAATGCAAGGGGAGTCTCAGGCGAATCTCGCTTATATGATGACTGAGCAATATGCAGGTGAGCGGGTTCAGTTTGGAACTGAAATCAACAAGCTTCACGATGTAAAAAGAATGATGCTCAAGATGCGAGCGATGTCTCGTGGGCTTAGGGCCATGAGTCTTTATACTGCTGATCTTTTTGACAAGGCCCACTCAGACCCAGCAGTTGAAGACTTGATCGCATTCTTGACCCCGATCTGTAAATCAGTAGGATCAGAAGCAGGCTTTCAGATATGTGTTGACGCCATCCAGGTTCATGGAGGTTATGGATACTGTAGTGAATATGGAATTGAGCAGTTCTCTAGAGATACAAAGATTGCCACCATCTATGAAGGGACCAATGCCATTCAGGCCCTGGATTTTTCAACCAGGAAGGTACTAAAAGATGGAGGAAAAACTCTGACCAAATTCGCAACTTTGATCGGTGAAAGTGTGGCCAAAGCTGGTGGGGATTGGAGCGAAGAATGTGCTCTAATTCAGGAAGGTCTGGCCGGACTTCAGGAAATCATGGGCGCTTTTGGAAAACAGGCCCAAGAGAAAAAGATGGATTCCATACTCTTTAACTCCTCCGACTTCCTGACCTATTGCGGTAATTTATGTCTAGCTTGGTTGCTTCTTGATAGTGCTCTTGTTGCGAAAGGCAAAGATGATGCTTATTACCAATCAAAGATTATTGATTTCAGGACTTTTTGCCAGCATTACTTGACTGCTAACAAGGGGCTTCACAAAACGTTGATTGGATTCAAGGAAGATCTCTCTACCGTAGAGCTTTAAGAGAAAAAGTGTTAAACTGCTCCGTGAATAACACTTAAACTTAAAGATTTAATGGACAAAAAAGAACAACTTCTAGACGAGATCACAGAATTCAACAAGGAGACTCACGGAAGCACAAACTACGATAAAGACGATGTATTTGTTGTAGGTTTAAATCCAAAAGAATATGCACCCTTGAAGTATCTTCAAAAGAAACTTGATTGGTGCAAGTCGATTCAGGATTTGCTTTCGTTGAGCTTTGTTTGTGATTCTTTGGACCTTCATCCCAACGATGATTTTCCGAAATGGTACGAACATCAGTTTGGTAAAAAACTGAAGCGTTCTATATCCAAAGAAATCAGCTTATTGCAGATTCCAGACAATAAAATCATCTTCAATGCTATTGAGAAGGTCAATGAGGCCTATCAATTGCTTAGAGGCCATCAGATTTTGATGAATGGGAAGAATCTCCCGACTCAACTTGGTGAGTGGTATGCCAAATGTATCTTTGGTCTCCATCAGAAAAAATCAGCATCTCAAAGAGGCTTTGATTTCTATCTTGGCGACAAAAGGGCAGAGGTCAAAGTCCATTGGGCAGATACCTCTTCTCCCAAAGGTGTAAAAATCAGGAAGTCGATGGTTGAATTATCGGACTGCTGTATTGTGATATATATCGCTAAGAACTTCATGCTTCGCGAAATCTGTTTTCTTGATTCAGATTTCGTGATGAGAAAGTTTGCCAGTAAAGGTCATACGATCTTCCTAAAGGATCCGGACGTATCTCCTTATTTTTTCTCCAACTCGTCCAAGCATTTGGATAAAGTGGTGAACTCCTCTGCGCTCCTCAAGTTTGCATCCCCAAATTGGGCGATGAAGCTTGCAGATAAATTTTAAACGGGCATTGCGCAAACTCCCGTTCTGGAGTAATAAAACCTATGTTTTTTGAAGGTAGTGAAAAGAAATTTGAGGCCGTATTCTCCGGAGTAGATCTTCGCTCTTTGGGTGTGGATTTTTTCAAAGAATTGGTGGCCAAGTCTCAGGCAGAAATTCTCTCCAGTATTTCCAATGATGTGTGTGATGCCTATCTCTTGTCTGAATCCAGTCTTTTTGTCTGGTCAGATAGAGTACTGATGATCACTTGTGGAAGGACGACATTGATTCATGCTTGTTTGCATCTCATCAACAAAGTTGGTAAGGACAAACTCGAGTCACTGATCTTTCAACGCAAAAACGAGTATTATTCTCATCTCCAACATACTACTTTTGAGGATGATCTTAAGATTCTCAGAGAAACTGTGGACGGTACCTTCTTATTGTTTGGACATGAGCATGAACATCATAACTGTCTCTTTCATTACAACAAGCCATTTACACCAGCAGAAGATGACAAGACATTTGAACTTTTGATGTATGACATCTGTGAAAATAAATCTGATTTCCTAACGACCGAAGGTCATACCAAGGATGCAATCAGAGATTTCTTTAAATTTGACAAGGTTCTTCCTGGTTTTGAAATAGATGATTTTGTTTTTGATCCATATGGATACAGCATGAACGCATTGAAAGATGACAAATATTGTACAATTCATGTGACTCCTCAAAAGCATTGCTCTTACGTGAGCTTTGAAACAAATATTTCAATGGAAAGTAATTTTATGTCGACGATTCTGGATGTTTTGAAGCCAGACTCATTTGATATGGTTGCTTTTGAACAAAATATTGCCGGCCTGACTCCTGATAATTACGACAGTCGTATGCTCTTTTCAGAAAAGATTGATTGTGGGTACCGTGTAGATTTTGGCCATTTTTATCGAAGAGATGCGGGAGTGAAGGCTCCTCGAAAATTATAGGATTGAGTTATGAAAAGTTCATTGTGGATTGAAGAAATTTATGACGGTTTT
Organism: Bacteriovoracaceae bacterium; assembly: GCA_041546685.1. Lineage (GTDB taxonomy): Bacteria > Bdellovibrionota > Bacteriovoracia > Bacteriovoracales > Bacteriovoracaceae > M0603. The sequence continues at coordinate 58,890 of JBFEVX010000007.1, read as the reverse complement.
TGTGGAGTGAAGTTCAAGGTTGAAAGAACTTTATTCTCCGGAAAAAGTGAATTTCAAACAGTAGATGTCGTTGAAACCAAAGGGCATGGAAAAATGCTTCTTAATGATGGTCTCATCATGGTTACTGAGAGAGATGAATTTGTTTACCACGACATGATTTCTCATGTTCCACTTTTCGTTCATCCGAATCCAAAATCGGTATTGATTATTGGTGGCGGAGACGGAGGAACTGCTAGAGAAGTACTCAAGCACCAGTCTCTTGAGAGAATTGTACAGGTTGAAATCGATGCTATGGTGGTAGATGCCTGTAAGGAACATATTCCGCAAACAGCTTGCGCCTATGACAATCCGAGAATGGAACTTATCATTGGTGATGGGGTTAAGTTTGTTGAGGAAACCAAAGAAAAATTTGATGTGATCATGGTTGATTCCACAGATCCAATTGGACCGGCCGCTCCTCTTTTTGGGCCGGAATTCTACTCCAATATTTACAAAATTCTTTCTGATGACGGTATTGTCGTTTCTCAGGGAGAGTCACCATTTCTGATGGCAGATGTTCAAAAATCCATGTTGAAAGTTCTTCATGATCAATTTGAAGTCGTAAAAATCTACAACTTTAACAATCTTACTTATCCAGGAGGATTGTGGTCATTCACTTTTGCCTCTAAGGGATTGCATCCAATTCGTGATTTTAGTCCTGAAAGAGTTGATGGATCAAAGATTGAATTTCAATACTACAATAAGGAACTCCATACTGGATGTTTTGCCATTCCATCTTACCAGCGCAATAATCTTGAGGGATTACTCAAAGATTAGGAGAGATAATGAATTACTGGTTGATGAAATCTGAACCCGATGTTTTTGGAATTGATGATCTAAAGAGAGTCAAAAAAGAACCTTGGGACGGAGTTCGAAACTATCAAGCCAGAAACTTCATGCGCGATGAAATGAAAAAAGGGGATAGAATTCTCTTCTATCATTCAAATACAGATGTACCAGGTGTCGTCGGAATCATGGAAGTCTCAAAGGAGGCCTTTCCTGACCACACTAGCTGGGACAAAAATTCCAAATACTACGATCCTAAATCAACAGAAGAGAATCCTCGTTGGTTTATGATTGAAGTCAAATATGTTGCAAAATTCCCTCGTACAGTTTCCTTACAGGAAATGAAGGATATGAAGCCTCTTTCTGAGATGAAAATTCTTCAAAAGGGAAATAGGCTTTCGATCACTCCCGTTTCGAAAAAAGAGTTCGATCATATCGTCAAAGTTTCAGAAAAGTAGGTCAACTGTTCAGTTGACCTCATAATGCATCAATCTACAATCAATCGGTCCATTGAAGAGTGGATATTTTCGAGTAGATTTTAAAAAGATCTTTTTTCTGTATTCATCATCTGAAGTTAGAACAAAGGCATCTGAACGTTTAAAGTTGTTCTTCAACGCCTCACCAATCTGATAATAAAGTTCCTCTCCTCCTTCAAGTCTTTCACCGTATGGAGGGTTGGTTATGAGAGTAAGTCCATGTGTATCAACATCTGGCTTGAAAGATTTGAAATCAGTCTCAATTAATTTGATGTGCCCTTCAAGGCCAGCAGCTCTTATATTTTCAAGTGCAAAAGAGATATCTCGATCCCCACCAATTATGTTTTCTGATTTGGATGATTTGGCCTTGTCTGCTTTTTCCATGGCCTTCTCAAAATACTCGGAAACCCATTTTTGAAGGTCCTTGTCTGCCAAAAACCATTTGTGGTTCAAAAAGGCAAAGTCAGTAGTTCTGCCTCTTCTGGCCTTTTTGATTTTTATATAAGTAGGAGGAAGATCAAGTTGCCTCATCGCCGCTTCAATCAGGATTGTCCCAGAGCCACAGAACATATCAGCAAGAGCATTCTTTTTTGGATCCCATTTTGCGATGTGAATCAAAATTGCTGCTAGGTTTTCTCTAAGAGGGGCTTTGTGCTTTCCTCTTCTGTAGCCACGATCACTCAAAGGGACATTGGTCAAATCAAGATAGAATTTGGCATTAAATCCAGGTTCTCTGCCTCGACTTTCAACTCTTACTAACAGTGAGACGTCCGGATTGGAGGTATCAACATTTGGTCTTCTTCCTGTCTCGGCACGAAACTGATCGACAATGGCATCTTTGACCATCATGGAAAAGTGCATGCTGTTTTTGAAGAAGTTATGAGCATCCGTATCAAAAAGAGTCTGGATTTTGAAAGTTTGATTATTATCGAAAACCTTGTGCCACCACTTGGCGTTTACCTTGGCGTAAACATCTTTTTCATTCATGATGGGATAGACGTCGAGGAGTTGATACATTCTCGATGCTAGTCTGGTTTCGAATAAGATTTTGAGAGCCGCCTGATTTTCTGCCTTGAATTGGACTCCTCCGTTCTTCTTCTCAAGTTGAGAAGCACCAAGAGTTTTCAATTCTTCCATCAACCATTCTTCAGAACGTTTGGGGCAAGAGGCAAAATAAGTTTTCATGAACGACTATCTCCTCCGGATTCCTTCCGGTAATTATTGGCCCTTTGTATCAGTTCTTTATAGCTATCGGCCATCAAAGTATTGAGCGAGCCTTCCGTAAATCTTTTGATTCTCCACAACGATATGGAAAAGAGCCCAAGGACAATCGCCTGATCGAGAAGTTTTCTCTCAATTGCAGGCAGTGGGCGAATCGACTCATATCCTGAAAGCAAACTGTCTATCAGTGGAGTGATAATATGTCCTTTTTCCAAACAGGTTCCTGAGATACAAACACCTAGGTCAAAGAGAAATTCACCAACTCCAGCTTGTTCAAAATCCAAAATGACTTTCAATACGTCATTGTGAAAAAGGGTATTATCGTAATAGAGATCCCCATGAATTAGGCCTTTTTCAAGATCAGCGTCCATCCACTCTTTGAGATCGTCATCGAAATTTTTTTTAAACTCGACTTTGAAGTCTTCTGGGCAGCCTGCTTCCTTAACGTAGGCAAGAAGCTTTTGAACTCCATAGCCGACAGATTCATAGTTTCTTATTTCTTTCAGTTCTTTATCTGACCATTTTTGGATATGGAGCTTCGCTAGGCCTTCTCCAATCATTCGACAGGTCATGTCAGCTGGTCCAGGTGGGATTCCTTCGACGAATGGAAAAACGACACCAAAATATTCGTCACAATGGTACACCAGCTGGCCATCAGAGGTTTCATGGGGAGTCAGAGAATAGTTGAAACCCTTTTCTGAGAGGCGTTTAAGAATATCCATCTCTTCTTCAAGCTCAGTACTGTTCTTGTCATTACTGATTTTAAGAAGATAGGTCCCTTCTTGGGTTTCAACTCGATAATTTGAATTGGATATTCCAAGAGAAAGAGGGCGAAGCTTCACGACATCACCAAGCTGGTAAAGTCCGATAATGCGCTGAGCAAGTTGCTTGTCAATCTTGGTGTAACTACCCAATGTGAAAACCTTTTTGAGTTCTGCGACATAGGTACCTTCAATGCTCCTTAGAAGCAAGGGAAATTGCGGCTAGAATACTGCTGGAAGCTTGTAGATCGGCGTTTTTATTTGTTATAGTGGCGGGACAAATAATCAGTATATTAAGGATAGTAAAATGCAAACTACGACAGAAACCGGGACAACAACGGTTGGAGGAAACATGACTTTTACAGATTACAAAGTAGCCGATATTTCTTTGGCCGAATGGGGTAGAAAAGAAATCACAATCGCAGAAAGCGAAATGCCAGGACTAATGTCTCTTAGAGAAGAATTTGGTCCAAGCCAACCTCTTAAAGGTGCCAAGATTGCTGGTTGTCTTCACATGACAATCCAAACAGCTGTCCTTATTGAGACACTTACTGCTCTTGGAGCTGAAGTAAGATGGTCTTCATGTAATATCTATTCAACTCAAGATCACGCTGCTGCGGCCATCGCTGCTGCAGGAATTCCTGTTTTTGCCTGGAAAGGTATGAACGAAGAGGAGTTCGACTGGTGTATTGAGAAAACTCTTACATGGGCAGACGGATCACCACTTAACATGATTCTTGATGATGGTGGAGACCTGACAAACATGGTTCTCGACAGATTCCCACAATACGTTGAAGGAATCAGAGGACTTTCTGAAGAAACAACAACAGGTGTTCATAGACTTTATGAAAGAGTTCAAAAAGGTACTCTTCCAATTCCAGCTATCAACATCAATGACTCTGTTACCAAGTCAAAGTTCGACAACCTTTACGGATGTAGAGAGTCTTTGATTGACGGTATCAAGAGAGCAACTGACGTAATGGTTGCTGGTAAAGTTTGTGTTGTTGCTGGTTACGGTGACGTTGGTAAGGGTTCTGCTCAGTCTCTAAGAGGACAAGGTGGACGTGTTATCATTACTGAAATCGATCCTATCTGTGCTCTACAAGCAGCGATGGAAGGTTACGAAGTAATGAAAATGGACGATGCTGCCAAGCTTGGAGACATCTTCGTTACAACAACTGGTTGTTACGATGTTATCGCGCCTAAGCATCTTGATGCCATGAAGGACGGAGCGATCGTTTGTAACATCGGTCACTTTGACTCTGAAATCCACATCAAGCATCTTCATGAAAACTACACTGAAGACAACATCAAACCACAAGTTGATCAGTACACTTCAAAAGATGGAAGAAGAATCATCCTTCTTGCTCAAGGTCGTCTGGTGAACCTTGGATGTGCTACAGGTCACCCTTCATTTGTTATGAGTAACTCATTCACCAACCAGGTGATTGCTCAACTTGAGCTTTGGGAGAACTGTGACAAATACGAAAACAAAGTTTACATGCTTCCAAAGCATCTAGATGAAAAAGTAGCGAGACTTCACCTTGCAAAAATTGGTGTTGAGATCGACGTTCTTACTTCAGGACAAGCTGAATACCTAGGTATTAACCCTGAAGGTCCTTTCAAGCCAGAACATTACAGATACTAATTTGAAATCGCCCCGGTTCACGTTGTACGTGGCCGGGGTTTTTTAGTGGAGTTATTGTGAAAGTAGCCCTCGGATGTGATCACGCTGCCTTTGAAGGCAAAGAAGAGCTTAAGAAATATCTCGAATCAAAGTTTGAAGTTCTTGATGAAGGAACATACTCAGATGAGAGATGTGATTATCCCGACTATGCCAGCAAGGTTGCCAAAAGGGTTGTTGAAGAGAAGATCCCAGGGATTCTTCTTTGTGGATCAGGAATCGGTGTTTCGATTGTAGCAAACCGCTACAAGGGAATTAGAGCAGCACTAGTTAGAACCCCTGAAGAGGCCAGACTTTCTAGGCAACACAATGACGCCAATGTTCTTTGTCTTGGTGCCAGAATCAATTCCGCAGAAGAAATCAGGGCGATGGTTGATGCCTGGTTTGAAGCAGAGTTCGAAGGTGGAAGACATACTGACAGACTAGCCAAGTTTGAAAATCTCGGAGAAGTGTTTTGAAAGAAATGCTCGCCAGCCTTACAAATATCAAAAAGAACGAACTGGTCATGTTCATTCTGGTCTTTCTTGTGGCCATCGTGGGGATGATTTTAAGTTACACCAATAAGCATTTTTATGAGCATGTCTATGTGACTGAAGATGGTTGGATAGAATATCTGACTTTCCTCGCTCTCTTGCTTGGATCAATTCTATGTTGGCACAGGGCAAATATCTTAAAACCTTTCAGGGGAAAGTTCTTTGCTTTCTGCCTTGTGATGATGGGTTTTGTTTTTCTATTCGGTGCTCTTGAAGAAATCAGTTATGGTCAACGAATCATTGGCTTTGAAACTCCTGAATGGTTCAAAATTCATAACACTCAAGGTGAATTTAATATTCACAACCTGAAGTTCGGAGACTTCAAGGTAAACAGATATATCTTCGGAACATTCCTTGGAATTTTGGTTGTTCTCTATTTTCTAGTCATGCCATTTCTATATGTGCAGGCCGGGAGAGTCAGAAACTTTGTTGATAAATTTGCAATTCCCGTCCCTAAACTTTTTCATATTGTTGCCTATATACTTCTAGCGATTATCGTTAAATTTATCGACTCAGGAAGAAAAGGTGAGATTCTAGAGTTTGGTGGTTGTTGGATCTTTCTTCTCATGTGTTTTGGACCACTGAATAGACAGCTATTTTCACGTAAATCTTTCGAAAGATAATCAGGCTTTGATCTTTTGCTTTTGAAGTCGTCAGACTGCTATTTCAGAAGTGTGCCTAGGCTCTTCATGACTCGAAGACGAAGCACAGCGAATAGAGCTTCAAAAATGATCCCACCGGCCATTTTGGATTGCCCATCACGTCTTTCATAAAAAATGATTGGAACTTCTTTGACATTCATACCGAGTGACCAAATCTTATAGTTGAGCTCGAGTTGGAAAATGTACCCGGTAGAAACGATGTTATCTAGATTGAGTGAGCTAAGAGCTTTTCTGGTGAAGCACTTGAATCCACCTGTCGTATCTTGTACAGGAATACCTGTGACAAAACGAGTATAGATACTGGCCAGATAGGAGAGGAGAAGTCTTCTGAACGGCCAATTGATGATTCTAATGCCATCGATATATCTAGAGCCAATAACGAGGTCGTTGCTCTGTGCTGCTTCTAAGAGATCAGGAACTTGCTTGGGATCATGTGAAAAGTCACAGTCCATTTCGAAAACAAACTCATACTCTCTTTCGAGTGCCCATTTGAATCCTGTGACATAAGCAGTTCCAAGACCAAGCTTACCGGTTCTTTGGATCATATGGAGATTGTCAGGGTATTCTTTTTGTAGTCGCTTAACGACATCGGCAGTTCCATCTGGAGATCCGTCTTCGATAATGAGAAGAGAGATTCCTTGGTGCATGGTCAACATAGTTGTGATCATGCGCTCGATATTATCGATTTCATTATAGGTCGGGATAATAACCAGTGTTTTGTCGAAGGGCAGCATAATTCTCCAAATGTATGGCTAATTTTTACATGTGCTACAACGCTTTCGCAACGTTTCTCTGGTCAATTTAGCGATGGTATTGAAGTACTCAACGGCTTTTTGGCCCATGCCACTTTCAAGCAACCATGAGAATTTCTCGACTCCTGGAAACTTGGAAATGAGATATTCAACGACTTCTTCGCCAACGAGAATCTTGCCGTTCTCATCAACTAGATGGACTTCTTTTTCACACTTTTCTTTAGAAAGCTCAGGGAATGACTTGAATGCTTCTGGCTCGTGAATGCTGACCTTTTTGATTTTATCTGTGCCTGGTAAACGATCAAGTGCCTGTTTGAATCTCAGACACAGGCCACATTCAGAATCGTAAAAAAGAGTCGGATGAAATGTCGCATGAAATGTTGTCTGTTTGGTTGAGTCTTCCATGACTTCCTTTTGAAATTAATCCAGTTCGAGTCGTCCCCATCCTGAAATCATGTATCTTCTTGATACGATATCAAATACGCTTCTGTCGCTGTCTTTTGAGATTTGAGCAGAACCACTTCTTGAAGCTTTGTCTCTGAAAGAGAGAACTTTCCCACCTTTTGGTCCACGCTTTTTTCCACGCTTAAGGAACTTATTGAAGTTGACCCCAGATGAAGAACCGCTTTTTCTAGATCCGGTAAGTCCTGAGCCACTTCCACTGAAAGTGAGTACTTTATCTCTTCCTCTTCTGCTGCCTCTGTAGGCACTCTTCCCAACAGCAGAATACTGAACATTCCCAAGTCTGCTTCTAACTCCTTGTAGAGAGCTTGAAGAAACTCTTGTCGCTGCAACTTTCCCTGCAATGGATGCGGGAAGACCCATTTTTGTTAGGGCCAATGCTTCCTGTTTTTGATCTTTATTAAGTTCTTGATCGAAAGGAATAGGTTTGATTTTTCTCATGGCCTGTTTCGCAAGAGCAGCTTGTCTTGTCGCACTTCCTGAGAGGTTTCCTTGAGTAAGCTCACCACGAGCGATTTTTCTTAGAGGTCCAGTTACGCCTTGATTGAAACCTTCTCCAAAGTTCAGCCCATCAATGTTGTTGATGAATTCCTTGTCGAAACATGTATCTGTAGTCACACAATTACATTTTGGATCAGGATTCATTTTATTATCCATACAAGCGACTTGAACAGCATTGGCCGCAATCTGGCGCTTTCTGATTTGTGGCATACAAACAGTCACATCATTCATTGTTTCAGGCTGTGCACAGTAACAGTTTTTCTGTGTTACTGGGTTACAATCTCCGGCACCTGCTAGCTTGTCGGCGATACCTCTTACTTTTGAAGCTGCGTCTTTGTGTTTCTTTACTTCTGACATGTAAAAGCCAGTCATAAGTCCGGCCATACCAAGTTTCACCCAACCCATAGTTCCGATTGAACTAGCCGTAGCGGCCATGTATCCATAACAGACTGTCGTAGCACCCCAGCCGACTACCTGATATTCTGCGTTCTTCGCTCTAGACTCGTGTGAACGAGCGGCACGATCCAAACTTTCTTTTTGAGCAGTTTCTTTCTTAACTGGAATCGAGCTCATTTCCGTTTGAGCTGCTTGTTGTTGAAATTGGGCAACCATTTCAGTACCGACAGCAATATATCGGCAGTAATCTTGTTTCTCTTTTTCTTCGGCCTTTCCTTCGCTGTCCATTTTAGGTTTTCCATCAGCTCCTTTGACACCTTCTTTGAAAGCACCATCACCTGGAAGCATACCAACGATCATCCCGAAAGCTTTGGCGATCATCTTTACACTTTGGTTTCCGACGTCCGTACCAGCACAGGCCTTTTTATCTCCAGCACAAGCTTCTTCTTTTTCTCTTTGAAGATAGCCCTCGTGAATGTAGTTTTCAGAAACGTATTTATCCTTGTCATTGAGATTTTCAGGATTGTTGTCCTGACCACCTCGAACGACACCTACAATCTGCGCTGAGACTGAAGTGGCAATAAGAAGGGATAAAACCGCGTAAATAATTTTTGTTTTCGGTGCTTTCATAGTGATTACCCTTGGTTGCCCTTATTTTACCACCCTGAAGCTAGATCTCTGACAGTGAAAAAACAGCCTAGACAACGCCCTCCTAAAATTGAGCATTTAGTTCAATTTTGCGTCACTTTTTGGTAGGATGTGCAGGCAACATAATGTGGCAATCGGGGCCTGAATACAGGCATTTGAGCGTTTTTCCCCTTGGAGAGCATATGACTGCTAAAGATACTGACCTATCTCACTCAATGGTTCACTACCTACTTACCATCCATAAATTGAAGGAAGGGAGAGGTTATGCCCGGGTTACTGATATCGCCAAGGATCTTGATTTGACCAAGGGAAGTGTCTCTACAGCGATCAATAATCTCAAGAAAAAAGGCCTGGTGATGGAAGAAGAGGATTCGAAATTCCTCGTTCTGACAGATCTTGGGCATGATGAAGTTCATAGAATTTTGAGTTCAAGAACGCTGCTTTTTTACTTCCTTCGTGACTTTGTTGGAGTCGAAGAAGAAGTTGCAGAAAAAGACAGCTGTCAGATGGAACATTTGATGAGTCCAGAGACAAGTCATAAATTTTTCAACTTTATGAAAAAGCTCGCCTGTACTTGTGAGGACCTGAGCAAGGTGGGAAAACTTCCACCTGAATTCAAATTCCAAACAACATTGGATCTTTGTTCATATGAAAATGCAGAGTCCTTTATGGAAGATCAAAAAGGTGACAAGTATCTTGAAGAATAGTCTTCAACTTTTACTTATTATTTTCTTTTCATTTACTGCCAAAGCTCAATCTCTCAAGGGCTATTGTTTTGAAAACAATGTTTCACTGAGGGCAGTTAAGTCACATTTGAGTCCGATACTTTCTCGAAACGACAAGATCTACGAGCGACCAAGTATGAATTGTATTGAAGTGACTGTCAGTGATGTTCGAGAAGAGCTTTTCGAAACTTGGATCTATAAAAAGTACAAACCCATAAGGATTTATCGAACAGATGGAGTTGTAGAGAAAAATCAAGCAATGGGTCAGATGCCGATGTGTCGAATGACCGTTGAGCGAGTCAGTAAATCGGATGCAACCAATGATGAAGCTTCAGTAGGTTCAAAAAACAGATTAAAAAGAACCAGATCCAAATCTGGTGGTGTTAGTCGATCTTCTCTGCTTCTGACTTCTGGGGTTCAGGGAAGGCTTCGGATGGATGATCAAGAAATATTTGTTACTTGTCATGTTCTAGGAAGTACACATCGAATTGAACTTTCTTTGGAATCTGGGGCTTCCGCTCTATCGACTTCAGTCAATACTTCTAAAGGAATGAAAATCAATATTGGCCAGATGGTTCAAGACTTGAACAATAGATCAAGAAGTCTTGATATCAATAAAGGTGCAGGTATTGTAAGAGAAAAAGGTAGTACTGTTTCTGATTTTTATCTGATTATTCAATAGCCACTTTCTTGTAGACACTGATGTCCATTTTTCCAGGAACTGTCCAGGGATTGTGATGAAGTGCATAGTTCATATAATTTCTAAATGTCATTCTTTTATAATCTGGAAGCCACCAATGTCTGAGTGATACATCTGTTCTTGTATGTGTCATTTTGAGTTCGGCACCTGTCGCTGAATCAGTTGTAGAAGTCAGAACATAATCAAAGTCACGGAGTTCTCTATTGCCCTTGATGTAATTGTATTGCTCGAGTCCGTATAAGTACCAAGTGAGAGGCCAGGTATTATGCTCCATTGCCATCACAAGAGGCTTCCTGCCAAGAGGTGACTGAATCTCTTTCTTTATCTGATAAGCGACATTTTCATAATCTCTTGAAGTATGAACTTGACTGATAAATTCTGTATCTGCTCCCGCGCGTGAGTAATTTGTAATGATCATCATTCTTACTTGAAAAATGGTAAGAACAACAACTGCCAATTTTAATGTTTTGTTTCGATCAAAAGAAAGCTGACATTCTTTAGAAATATAAACACACAAAAAAAGAATTCCCATGAAGAGAGGATATACTGAGAGCCAAGGAACCTTTTCTCCTACCAGGCTGTATGTGAAAAAGAATGAGGTGAAGAGATATCCTGTCAGTGCCAAGTCACGTTTTCTTTCAATTAAAAATACAGTGGTCATCAATACTGAGTGACCAAGCAATAAAATGAATGGATAGAAATCCAATGAAATTTTGATTTTCAAGATACCTGAGAGGAAACTGGTATTTGGTATATCAGTGGGACTTAGATACTTGGCTATGATTGAAAGAAGAATCAAAGCTACAAAAGTTCCTCTGACTTGAAAACTTCTTCTTAAATAAAAATGAGCGGTTTGAACAAAGATCATGAGTATAAAAACTTGTTCATACCAGCTAAGCATTAAAAACTGGAAAATAAATGGTCCAGCAATTCTGTCTTTGTGATGCTGGTTCAGCCAGTAGGCAAGACTTTTGCGATAAATTCCATCAAGAATTCCTTCAGGGTGACTAAACCATGCTGAATAGAGAATTACATAAATGAATGAAGCAGAGAAAATTCCGATGAGAACTTTGAAAGTATTTTCTTTACAGAATTTAATGGTCTTGGAAGTGAGAGTGTCGATTTCAAGTTTTAAAAGAGAGTTGAGAATCAATTCATAGATCAGATATCCCATGAAGATCGCTACGTGAACGTAGGCATTCTCTTTCATGGTAAAGGGGAGGATAAGACCCCATGTCCAAAGAAAGGACTTTTTCCATGATGAGTTGCTGAACCATCCAATTATCAGAAGTGCCAGACAGATTAATACAGGAGGGTCATGACGGACAAAGCGTGACCAGTAAACTAAAGTCGGACTGAAGGCTATAAAGAGTGTCGCCAGAAACAAGGTGGTACGATTTAAATACCTTCTAAGTATAAAAGGAACAAAGATCAGAAAACTTCCCATTAGGGCCATTACAAGTCTTGCTGTAGCCTTGGACTCATCAAAGATCTGATAAAAAAATGGATACAGATTATAAAGAAATGGTCCGTGTAACATTGGATCATATTTATAAAATTGTGTGGTGGGATGATTATAAAAATATCTGCCGTAAATAGCGTTCAAAGATTCATCATGGTGAAAAGGCCGATCTGCAAGCATGAAAAAGCGTGCAAAAATGCCAAGGAAGATGATGACTCCAAGTAAAACCCAGTAAATTTGGTTCCGGCTTTGTTTACTCTCGTTCATAGCTGGTACGTATCCTCATCCTTTCCCGTCAGCATATATTCAGCCCATTCCACTCCTTGCATGAAAGTATGGTCCTGATTACTGACTTCATATTTCCATCCGCCGAAGCGACCTCTTGAATAGACATCTACAGCATCCAATTTTGGGATAACCTGATTCAATATGGAGTCTCTTTCAAGAGATGGGGTTGGGTATCCATACTCCATCCTTAAATGCCAGGCGGATGTTATTTCAGTATTCGCTTCCATCAATTTAGAACTAATTGCACCTTTAACAGTTTCTTCAATGATTTTCGACGAATCGACAGGTTTTTCTGAAGATTCACTAACTTCCGCCATCAAAGAAAAATATTTTTTTGAGTCAGGAACATTATTTGGTGAGTAGTTTGAAAATACTGTCACTCTATAAAAAGGGGAATCGCTTTCAGGAAAGTACATCCAGCATTTGTCTGAAAGACTTTCAGGAGCTTGTCCCTTCAAGCCGAGTCCTATCACATGGGTAGATGAATATTTGAGACCGGCTGAAACTTTTGCAAGATTTTTGTACTCATCATTGGAAATCTTTTTACAGAGTTGATCCAATGGCATTGTGGAAATTAACTTCTCATATTTGACGACTTTTCCACTCTTGAAATACGCAAGTTTGCTATCCACATCGACATTGAGTAGTTCTTCATTATATTGAATTCGACTTTGATCCATTTTAGAAGCAACCGAATTCCATATGGCTCCAGTACCACCATTCTTTGGAAATTTGAAAGTATTGTTGGGACCCCACGAAACATCATCGCGATCTAGTTTGATATTTTCTTTAATGCGATCTATATCTACTACACTGACTCTTTCACCTATCCACTTGTAATTCATAATTGAAGGATCGTAGGCCCAAACTTTGAAGTTATAAGGGTAGAGGAAGTGCTTGCATATTCCGGTTCCAAAGGAAGCTGTTAACCAGTCTTTGAAGTTATTTAATTCAACTTGCTTGGGAAGGTTTTCAAGTCCTTCAAGACATTCATTTCTTTCAACTTCAGGTAGTCTGTGAATATTGTTTTGAAACGGATACGGAACAAATCTATCTTTAATCCAAACCCATGATGACCTCATGTGATGGAGCCATCCTTCTTTCCCGAGAGCATCGTCCATGACCTGATCAAAATAATCATAGTGACTAAATTGAACGTGGCCACCAATATCCCAAGTAAATCCCTTGTCATCGACAAAACTGGTCGCAAGCCCTCCTGCGTGATTTTCTTTTTCAAAGATCATCCAATCAGCTTCATTCTGCTTGCTGAAATGCCAAGCAGCTCCAAGACCGCAAGGTCCAGCTCCGATGATGAGATATTTGGAATTCAATCGATCAGACAAGCTCACTCCTCCAATCAATAGTCTTTAGAAACTTTCTGAATTGCATTCTAAATTTGATTAGTTCCCAGAGAGATTTAAGACAGGCCTTGATCAGTCTTGAGCTTGGTAAACTAATTTGTCCAGTTTGACGTTCAATGTGAGATACGGGAAATACCGGGATTTTTCTCTCAAAAGAGAAGGCAAAGAGACTGATAAAGATATTGGGGGCAAAAAAATCTTTTGGAATATTTTTAAGAGCTGACTCCAAAAAACCCCTCGATAATAGTCGATAGGGTACATTTGCATCAGGAATCCAAACTCCAAAACTCAAGAAGATGATGATACGAAGAATTCTGGAAATGATTATCCTATGGTAGGGATCATTTCGATTGCTTCTAATTCCATAAATAGCTGGAGCTAGATTTCTTGACTCCCATAGTTTTGGGAAATCTTCATATTTGAATTGATCATCACTATCCACATGAAAGATCCACTTGGGCCTTGATTCCATGGCCCAGTCGTAACCATTTCTAAGAGCAGCTCCGTGCCCTTGGTTTACCTGTGTTTGGTACTTGAGTTCTGGATAAGTGTCCGAAAGATTTCTTAAAATCTCAGGAGTGTTGTCAGAGGAGCCATCATTGACTACAAGAACTAAAAACGAAGGTCCTAGACCTCTAAGTCCGTTGATCCATTCGGCGATGACTTTTTCGAGACATCCTTCTTCATTGTAAGCCGGAATGACAACAATGAGTTCTGGATTTACTACTGTCAGAATTTGTCCTTTGATTAAGATGTAGTGATTTCATTATACTCTTAAATAATCAAGAGTTTGCACAAGGGAAAGGAAGACTCATGTTGAAAAAATTTATAGCAGACTTTAAAACTCAAGCGAATCTGGACCCGGAAGCAAAAAAGACAGTCATCTCAATATGCATGGTGATGTTCACTGTTCTTTTTACTTACCCACTGATCAGATCGACTACCACAAGTATGTTTCTTGATGCTTTCGGGGCGAAGAACACTCCTGTCGTATGGTTGTACTCCATTGTCGGATTGAGTTTGTGCATCACCATCTATAATTATTTTCAAGTTCGTCTGACAGCTCACAAATTATATTACTGGACTTGTTCACTTTCGGTTCTTTTTTTTCTCGCAGGACCTTGGATGTCCCAGGTTTCTAAATTTTTGATATACCCGCTCTATATTTGGAAGGAGATCTATATTGTTCTTCTAGTTCATATGAGTATTGGTTATCTCAACAATACTGTTAGAGAAGAACAGGCGAAAATTTTCTATGGACCCCTTGGAGCGATAGGTAGTTTCGGTGGGATGCTAGGAGGGATTCTTGGCTCTCGGCTCACACAAACCATAAACACTGATCAGATTCTCATGACTGGAGCATTGGTTCTTATAGTGAGTATGATCTTTTTTGGTTTATCTTCGTCAGAATTTTGCCTTTCTAAAAATAAAGACAAACGAGGCAATGAAAAACCTCTTCATGCAATCTTAGAAGTGAAGGAATACGTTATATTAATGGCGCTCGTGGTTATGCTTTCACAGTTTGTCATCAACTTGGCCAATTTCAAGTTCAACCTACTATTTGATGTCCTTGTTGAAACTAAGAGGGAGAAAACTAAAAATCTGAATTTGATTTATTCGAGCATTAACGCGGTAAGTCTCGCCGTGCAATTGTTGGTCATCCCTTTTATATTTCAGCTGGTGAAAAAGCGCACAGTTCACATGTTTATCCCGAGCTTTTATTTACTGATCGCGCTGGTCGGATTTGTGATCTCTGGGTCTTCCCTGATCGCAGTGGCGGCCACATTTGTTCTGTTCAAAGGTTTGGATTATTCAATATTTTCAACAGCTAAAGAGCTCTTGTACTTCCCTTTGGAAGCAAGGCAAAAATATGGGGCCAAATATGTGGTGGATATGTTTGTCTACCGTTTTGGAAAAGGCCTAATCTCGATCATTTTGATCTTTTTTCAATCACCGAAATTTGTTAATACTCTCTTATTCATCTCCCTGTTATTATGGCTGGGATTCATTGTTCCTCTATTTAAAAAGGGGAATCAAATTGTTGCACTTAAGGAGAGTTCTGAATGAACAATATATTTTTTACGAAATTCGAAACACCATTTGAAACAGTACCATTCCATCAAGTTAAAGTTGATGACTTCCTACCTGCTGTTAAAGGCGCGATTGCTGAGGTCAAATCTGATTTGGAAAAAATCAAATCATCAACTGAAAGAGAAACTTTCTACAATGTTATTGAAGCCAGTGAAAACTGTGGCAAGGTTCTTGATCTGGTTTCTTCAACGTTTTTCAACCTTCATTACGCTCATACAAATGATGAGATGGCGAAGATTGCCAGTGAACTTTCTCCAATGTTGGCGGAACTTTCCAATGACATTCTTCTTGATAGTGAATTATTCGCCAAGGTGAGAAAGATTCATGATGAAAAGAACAATCTCAATCTCGATAGTGAAGAGATGAGGTTGCTTGAGAAGAAGTACAAGGAGTTTGTCAGAAATGGAGCTCTTCTCAATGAAGCACAAAAAGATCAACTGAGAGAGATTGATAACAAGTTATCGAAACTGACAGTCAAGTTCAGCGAAAATGTTTTGAAAGAAACAAATAACTTTCAACTTGTGATTGAAGATGAAGCAGAATTGGCAGGACTTCCTGAAGATGTAAGAGAAGCTGCAGCAGAACTTGCGAAAGAAAAAGAAATGGAAGGTAAGTGGATCTTCACTTTGCATTTTCCAAGCTATATTCCTTTCATGACTTATTCTGAGAACAGAAAAAGAAGAGAGGAAATGTATCGTGCTTACACAAGTAGAGGCATGAAGCAAAATGAACAAAATAATGAAGCTATCGTCAAAGAAATAGCTTCATTGAGATTCGAGAGAGCAAGACTGCTTGGCTATGATTCACATGCTGATTTTGTACTAGAAGAAAGAATGGCGAAAAACCCAGCACAGGTATTTGATTTTTTGAAAGACCTTTTAAATCACTCGAAAGAAGCTGGAGTAAGAGATGTGAAAGAAGTCACAGACTTTTCTAAAGAGAATGGTGGTCCTGAAGATATCATGCCATGGGATTATACTTTTTGGTCAGAGAAGCTTAAGAAGGCCAAGTATGATCTTGATGATGAACTATTGAAGCCTTTCTTCAGTGTCGATAAGTGTGTTGATGGTGTTTTCACAGTTGCCAGCAAGCTCTACGGGATCAAATTCAAGGAAAGAAAAGACATCCCTGTATACCATGATGATGTGAAAACATTTGAAGTTAAGACAAACGATGGAAAACATGTTGGTGTTTTTTATACAGATCTTTTCTCACGTCCAAGTAAACAAAATGGGGCTTGGATGACCAATTTTAGAGGTCAGTACAGAACGAAAGAAAAAGATATCAGACCGCATGTTGCGATAGTTTGTAATTTCACAAAGCCAACAGAGACACGTCCGAGTCTTTTGACTTTCAATGAATTGACAACATTGTTCCATGAGTTTGGCCATGCTCTTCATGGACTACTGTCTGAATGTAAGTATGAGTCTCTCTCTGGTGCAAATGTTTCTTGGGACTTTGTAGAACTTCCAAGTCAGATTTTTGAAAACTGGGCCTATGAAAAAGAATGTCTTGATACATTTGCTGTTCATCATGAAACTGGGGAAAAAATTCCAACTGAATTGGTTGAAAGGCTACTTAAAACAAGAACCTTTCAGGAAGGGAGAGCAACTTTGAGACAATTGAGTTTTGCTCTTCTTGATATGGCATGGCACTCAGGTGATCCGAGAAACGTGAATAATATTTCTGATTTTGAAAGAGAGGCAACAGCAGAAACAGAAGTTCTTCCACGAGTAGAAGGAACTGGTTCAACTTGCGCCTTTGGGCATATCTTCAGTGGTGGTTACTCAGCTGGATATTACAGCTACAAATGGGCCGAAGTGCTTGATGCAGATGCATTTGCAGCTTTCAAAGAAGAAGGAATTTTTGATCAGGCCGTCGCGACAAGATTCAAAGAGAATGTTCTCTCTAGAGGGGATTCGGATGACCCGATGGTTCTTTATAAAAAATTTAGAGGGAAAGAACCTTCACCTGAAGCTCTTCTAGAAAGAGCGGGATTGGTTTAGTATTTTTTCGAATTTTCTTTAAAAATTTCTAAGGCGCCTTTCCAGACCGGAAGGGCGTCATATCCAGACCTAGCTAACATGATTAAATGAGGAAGAAGTTGAGAAGAGAAGTCTTCAGAGCTTTCTCTTGGCAAAACTGAAGGAAGATTATCAACCGCCAGTATCTCTACTTCACTATTCTCAGCTTTGATGAATGGGTTTTCCCACGATCCTAATCTATCATAAAGAGGGATTGGATTGAGTTCACTATTGGGGTCACAACTGACGTCTGAGATGATTTCAAGTTTACCTCCAATATCGAGAGTCGATTTATCCAGAAAAGGAGGAATCTTCGTCATCATGAGAACTGTATTGATGAAAATTTCGTGCTCCATGATTTCTTTAAAGGGACCACCTCTCTTGGTTTCTTCAAAGTCCCAATCGGTTGACTCAAGTCCCAACATAGACAGGGCCTCTCTCGCACCAGAGCCACATCTTCCTTTGGCTCCAATGATGATCGATTTGGGGCGAGATGTATGTTTTGCCTGTTTTTCTTTGATCTGGTTTATTAAGAGATCTTTGTTTTCAAAATGTGTAAGTGGATTGGCCTGGTCAACTCCACTTAGTCGCTGATAATATCTATCTACAGCGACAGCAGCGCCTACAAATCCGGCCCATTTCCCAAAAGCGGCAACCCTTCGTCTATTTTCATCCATTAGAAATTCTAGATCGAACAGGCGACCACCGCCTTCTTTGAATCTTTGAAAAATTTCTTTTGAACCTTCCTGACCTTTGAAAATGTGGGCGAAAAATATGTGATTATGGACTAAAGGTGCCGTTTCCTCAGGCAGTTCTTTCAACCCTAGGATGTAATCCTGCTCCGGTGCACTTTTCCAGCTACCCGGCTCGACAATTTTACATCCTACAGCGAGATATTCATCATCACTGAAGATTCGCTCCTTGGAAGAGCCCACATGAATAGAACAACCTGTCTCAGCGATAAGTTTTTTCGCATTATCGGGAGTAAGCGCCGTTCTTCTTTCGTTGTCTTTTGTTTCTTCTCTTAACCAAAACATCATATATCTACCATTATAGGGAGAGCGGATTGGGATTCAAGTTTTATGACAGCGTATCAAATGAACTTTGATCTCTTTGAACAGTTTTTGCTGTGCTGTTGTAAAGGGATTTCATTTCCTTGAAGAACATTCTCGGGATGATGAAGACCAAAAAGCAAGCTGCTACAACCTTGAGGATGGTAAGAGTTGAATAATGGTTTCCTATCAGGGCCACAATGACTCCCCCTGTAATATTCGGGATTACGAATGAAAGATCGAGGAGACTGTGCGTTCTTGTAAGATATTTGGTTTCGACAGTTCTGCTGATATAGTTCAGCTGACTCGGTAGGCGAGTGAAAACCACCATTCCCCAAATGAAAATTACCACCAAGTTCCAGGTGTAGTCATGACATCGAACCCAGATATTCATCATGATGGATTCAATACAAATACTGGTAACGATCATCTTCCCTGGAGGAAACTTGTTGGAGAGCTTGGCTGAAAGAACGCCTCCGGCAAATCCCCCTAGACCAAAAGCTGAGAGAATAATTCCGTAAGTTCTTTCATCTTTACCGAGAATTTCTGTAACAAAAGGTAGAAGTAGCGGAACCAATATCCCAATGCAGAGACCACCGAGAATGCAGTTCAAGTAGAGTGAGATCAGGTCAAGTCGAGATTTCACGAGGCCAAGACCATCTGCAATTTCTTTCATGAAACCATGCTCTTCCTCATCTTCAGATTTTTGGGGAGCTTTGTATGATGTCGCGCTAAGGAGCATGACTCCCAGAAAATAGGTGAAAAGATCGAAGCTCAAAACTTGCTTGATACCACTGAAATACGCATAGGCCCACGAACCGACGAAGGGACCAACCAGATGAAGGAAGGCCATGCTTGAGCTGGTGATTGAATTGGCAGTATTGATATGTTCATGGGGAACAATATCATTGATCATCGCTTGTCTCGCAGGGTTGTAAATTCCTGTGAAAAGAGCGACCAAACTATTGATGGTAATGACGAAGTAGATATTATCTGAAAAAATCAATCCGATTATCAGCGGGATTCTCATGATATTACTGAAAATCATGACGTGCTTTCGATTGAAGCGTTGGCCGATGGGCCCACCAAAGATGCTTCCCAACGTCAAACAAAGAAGAAACGATGCTCTTGTGATTCCAAGGTAAGCTTTGTTTTCACCACTTAAGTTGAAAACGAAAAGCATAAGTGCAGTCTCTGTTATGAAACTCCCCATTTCGGAAAAAAAGCTAGCGGCGTAGATTTTTCTGAAGTTGGGAAATTTAAAAACGAATGGGACTTTAATCATTATTTTGTCAGTTTGGCATTGAATGCAGCTAGTGCCTCATCAAATTCTTTTGCGATTCGATCTACAATCTCTTTAACAGTTTCTTCTTTGTCGACGAATTCAATTGAAGGTCCAGCACACCAAACTGATTTATAGGTGGCTCCGAAAGCAGCTTGTTCAAGAAGTTTCATACCTTTATAGAAAGTAAGCATTTTTGCATATTTTTTGATCTGCTTGTTAGAGTTCAAAACTTTCTCAACTATATTTTGGTCAGTTCCGATCTTCTCAAGATAAGGAGTTTTGATAACAGTGCATGGAGTACCGGAAATCTTGGATGTTAGTACAATATCCTTGGCACCATAATCGATGATGGCTTTCTTGTAATCATCATTGACTCCACTTTCTTTGGAGGCAATGAATGGTGAACCAATTGAAACGCCTTCTGCGCCAAGTGAAAGAGTGGAGAGTAGGCCTGCACCAGTTCCAACACCACCTGCTGAGATCACAGGAATATTGGCTGCATCTTGTAGCATTGGAACAAGTATACTTGCAGGAATCTTCCCTGCGTGTCCACCCGCACCACTGTTCACGGCAATCACGGCGTCAGCACCTTGATCTTCAACTTTTTTTGTATATTCAATATCGACTACATCACAAATGACTTTGCAGCCCTTCTTGCCCAGTCTTTCAATAATTTCTTTTGGACTTCCAAGCGAGGTGATGACAAAGTCAGGAAGTTTGTCTTCACAGATTTCAAGTTGCCTATTCAGGTGCACATTAGATTTGTTGGCAATCAAGTTGACACCAAAAGGTCCTTTACATTGATCTTTCATTTCACCCATCGCTTTATCAAACTCTTCAGGCGTTCTCCAGTTTAGAGCGGGAACGCATCCCAAAATGCCAGCATCAGCAGCAGCGATCATCATCTCTTTGTTTGAAACAAGAAACATGGGAGCAAGGATGATTGGGTATTTCACATCAAAAGTTTTAGTAAGCCAGGTGTTGATCATAGGTAAATCCAGATGTTTTTAGTCGGAATTATGACTTGTGTTCGTCATGTGATTTTAAGGCATTGTTGAGCGTTTTTGAATAAGTAAGTTGTATCCGACTGCAGGAGTCTGTTAATTACCAACAATAACTTACATAACCGATTGTAAGAACATATCAGGATACTGTCAGAATTGAATTGGATAGACTAATTTTCAGTTAATACTTAGATCAGGACGATCAAAAGCGTCGAAACCACTGGAGGGTACATGACACTTAAGTTCTTTGCCATTTTTTCTCTGGCCTTGCAAATAGGAAATTCGCAGGCATCAATAGAAGAAGGAAAAGCTCGTTGGATTACAATCGACAACGATGCAGCCGAACACGCCAAAGCCCATTTGGGAAAATCAGCCAAAATTCATAAGTCAATGAATGGAATCACGATGATGCAAATTCATGAAGACGATATTCCAAATCTTTCTCATGAAATGCACCACGATTTCAAAAGATGTGGTGGCTTTGTATTTCATGAATCAGAAGAAGAAGCATTGGCGACCATTACAGGTGAAAGCAAAAGAGTTTACGCTCAAAAAGGACTTTTTGCTGATTACAACATCAATCAGCAAGATCTAGTAAGACCTGCTGTTGAAATGGTGAAAGACACAAATATTTCAAAAGTGATTGAGAAGCTTTCAAGCTTTAAAAACAGATACTACCAATCACAGACAGGTGTTGATTCTCAAAATTACGTAAAAGGATTGTGGGAAGGACTTGTAGCTAAAAGAAATGATGCCAAAGTTGAATTTTTCTCACACTCTTGGAAGCAACCTTCAGTAATCTTAACGATTAAAGGTTCTGAGTCACCTGACGATGTCATCGTTATCGGTGGTCACGCCGATTCAATCGCCGGATTCTTTGGTGGTGCCAACAGTAGAGCTCCAGGTGCAGACGATAATGCTTCAGGGATCTCAACAGTGACTGAAGTGATCAGAGTACTAGCTGACAGCAATTACCAACCTAAGAAGACTATCAAGTTCATGGGTTATGCAGCTGAAGAAGTTGGTCTTAGAGGGTCAAAAGAGATTGCTCAGAAGATGAAGACTGATGGTGCCAATGTCGTTGGTGTCATGCAACTAGATATGACAAACTTCAATGGTTCAGACCTTGATATTGTCATGATGACTGACTACACGAATTCTACACAAAATGCATTTATCGGCAATTTGATTGATGAGTATGTGACTGGGGTCTCATGGGGTTACGACAAGTGTGGTTATGCTTGTAGTGATCACGCGTCATGGCACAATGCAGGGTTCCCGGCTTCCATGCCATTCGAATCCAAGAAGCGTGATATGAACAGCAATATCCACACAGCTAGAGACACAATCAGTGTTTCAAGAAACAACGCCACTCACGCTGCCAAGTTCGCCAAAATGGCCTTGGCCTTCGTTATTGAACTCGACAGATAATTCCATTGTATCAACAGGGCATTTTACCAAAACAATCAGTTTTGGTAGGATGCTCTTATACTTTTTCAAAGGTTGAACACAGTGGTTCAGGCCCTGATTCCAGAACTTCCAGATTACGAAAGCATTCGGACGCTCATTTCCACAGAAAGAAAAACGATCATCAAAACTAATGGTTTTGCTGAAGATGATGGCTATGTCAGAAGTGTTGAAGATGCAAAATCAGTTCTGAGTTTTTTACAGGACATACATAAGCAGTTACACGCTTTCTTTAAACAAAACCCTAGTCTTACTGGTCGCTTCAAAAAAGAATATGTTCCCTTCCATGAATTCGTAGACCGTAATAATGTGATCGAAACAATTTTTCTCTATGACTGTCTCATGCCTGAAAAGGAAATGTTCTTTTTTGGTCAGGATGGAGGTCTGGATGAAAAAATTCTAGGTCTTCACAAGGTCGGCTTTGAAAAGTGGTGTGAAGTTGCACTTGAGAATCACAAATCAACTCAAGAACTTGTAAAATCAAACTTCAATCTTAATCTGAAAACTGATCAACTGGAATGCAGTTGTATTTCGTGTATTGCCGACTTTAGAACGCGACTGCGTGAATTCATCTATGATGAATGTATCGTCATGATTGAGAATACGCATTCAGAAATGGAAGCGTTAGTTGATACGAGACCACAAGAGCTTTCGGATCTTTTTTATGGACTCCAGAAAAAACTGGATAAGAAGTTCCACGATGTACGTCATCGACTGAAAAGATCGACATTGAACAGACTTGAAAACCAGGTTAAGTCTTACTTGAAGGAGACTTTCCATTATCCTTCTCCATTGGCTTCGAAGTATGCCAAGACACTCAGACCATATTTACTTGGAATATTGATAGAACTCGACCTCAGTGATGATTTCATTACAGATGACGAGTTCCAAAGATTTTATGCCCAGATCTCCAGCAATATCTGGAGAAATGAAAAATATATCTCGCGTGAATTCAGAAAGATGGTGAAGTCCATCATGTTATTGAAGCGTAAAGATATTTCATCCACCATTCTTAATGAATATCTTGGGGAGTTTTGGGTCCATTCATCAGCTAGGCAGATCAAAAGAAAAATCATCTATCATATGGGTCCTACAAACTCCGGGAAAACTTATCACGCCATTCAAAGGCTGGCAGAAGCTGAAAGAGGTTGCTACTTGGCACCTCTCAGATTACTTGCCGGAGAACTTTACGATACTCTCAATTCAAAAGGTGTTGTCACAACACTTTTGACGGGTGAAGAAGTTATTGAAGTTGAAGGTTCCACACACTTCAGCTCGACCATTGAGATGGCACGTTTCCAGGAAATCTTCGATTGTGTAGTTATCGATGAAATTCAAATGATCACTGATAGCCAAAGAGGTTGGGCCTGGACTAGGGCCTTGGTAAATGTGTTTTCTCCAGAGGTACATGTCTGCGGAGACCCTTCTGTATATGATCTGGTGAAAAATATCGCTGACCTTTGTGGCGATGAAATAGAAGTAAGAAATTATAGTCGTATGACTGAATTGGTTGTTGAACGCCAGCCAACGACTCTTGGTAACCTTCAAAAGCACGATGCACTAATTGTTTTCTCTAGAAGAAATGCCTTGAGATATAAATCGGATCTTGAAAGGTTAGGATTCAGAGTCTCGATCGTCTATGGACGTTTGTCTCCTGAGGTACGTCGGGAACAGGCAAGAAAATTTGATGAAATGGAAACGGACATCATAGTTTCAACTGATGCGATTTCAATGGGAATGAACCTCCCAATCAAGAGAATTGTATTCTCCACGCTGTCAAAATTTATCAACAGCAAGGAGTATGTAATTTCTGAAAGTGAAATCAAGCAAATCGCAGGCCGTGCTGGACGTTTTAAAAGATTTCCAACAGGCTTCGTTAATTGTCTTCAGAAAGTTGAAGATGGGTTGGATCAGATTCAAGCTGCACTTCAAACAGATCTTGAGCAGCAAAAGCAATGTATGGTTGGGCCAGATTTGGATATCTTCAATCAGGTGAATGGAGCTTTGTCCTCACATAACCTTCCGGAGCTGAAACTTTCTGAATTTTTGAGACTCTTCAACACCATGACTTTCCAGAAGCCATTTTACTGTGTTGATCTCAAGGAAATGATTGAATTGGCAGAGATGGTTGAAGAAGCAGATATGGACAATAATCTTTCCAATGCTGAGATATTTGGATTTGCCTGTGCTCCAGTCAACCTTGGCTTGATGGAACACGTTCAATATTACATTTGGATTCTTAATAAATATGTTCAGGCACAAGAAATAAAGAATGAACCAATTGTTCATCAATCTGATGATATAGATTATCTTGAAACTTCCATCAAATGTGTCGAACTCTATCAGTGGCTTTCAAGACACTTCAACAATAAAAACTTCTTCTATAACGAAGGAGAGCTGTTGGAGAATAAGTCCATGGCCATTGAGCAACTCAATGGTCTTCTCTCTGAAAAGTTGATTAACAAGTGCTCTAGTTGTGGCGTGAAGCTTGATGATGATTTCAAGTTTCCGATTTGCGAAGAGTGTTTCAAGCAGAGACGTTTCAAAGGTAGACGACCCTCAGGAAATTCTAAAAATGGAAAGGGGAAATCCGGTGGTGGAAAAGGTGGATATCGCGGCAAGCCCGGCGGAGGAAGCGGTAGTAGTGGTGGAAAGGGCGGAAAAAAATTTTCCGGCAAGAAAAAATTCGGGGTTAAAAGAAAACGAAAAGGATGAACCTTCAAAAAGCTGCTGAACAGATCTTATTTGGGGGAGCTATCGAGGACAAACTTCTCGATCTTTCGGAGTATGATCTAAAATCGCCCCTTCTCAAGACTTCAAATGAAATTATTCCTGGCAGAGATAGCTCAATTCAATTCTCTAAAGAACAGATTAAATTTCCAAGAGCGGGGAGCTTTCACTTAAAAGAAAAACGTGCACTTGCTTTGCATTTCTTTGCTAATCATGAACTTTTGGCAATTGAAATGATGGCCGCAGCTCTTTTAATGTTTCCAGAACTCTCTGAGTCTTTTAAACGTAATCTTATTTCTACAATTAAGGATGAACAAAAGCATTTTCTTCTCTATAGAAAAAGAATGAATCAACTTGGAGTGGAATTTGGAGATTATCCACTTAATGATTTTTTCTGGAGACAATTCGCAAGTATCAAAAATCCAGAAGAGTTTTATGCACTGGTCGCATTGACTTTTGAATCAGCAAATCTGGACTTTGCGATCTATTACAGAGATGTTTTCAAGGAAGTTGAAGACGAGGAATGTGAAAGAATCATGTCTATTGTACTTGAAGATGAGATTAAACACGTGGCTAGAGGAAGAAGTCATCTTGAGTCACAAGTCGATCCCAAAGAACTTTGGTCTTATTATCAAAGTCTTCTTCCAGAAAAAATCACTCCGGCGAGGTCCAAAGGAATACATTTTTATGAAGAGCCTCGATTGAAGGCTGGTCTTTCTGAGCAATTTATACAAAGTCAGAAGGATTATAGAGATGAATTCAAAGTGACAAAAAGGAAAGAGTGGGAATGAATCCATTTAGAGTCAACATAGACTTCGAATATGAGCTCTTTGATTCAACATGGACTTTCTCAGGGAAAAAGTACCGTACGATGTGTCGCGAGCTTGAGTGGGTGTATTTTTTCATGGGAGATGATGGCACTTGTTTGTCTACTGATGTGAAATACGAGAAAGATTATCTTGAAAATGTCCAAAATTATTCAGGGAAGAAAATCGAAATATCCCCTTTGTCTGAAAAGGCCACTCCTTGGTGGGGGGATACTTCAAATGAAAAAGAAAAGCAGTGGAATAGCAAAATTACATCTTTTGAAATTGGTTCCAAATTGGGACTCAATCCTGATGATTCTTCAATAGTTCATTCTGAAGCTGAATTGAACAAAAAATTCAAAGAGGGGATGGTGATAAAATCACCATTTGAATTTTCAGGAAGAGGTTTTAAAAAAACTGCCGAAGGTGAGATTTCATACCCGGTCATTATTGAGCCTTGGGAAGAAAGATTGATGGATTTCGGTCTTCGATATGATTATCAAAAGAAAGATTTGAAGATCATTGAAAATTACAATGATAAAAAAGGGCAGTTCCGAGGTGGGCGTGATATTCAATTCATGGAAAATGAATTTGATCATGAGTTATTGAAGATGATTTACGAAGAGTATCGTAACCTGGGTGTATCAGACTCGATTCAATTGGATTGTTATCAAACCAAAAAAGGTCATCGATACCTTGTAGAGGCCAACCATAGAAGAACAATGGGGGACTTCATTTCCACAGTTTCATCAAAAGGACATTCTATACTTTTTCTGAATAAGAAGGAGCAGAAGAGCTTTGAAAAAACCTTTACGAGCTTTACCAGACTTTCACCTGAAAATAACTTCTTCCAATGTTACGTAGTAGAGGATGTTTCAGAGAGTTACCTAAGAGAACTTTTAAACTGAGTATTCTACTCGGAGAAAAGAGATTTCAATTAAATAACCTGCCCAACTTGTCGATAAGTCCTTATAATTAAAGTGTAACGCAGATTCCTGAATCTTTTGAGGTTAAATGGACGTCAAAGAGATTATTGAAAAAATCAAAGCATCACTTCCTTTTCTGAACAAGGGAGAGGAAGACGATGATGATGAAGTGACAGGTGAGCACGAAGTCGACATCGATGATGACGAAGAGGAAGATGCGCCCAAAAAAAAGAAGGCCAAAGGAGATGGCGCAGAAGATGATGAGGATGATGAAGAAGAAGGGGAAGTTGATGAGGCTGCCCAAAAAAGATCCAAAATTATCAAAGGTGTCGCAGGTCTCGTCGTTGCATGGGTTGCAATTGATGAATTTGTTCTAAAAGAAGAGCCTCCACCGCCTGCACCAGTTGTTCGAAAAAGACCTCAAAGAAAGAAACCTGCTAAAACTGTAGCAACTCCAGCAGCAGAGGCTCCATCGGAAACACCAATGGCAGAGTCGACTCCAGAGATTACCGAGACTCCTGAGGTTGTTCAAACTCCAGAGCCTCAAATGACTCCTGAAATGATGGAAACTCCTGTCGCTGAATTCACTCCTGAAGCTACTCCTGAAGAGACACCTGAGCCGGTTGCAACAGTTGAATTGGATTTAACACCAGAGACTCCGACTGCTGGCGGAGAAACTGATACTGGTGCAAATCCAATGGGTGGTTTTGTTGATGGAGATACTGGTGCTCAACCAGTAGACAATGCTCTCAATAATTTGGTTGATAACGTTAAAGATCAAAACCTAGAAGATAAAATCGCTCCTCCTAAAATGGAGTATGTTGAACCACCTGATTATGAAAGCTTGGGACGTGGGCTTGTTTACAACTGTAAAGGTAAACATTGGGCCTGTGTGGACAAGCGTTCCTATTTCAAATGCCGTGATAATCAAAAGTGGTCTAAAGAAAATACAAAAGCACCAGAGTGTGTAACACGTCCTGTTTATGCTTCATATGAAGACTGTCGTACTATTCAGAAGTACTACGTCAATACCAGCTTTAAAGTAGATTTTTGCGAATAAAATAAAAATGAATTCCCAAAGCAAAGTTTGGAAAGAAGAGACAAATTTCAATTGAAATTAAGCGGCGTCTTTTTTGAATTCGCCATCGATGATACCAAGGGCGAAAGTTGGTTGGTTTTGTGCTTGATCTCTTTCCATGGCCTTGATGAAGAATTCAACCAAGTTGGGATCAAATTGCGATCCTGCAAATTCTCTGAGTTCTTCGAAAGCAACTTCGTAAGGTAGACCTTTTCTATAAGGTCTGGTTGAAGTCATAGCGTCGAAAGTATCTGCAATGAGTATGATTCTTGAATAAAGAGGAATATCTTCTCCTGCCATTCCATCTGGATATCCACGACCGTCATATCTTTCATGATGGTGCTTGGCGAACTTGGCAGCTTCTTCAAAGTGAGTGAACCCTTTGAGGATCTCGGCCGAAAGCTCAGGATGTTTTTTCATCTTTAGGAATTCGTCCTCATCAAGTCTTGCTGGCTTGAGTAGAACGCTATCAGGAACTCCTATTTTTCCTATGTCATGAAAAAGGGCGGCTAGTTCCAGGTCGTAAAGCTCGTCGTCACTTAGACCGTATTCCTTTCCAAGTTGTAAACTGTAGAAGGCAACTCGCATGCTGTGACCAAACGTGTAGTCGTCCTTGCACTCAAGGGCCTTGAGCAAAGCACGAACAGACATCTCAAGGATGTCCTTCTTAACTGATTTAAGATCCTCTACCTCTTTTGATAGGTTCAACATGGCCAGACCGCTGACCAAGTGAGGAAGAGAAATAACGTTGTCTTTTTTTGCCATTAAATTTAGCCTGTAAAACAATTAACGCTTGGTATTATTTTATCGTCAATCTAGATAAATTTCGGAATATCCAAGGGGAAACTTTAGTGGATAAATAGACTTTTAATACTTTCGGTAGGTTAGTTCTTGTTTAGAAAACTCAGAATTAGCCAATCCGATTGGGCAGTACTTTACAAAACTCTGGCAACTGGCTGAATTTATTGAAAATAGAAACTTCAATACCAAAGTCCACCAATTACAGTTAAAATAGTGAAATTACAGGAGAGTAGGAAATCAATGGATGTGATTAAACTTTTCATTTGCTCCAAGGAACCGGCGCCATTCGGCTATTTCAGGCCAGTTGAAAGTCGTTTCCCAATAATGAAATTCAATACCCAGGAACTGGCAGGACTTGAAGGAGTCAAGTTTGGCGGAAACGAAACGATTCTTTTTCATCTAAGAGATAAAAAGGACATTCAAACCATCGAGTCTTTTGATGGAAAAGTCAGAGACTTTTTTGTTTGTTTGAATTGGAGCAGTCTCGATGAGGGACTTCAGGAGAGAATCAAGCTGTTTTATACAACCCATCCTCAAGTGACAGGTTTGATCGATATGGACAAGTCTCTTGAGTATCACCTACCTTTGTTAGCTTCATCATTTAGAAAAAATTTTGAAGACAAAATTGATCTGGGAGATGTCAGCCAGCAGATGAATAAGATTGTCGGTAGAAGCTTGGCCGAATTACAAAGATTGAAAAGACTTCATGAAAAGATTGTTCCCATGAGAAAAGAGAATTTCAAGGGACTCAACATCGTCTCGAAGTTTGGTGCAGGAGAAAGTAGTGGTGGGGAGTTTTTTGACATCATCAAAGGTGACAAACAATTTTTGGTTCTTGTTACTTCTTCATCGTCATATGTCGTTTCATCTATGGTTCTGACTCATTTTGAGTACTTCAGAGATAAGGTTTCATTCAGTAATGAAGAAATGGAGAAATTTCTCACCGATTTGTCTCACGATATTCGGGATAGAGGCTTTGATGACGCTGATGAAAGGGTTGTTGAAATTTTCCTAATGAGAATAGATTTGAATTCTCTTCAGGTTGAAGGACATCAATTTGGAGAATTTGAACTAAAGTCTTTAAAAGGGGTTCATACAAAGTCAAATGAACTTCCTCTTGATGATATGTTTTTCGAAAAAAGTCATTTTGTATCCAGATTGGATCGTGGTGAAAAACTTTTGATTTTGTCTCCGGGAGTCCTGAGAAACTTCCATTCAAGAAAAGAGGAATTACCCTCCTCTTTCTATAATGATTTATTTGAACAAGTACCTAATCAAATGATCAATGAAATCTTTTTTCAGATGAAAAAAGAAGTGAAAGGTGACTTTCTTGATCACGATGCAACTGTAATTTATCTGGAGGTTAATCCAAATGTCATTGTCCAAGTCTAATGTGATTATAACTTTGCTTTTGTTCTTTGCGACCTCCACTGCATTCTCTGCATTTGATGAAATGGAATGTCTTAATAGCAATTTTTCTACATCTGTAAGTCATAAAGGGAAACCGTTTGGCTTGACTAAAAATATCATAAAGATTGGTAAAGAAAATTGTGTCATTACAATTGAACATGAAAAACTTAAATTCATGAAGAAGAAGTATGTTATTGATGTTTGTCGTGCTCCTGTTCATATCAAATCAGGAGTGGGGGCCGTTGAAGTTCTCAAGCGTGAAGGTGAGTGCGAAAAAAAATCCAAGGGAGAATTCTGCAAGGAACTTCGATTTATTGAAGATGTGATTCAGGATGATGGGTTGATTTTTGCCAAAGGTGAGAAAGAGGATATTTCTACTGATCACGGACGAATCTATTGTTCGTATTTACTCTTAAAGGCCTATTTGGATTCAGGAAGAGTTCTCTCAAGACATTCAGGTGGTTTCAAAATGAATGGTATTCCGTTGATTGCTCCATCTGAGCTCAAGTCGAATCCAGGTGACGGTGTTGCCGAATCTACGAAAGCGGCTGAAGAAACTTCTGTTACTCCAGAAGCTGAAGCAACTCCCCAATCTACATCAAATCAGGGAGCTGATTTCTAAATTATTTAACGGCTTTAAAGGCGGCGTCGAGATCTGCAATCAAGTCATCGACGTCTTCCACACCAACTGAAAGTCGGATCAAATTGTCATGAATCCCCAGAGCTTCTCTGTTTGCTTTAGGAACTGAAGCGTGGGTCATGATCGCTGGGTGCTCAATCAAACTTTCAACACCACCAAGACTTTCTGCCAAGGCAAACAAGTGTACTTTTGATAAGAACTTCTTACTCTTCGCTAGATTTCCTTTCAAAAAGAAAGTGATCATCCCACCAAAACCAGATTGTTGCTTCTTTGCAATCTTGTGCTGTGGATGAGACTTAAGTCCAGGGTAGATGACTTTTTCGACCTGAGGATGTTTTTCAAGCCATGCCGCGATCTTCTTTGCATTTTCTTCATGGGCCTTCATCCTCAGTGCAAGTGTCTTGATTCCTCTTAGTACCAACCAACTGTCAAATGGACTTTGTGATGGACCAATAGAGTTTTGAAGATACCAAAGTTTGTCATACATTTTCTTGTTACTAGTGATTAAACAACCACCAACAACATCTGAGTGACCATTAATATATTTTGTCATTGAGTGAAGAACAATGTCTGCACCCAGATCCAATGGCTTTTGGAAGTACGGGCTCATGAAAGTATTGTCGACTAATGTCTTGCAGTTATATTTTTTCGCCAATTTGCATACTGCCTGAATATCAGTAATTTTCAACATTGGATTAGTAGGGCTTTCCAGCCAGATCAAACCAGGCTTGAATTCCTTGATTCTTGCTTCAAGAGCTTTAAGATCAGTCATGTCGATGAAATCAAAGTTATGAAGTTCATGGAAGATAGTAGTGAACTTTCTATAAGTCCCACCATAAAGGTCATCTCCACAGAGAACCTTTTCACCAGCACCAAGCATGTGCATGACAAGCATGGCCGCTGAAAGACCTGATGATGTAACCAATGCATATTTTCCGTTTTCCAAAGAGGCAAGACATTCTTCAAGTCTGGTTCTAGTCGGATTGTGCGAACGTGAATACTCATATCCCTTATGAACTCCAGGTGAGCTTTGTACATAAGTAGATGTTTGATAGATCGGAGGCATGATGGCGCCAGTTTCTTTGTCAGGCTCACCACCAACATGAATCACTTTGCTTGAAAAATGCAATTCTTTATTTTTTCCGGCCATTAGTTGCTTTCCTTGTCGTTGATGAAATGAAGAATGTCGATGTCAGTAAGGACGTTGCAAAGTTTTCCTTCTTTTGTGACAAGAACAATCTCCTTTTTGATCAAACTGTCAGTCACATCAGAGAGAAGTTGGTTGCAGTCGATCGTTGTGAATTTATTTGATGTCGCTAGAGAGATTGAGTCTGAAAGACTATAGGCTCCCTGGAATACCGGTTTAAGAAGATCTTTCTCGGCAACAACACCCTTAATGGTTCCTTCTCCAATCACAGGTAATTGAGAAATACCTTTTTCGTCAAACATCTTGATGGCATCACCAATTGTGGCAGTGTCAGGGATGGTATAGACGTTGATTTCTTCTTTACCGAGGTATTTGAGAATTTCGCTGATCTGAACGTTGAATGAAGAATCCAGATAGCCATTGTCACTCATCCAATCGTCGTTGAATATTTTGGAAGCGTATCTGTTTCCTGAATCGTGAAGTAGGATAAGGATCTTTTTAGGCTCTTTAAGTTTTCTTGCATATTTGATGGCACCAAGAACAGCAGCTCCTGCGGAACCACCAGCATAAATACCTTCTTGTTTGAGTAGTCTTCTGGTCATAAGAAAACTTTCTTTGTCGCCAACAACTTCATACTCATCGATGTAATCAAAATCATAGTTACCTGGAATGAAGTCTTCTCCAACCCCTTCGAGAACATAGGACTTGGCTTCAATCATTTCACCTGTTCTGGCGTAGTGATAAACAATAGAACCTTCACAGTCGACACCGATGACTTTAACTTTGTCGCCCATTTTTTCCTTGAAGTATTTCCCACAACCGGAAATGGTACCACCGGTACCAATTCCCGCCATGAAAACATCAAAATCACCACCGGTCTGCTCGTATATTTCTGGAGCAGTCCATGTGTAGTGGGTCATTCTGTTGTCCAAGTTGTCGTATTGGTTGACGTAAAAAGAATTTGGAATTGTCTCACTCAATCTTTTTGAAACGGAATAGTAAGATCTAGGATCATCTGGCTCAACATTTGTCGGACAAACAACTACTTTTGCTCCGAATGCCCTAAGGTTGTCGATTTTCTCTTTAGACTGTTTGTCAGCAAGAACGAAAATACATTTGTATCCATTGACCACGGCCCACATAGCAAGACCGACACCGGTATTCCCCGAAGTTCCCTCGATGATCGTTCCGCCTGGCTTGAGCCTTCCGTCTTTGACTGCTTGGTCAAGCATGTAGGCACCAATTCTATCTTTGGTCGACCCGCCTGGATTCATGTATTCGAGCTTGACGTAGATTTCACTCTCAACGTCAGCTGCGACTTTGTTAAGTTTTACAATAGGTGTTCCGCCAATCGCTTCAAGTACGTTGGCCTTGGCTCCCTTCATCATGGTCAACTCCCTTTTGAGTTTTTTGGATCAGGACATCTTCCAGGCTTCGGCCAACTCGCTCACGTGTTGAGCGGGAGAAGTACCGAGAACTTCTGGAAAATCGATGACTTTTTCGAAGTTTCTACTTGCGAACTCTTTTATCTTATTTTCTCTGTCTAGCATAGAGTTACGAACGTGTAGATATTGTGAGTTTGATGGATTCCAGTCTTCGAGATGGCTTCTAAGACATTTATTTATACAGAGATAGCTGTCGCCGTGCATGAACTCCACGGCATGACTGTGCAGAGTGTTAGCTTCGTCAATTTTATGCTGCTCAACCGAAGTCACTAAGAACCAGTTGGAGTTTTCGATTTGTCTCAAACGATCCTGAAACTTAAGGGCTTCGAGAAAGGAGTCGCGGTTTTTATAAATGGCCACAACGGCGTCGACAAAGGTCTCTACAAACTCTTCTCCAGTTACTTTTTGTAGGTATTTGAGAAGCTTTTTGACCCCTGAAGAGACAATCATGGCCAAAAAGCCAGTACCTTCTTTTTCTGAACTTCGTTGAAATTTCTTTCCAAGAAACTTGAAGATCTCAATAAAGCTTTTGTCGAAAAATTGTTTGATCTTCAGCGAGGCCTGTAAAAAGTCGATGAAATGTTTACCTGGAGGTGTATCCAGAACAATCGTATCGTAGTTCTGTTTACCTAGATGATGCTGGACTTCAATGATGGCCATGATTTCATTCATTCCACCATTCGGACGCGCCAAAATATCAATAATGGGATTTTCAAATTCTCTTTCTGTCCCAGCTTCCCATTTCATTCTTCTAAGTGTGGCCCTTGGAGACATTAAAAGAGCGTCAAAAGAGAATTCATTTTGTTCATAACCTGGAAAAATATTTGAGCTGATAGTTTGAACTTCACCAGCTTCTGTATTTTCAAGTCCGAGAATCTGTTTGAGCCTTTTAGCCGGATCGATAGTGATTAAGAGAACTTTTTTGTTTTGGCTTGCAAGTTCCAGTGCTCGAGAGGTCGCTAGAGTTGTTTTTCCAACGCCTCCGGTCCCGCAGAAGATTTCGATTGGCTTTGGATTTACTACCATAGTCCCTCCAAATGTTTGGTGAGACCTTTGATATTTTCCACTTCATTAGAAGTAGAGAGGTGAGGAAGAATTTTGGCAAATTCGCCTTCGAATTCACTTACGACTTCTTTTTCCATAGCGACTTTCTTTGAAAGAAAATCAGGGAGCTCTTCTTCCTGTCCAACTAGTTCTTCCGCTAAATGGATTGCATCATTTACAATCAAGCTGACATCGGTAATTTCAAGATCATTGAGGCTTTTTCGAAGCTCAATTCCTTCATTCACTGCCATCAATGTTGGGAGAGTGACAACAATACTCTTGAGTCGCTTTTCATTATAGATGAACTGATGCATGCGATTGATATCGTCGACAATCATTCCTTTACCGAACATTTCTTTAAAGTTGTGAGACGATTCGAACATCGTGATGGCATGTCCACTTGAAGGGGAGTCCATTACAATATGGAGGTCTGGATCGTTTTGAAGTTTTTCAATGATGTGGCCCAGAAGAATCATCATTCCAAGTCCTGGAATCATATTGAAGAGTGATTTGAAGAATGGAGTTTTCATAATCCATCCAGCTACCATCTCACTTCCAAGTTTTTTGGCAATGTAGGTTTCAGCAGACTTGGCGGTACTCATTTCCCAATACGGGAGTTCCATCTGATCAGATAGTTTTTCATTAGTGATCTGGTCAAAGCTATTATAGAGAACTTTGACTCCGGATTCGTGGAGTTGTTTAGTAATAGCAAGTGCTAGTGACGTTTTACCGACACCACCCTTACCTGTGACAACAATAAGCCGTGGAACATCGTGGGAGTTCATCTCTTAGAAAGAGTACATCCCAGTGATCATCAACTTGGCATAAGAACCTTCAACTTCAGGCCCATATTCTTGTTTGACATCAAAGGGATTGTGAAGCTTTGCTAAAAGTCCTGTTGTGAAGTTTCTGTTGAGTCTTAGTTCTGCACCAACACCTGCGTGCCAGCCGAAAGAAGTCTTGGTTTCAGAATCTGTAAGGACTCCGTTGACGTACCTTCTGACCTTAGGTTGATAAAAACCAAGACCACCGGTAGCAAATGGAGCAAAAGCATCGAATTGATAAACTTTAGCTTTGATCCCAAGCCCAAGCCCTGTGGTTCTGACCCATTGTTGTCTGAACGAGTGCTTGTTTGAGTGAAAGTCGGCAATGAAATCAAAAGAGTGGCTTGCAGAATAAGTATAAAGAAGGTCCCAAGTGATTTTGTCTTCACCATAGTCATCAAACTTTCCTCTAAGAAATGTCTGACCGACACCTATACCTACAGAGTGTACTTTGACTCCGCCTGGAACTCTAGGTTCCGGAGTGGCAGCACGAGGTTCAGGTTTTTTGGATTCTTCTTTGGATGGAGCTTGTTCTGCGCCAAAAGCAAAACTGGTTCCAATCATAAATGCTATGATCGGAACCAGCTTTCTATTGAGATTAAATGTAAAAGGCATTTTTACCAGATCCCTTTAAAAGGATTAATACAACCTCTCTAAGCTTAGTTCAAAGTGCTTGGAGTTTCAATTGTTGTATTAAGATCTGTGTTCTGCATGAAAGGCTTGAAACCTTCAGTAGCAGTTGTCTCAGTAGTAGCTTCAGGAGCTTCAACACCTTCAAGGCTTCTGATATATCCAGTGAAAGTACCTTCAGTGCTTCTGATAACTCTTTTAAGAAGCTCAACATCACCAGCTTTAGTTGATTTTCTTTCTTGATCAAAAAGAAGCTGAATTTGAGTCATGTATGTGATGTCGTTCTTAGTTTTGTTGTCGATAACCTGAATCTCATGACCTTCTCTGATGATCTGAGCGATCTCTTCAAGAGTCACGTAACAGCTTTGATGTGTGTCATAAAGCTTTCTGTTTTGGTACCTTTTGATAATTCTAACGTCATTCATCATTCTTTCCCCTATTTTTGGATGCAAGTTTTGTTTACTTACAAACTTATAAATTTCAAATCCGTTGTGCTTATAGCATGCGATCCGTGGATTTTAACGTGTTGTGTAGAATTTTCACTGCCTTGCGACATTTGTGAAGACACTGTTAAGAAACCCTTAAGATTTCAACAGTTTACACACTGCTAAGTGGGCCACGCACCACACTTAATGCTTTGCTTAAGCTAACGACCCAATGAATTAGCAATTTCGAAATGATGCTGTCAACATAAAGCGGCTTAAAATCAGCCTACACTGCACAAATTTTTTTAAAACTATGTGATTCTTAGTACTTACAAAAATGACTAAAAAGACCGAATCTCGTACAAAAACCGTGTTTAAAGCTCAAATACTCGCATTTGAAGGTAATTCTTTCCGCTCGGGTACCAGTTTAAAGGACGCACCAGCTTTATCTAAGACTTTTATAAAAAGGGTCGAAAAGATGATAAATAGGGGCTTCAGGTATGGAGCCGTATAATCCTATGGAAAGGAATGATTCAGATGAATAAAGCTACGATCCTGATTCTTTTGTTGCCTATGACGCTTTTGGTTTCATGTGCGACTGGGTCGAAATCAAAAGACATTCAGAAAGTCGAAACTCCAGTTGCAGAAATCGATCCTGGCGAAGCTTTGAAACAGGCTTCGGCCAAACTTGATAAGCTTGCAGAAGAAGCGAAGAAGTCTGGTCCAGAGGCCGTACGCTATCTCGCTACCGACCTTTATTTGAAAGCGACAGATGCATCCATCAGGGGTGATGCACAAACAGCAGTTTTTCTTTACAAGCATGTCTACAATCTTGTTCCAAATGAAGTTTATATAAAAAAGAAGTATGCCGTTGAATTGATCAGAGTAGGTGACCTCGAAGCCAGTGAACCACTACTTCATGATGTCTACAAAGCTGAGAAAGATGAAAACGTAGGTCTTATTCTCGGTGGTGTTTATACAGCTCTTGATAAAACCAAGGAAGCTAGAGTCACTTATTTGTCAGTGATGAAAGATCACCCTAAGAGTGAAGAAGCCTGTGTCTTTCTCGCCAAGTCCTATGCTCTAAATAAAGACAAGAAGCAAGCTTACAAACTTCTTGATCGTTGTGAAGCAAAGATGAAAGGTAAAGCGATCTTCAGCTACTTTAAAGGGAAGATGGCAGTTGATGAAGGTAACAAGAAAAGTGCGATGAAGTATTTCAAGCACTCATTGAAAGTCGATAAGAATTATCATCAGTCAGTCATTGCAATCGGTCTCCTCCATGAAGAGAAAGAGCAGTATGACAAGGCCATCGCTGTTTATGAGAAGTTTCTCAAAGTCGAGGCTGAAAACTTTCCAGTTCTTTCAAGACTTGTTCAGATTCTTTTTGCGACAGGAAAGTATGATAAGGTTGTTAGTTATGCAGAGAAGCTTTCAAGCCTCGATCAGTCAGATCTCAATCTGAAAGTCAGACTTGGAATCCTTTATACTGACAAAAAGAGATTTTCTGATGCGATAGGTGTTTTCAAGGAAATCCTTGAAGCAGTTCCAGCTTCAGACAAGATTCTCTACTATCTTGGAAGTCTTTATCAGCAGATTGATAAGTTCCATGATGCTATAAACTATTTCTCGAAAATCGAAAGTGCGAGCACGCTATTTCATGATTCGCATGTTCAGATTGCTCAGATGTTACAGGCCATGGCACAAAGCAAGCCGGATGAAGAAACGAAATTCGTTGATTTTGTAACTGAGAAATCTAAGAGTGATGACAAACTCAAGTTGGAACTTGGAGTTATGTTGACTGGTTACTGGGAAGGCAAAAGCCAATTTGGTAAAGCCATTGATACTCTCGATGATTTGAAGTCACACGAAGGTTTTACTGAAGGCCACGAGTATTACAGAGCTTCTTTGTATGAAAAAGATAAGAAATTCGATGAAGCCAGAGACATCATTGAAAAGATGATTGAGAAAAACCCAGAGAATCCTCATGCGCTGAACTTCCTTGGTTACTCAATGCTTGAGAGAAATGAAGATTTGGACAAGGCCTATGTCTTAATCAAGAAAGCTGTTGATCTTAAGCCAGAAGATGGCTTCATCAGAGACTCGCTTGGTTGGTACTACTATAAGGTCGGAAAACTTGATCTTGCTCTCAAAGAGATCAAAAAGGCTTGGGAGTTAGTTAAGGATGATGTTGTCATCACGAAGCACCTTGCCATTATCTACAAGGAAATGGAAAAATACGACGAAGCCAAGAAATTTTATATGGAGGCTTTGAAGCATTGCAAACTAGAGAGCGAAAAACAAGATGTCCTGAAAGAGTTGGAAGATTTGGAAAATGTCAGACTACCAGCTTCAAAAGACAAAAAAGAAGTAGTGAAGGAGCCCCGGACAACGGACGCTCCTTCTTCCAATTAATTCTCCTTTCAGTACTCTTCTCCTCCTGTTCTCATTTTAAATCCCAAAATTTATCAGCAAACAAACAGTTTCATGAATCTGTAAGTAAATTCTGTTTTTCCGGAGAGGGAAAGGGCAGAATCCAGCTTCGAAACAACAAGTATCTCTTCCGTTATGAATCCATACTCGATCAAGAAAAGAAGAATTGGCAGCTTGCTTTCAATATCCCTGTACACGGGGAAGAGTTGATTGAGCTTGATTGGAGTGACGAGCTAAAGGTCAATGGGAAGTTCTATGGAAGATTACTCACTCAGACCAGGCAAATGAAAAATGGGAAAGAGCAGAGGACGCTTCTTAAAAAGTTTCTGCATTTCTTAGTGGACATGGGAAAACTTTCGAATGCAAAAGTTGACGAGGTAACATGCGATGAAAAATCTTGTCGAGCCTTTGATCATGAGTGGGCATGGAGTCAAAAGGACTCCATATTTACTGTGACGCGAAAACTTAATGACAGACATATTCTTGTCGCGAGGGGTTACGAAACAGGGGAAAGTTACTTCGGAAAGTTGACTTTTTCAGTCGAAGATACTGAAAACGCTCAAACTGTCTCAAAGAGTCTTGCACTGAGTTTATTTGCCACCAGTTGCGATCGATGATGTAAGAAATTTTCTTTTGATGCCCCGAGTCTCCATTCTTTATAGAGAATAATTGGAAAAAGCTCATCTTTTTATATATAAATTTCGGCTAAACCTGCATGAGCTTTGGTTTTAACCATTATTACCAAATATTAGTACAAGGATGATCCTATGAAAAAGATGATCACGATTTTGTTGTCTTTTGGTCTAGTGCTCGGACTCACGAGCTGTACCAAAAAAGAAGTGTCCAATGAGAAGGTCTTGAACCTTGCAGTCTCTGCAAAGATCAAGGGTATGGATCCAATCTATGCCAACGACCTTTACTCCTCTAACGAAGTAGCAAGAGTTTACGAAGGACTTCTCGAGTATCACTACTTGAAGAGACCATACACTCTTGTTCCAAACCTGGCTGAAGCTCTTCCAACAGTTTCAGACGATGGAATGACTTACACTTTTAAAATCAAACAAGGTGTAAAGTTCCATGATGACAAAGCTTTCCCAAATGCAAAGGGAAGAGAGCTTACTGCTGAAGATTTTGTTTACTCAATCAAAAGACTTGCTGATCCAAAGCTTCAAGCACTTGGATGGTGGCTACTTGATGGAAAGATCAAAGGTCTTAATGAGTGGAGAGACAAGTATGGTGATCAACCTAAAGTTGATTACACTGAAGAAGTTGAAGGCTTGAAAGCAATTGATAGATACACTCTTCAGTTCACACTTGCGAAGCCTTTCCCACAATTCCTTTACGCTCTTGCAATGCCTTTTACTTTTGCTGTAGCTAAAGAAGTTGTAGAACATTATGGAAGTGAATTTATCAACCATCCAGTTGGTACAGGTCCATTTGTTCTTCCTGAGTTCAAACAAACAAACAAGATTGTTTATACAAAGAACCCAACTTTCAGAAAGAAGACTTTTCCAACTGAGGCCAGTGAAGAATTCAAGTCAATGCTTACTGATGCTGGAAAGCAACTTCCACTTGTTGATAAAGTTATCGTAAACATCCTAGTTGAGTCTCAGCCAAGATGGTTGAACTTTCAAAAAGGTAAAATTGATTACATTGGAATTCCAAAAGATAACTTCGATTCAGCAGTTATTCCAGGAAAAGGAATTACTGATGATTTGAAAGCTAAAGGTATCAACCTTACTGTTACTCCATCTCTTGATGTGACTTACACAGCTTTCAACCATGACAACAAGCTATTCGCGAATGAAAAACTAAGACAAGCAATGTCTGCAGCTTTCGATCCGTATACAGCCAACAAACTTTTCTATAACGATACAGCTCTTCCTGCTCAGTCGGTTGTTCCTCCTGGGATCGCTGGTCACATCGATGGATACAAAAATCCATTCATTGGACCTAACCTTGAGCTAGCTAAGAAACTTCTTGCTGAAGCCGGATTTGCAGATGGAAAAGGTCTTCCTGAAATTACTTATGACTGTCCTTCTTCAACAATCTCTAGACAGATTGGTGAATTCTTCAAGCAGCAAATGGCTAAAATTGGTGTGAACATCAAAGTTGTTCAAAACCCATGGCCAGAACTTCAAAAGAAGATCAAGAACAGAACAGTTATGCTTTACGGAATTGCTTGGGGTGCAGACTATCCTGATGCAGAAAACTTCCTTCAGCTTCTTTATGGACCAAATAAATCTCCAGGAGCAAATGGTTCTGGATATAATAATGAAGAATTCAACAAACTTTATAAGACTGCTGCTGTTCTTCAAGACAGTCCTGAAAGAACTGCTCTTTATGAGAAGATGAACAGAATCGCTGCTGAGAAAGTGCCTTGGATCTTTGGTGTCCATAGACAAAGTTATGTTCTTTTCCACAGCTGGGTTAAGAACTACATCAACGCTGACTTCAATGCAGGTCAGGCTCAGTACTTGAACGTTGATATCACGGCTAAACAGGAAGCGATTAAAAAGCTCTAAAAGGTTCTTTTAAGTGAATATTTGGGTATATGTCCTAAGGCGGCTCCTCTATGTAGTTCCCATACTACTAGGGGTCTGCCTCATTATTTTCGTTCTTTTTAATGTCGTAGCAGGTGATCCAACTCACCTGCTTCTTGGTAAACACGCTACCGCCAAACAAATGGCTGAACTACGCCACGAATTGGGATTGGATAGACCTTGGTTTTTCCAATACCTCGACTTGGTCAAGTCAGCTTTTACTTTTGATTTCGGAAGATCGTGGTCGACTAAGCAAACTATTTCATCAATGATCAGCGAAGGCGCTATTCCTTCACTGACTTTGACGATTCCTGGGTTTGTTTTGACGACAGTTTTCTCCGTCAGTTTGAGCTTGTTGGTTGCGTTTTATCGTGGCTCTTTCTTTGACCGTTTTTCAGTCTTTATCTGTGTAGGTTTGATGAGTATTTCTTCTCTGGCTTACATTCTTTTTGGACAATGGTTTTTTGCTTACTACCTAGGGTGGTTCGAGATTTCCGGTTATGATTCAGGTTTTCCCAATTGGGTTCCCTATGTTCAGCTGCCGGTTCTTATTTGGATCATACTTTCTATTGGGCCGGATCTGAGATTTTTCAGAACCATTATGCTTGATGAGGTTTACCAGGATTATGTGAGAACAGCTCGTTCAAAAGGTTTGGGAGAGAAGGTCATTCTTTTCAAACACGTACTTAAAAATGCAATGATTCCAATCATTACATATGTTGTGATTCAGATTCCTTTTCTAATTCTTGGAGCACTCTTGATTGAGTCATTCTTCGGAATTCCAGGTCTTGGAGGGATTACACTTAATGCGATTAACTCTTCGGATTTTCCTGTGATCAGGGCCATGACTGTTCTTTCAGCAGTGGCTTACATTATTTTTAGTGTGATTACAGATGTTCTTTATACAATTGTTGATCCTCGAGTGAGATTGAAATAATCAAGGATAAAAGATGGAAAATGCCCAAGTGGTAACAGCGAATAATATTAAAGAGAAGAATGAGCAGAAGTCCAAATCGCTTTGGAGACATGCTTTTGAAACTCTTATGAAAGACAAGATGGCAGTCATGGCAATAGTGATCTTTATTGTCTACTCCATCATTGCTCTTCTTACCAGTGTGGATATCATTGCTGGTGACTGGGCCAAGGAAGTTGGAGCGAGTTATTCGCCTCCCTCTGCAGAAAACTGGTTTGGTACAGATATCTTTGGACGTAGTGTTGTGGCCAAGACCCTAAAAGGGACTCAGGTTGCCATGTCTATCGGACTCTTTACGGCTTCAATATCAGCGGTCATCGGGATCATTCTTGGGTCGATTGCTGGTTATTACGGTGGAAAGGTCGATGAAATCATCGTCTGGTTTTACACAACTTTCTCTTCAATTCCGGGAATCATGCTTTTGGTTGCCATCACTTTCATTCTTGGAAAAGGTCTTGTCGCTGTATACTTGGCACTAGGTTTGACCAGTTGGGTGAGTTTGTGTCGTTTGATCAGAGGTGAAGTGATCAGGCATAAAGATAGAGAATATGTTCATGCTGCAACGGCGATTGGTGGGAAAGACTTCAGAAAGCTTTTTAAGCACATCCTTCCAAACGTTCTTCATATTGTGATCATTAACTTCTCTCTACAATTCCAAGTTGCCATCAAGTCAGAAGTTATTCTTTCTTATTTGGGGCTAGGAGTTCAGGGACGTCCTTCATGGGGGACCATGATTGATGATGCCAAGCTTGAGTTGGCAAGAGGTGTTTGGTGGCAGTTGGCTGCTGCAACATTTGCAATGTTTGTGATCGTTCTTGCGTTGAACATCCTCGGTGATGCTCTACGTGATGCACTTGATCCAAAACTTAAAGGTAAGTAGAATTTAGTTCCATATAACAGGATAGAAAATGAGCGAAAAAGTACTCGAAGTTAAAAACCTCAAAGTTGAATTCAACACAGATCGTGGTGTTGCCACTGCCGTTAATGGTGTGAATTTTGATGTTTATAAAGGGAAAACCATTGGGATCGTGGGAGAGTCAGGGTCTGGAAAGTCTGTGTCAGCACTTTCAATTATGAGACTGATTCCAAATCCTCCAGGAAGAATTTCTGGTGGGGAGATTTTATTCAAGGGTGAGAACCTTTTGAATATTCCAATGGAAAATATGAGAACAATCAGAGGTAATAAAATTGCCATGATTTTTCAGGAGCCAATGACTTCATTGAATCCGGTTTTCACTGTTGGAAACCAGATTGAAGAGGTGCTTGAGCTTCACCAAAGTCACCTTTCTCCGAAAGAGAGAAGAGAAAAGGCCATCGACATGCTCAGGCTTGTTGGTATCCCTTCTCCAGAAAAAAGAGTGACGGAATACCCTCACCAAATGTCTGGTGGGATGAGACAAAGGGTAATGATCGCCATGGCCCTTTCATGTGAGCCAGATATTTTGATTGCGGATGAGCCTACAACTGCTCTTGACGTGACCATTCAAGCTCAGATTCTCGAACTGATGAACAAGCTTCAAAAAGAACTAGGAATGGGAATCATCATGATTACCCACGACCTTGGAGTTGTTGCTGAAACTTGTGATGATGTTGCTGTTATGTACTGTGGTCAAATTGTAGAGCATGCTGACGTGAAAACGTTGTTCAATCATCCACAGCATCCATACACAAAAGGATTGATTGAATCGATTCCTAGTTTCGATTCAACTTCCGGTAAGTCTAAAGAAAAACTTGCTACAATTGAGGGGATGGTTCCGTCTTTGTTCGATCTACCAGCTGGTTGTAACTTCCAGGATAGATGTGCATATGTGACTGATGAATGTCGCAGAAAAGAGCCTTCATTGAGCCCTATTGCCAACGAACACGAAGTAAGTTGTTTTAACCCACTCAAGTAGGAAAAGGTTTATAAGATATGAGTGATTATTTGATTGAAGTAAAAAACCTGACAAAGAGATTCCCGATTAAAGGTGGTCTTTTTGGAAAAGAAGTTGGAGCTGTTAGAGCTGTAAACAACATCTCATTCAAGATCAAAAAAGGGGAAACTCTTGGACTGGTTGGTGAGTCTGGATGTGGAAAAACAACTCTTGGAAGATCTATTTTGAGACTTATCGAGCCAACATCTGGTGAAGTTTTCTTCAATGGTGAGGATGTTTGTAAATTCGATTCAGAGAGAATGAGAGCAGTCAGAAGAAAGATGCAGATCATTTTCCAGGACCCCTATGCTTCTTTGAATCCAAGAATGACCGTTGGTGCGATCCTTTCTGAGCCAATGGAAATTCATAATCTGAACACTGGGAAAGAAGAAAGAAAGAAAAGACTTTATGAACTTCTTGATCAAGTTCAGCTTCCAAAAGATGCTTTGAATAAATACCCACACGAGTTCTCAGGTGGTCAGAGACAAAGGGTTTGTATTGCCAGAGCGCTAGCTGTTGAACCTGAATTCATCGTTTGTGATGAGCCGGTTTCAGCTCTCGACGTTTCTGTTCAGGCACAGGTCGTGAACCTGTTGATGGATCTTCAAAAGGATCTAGGTCTAACGTATCTATTTATTGCTCACGATTTGAAAGTTGTTGAGTACATTTCAAACCGAGTTGCAGTTATGTACCTTGGAA
Source organism: Bacteriovoracaceae bacterium (assembly GCA_041546685.1). Lineage (GTDB taxonomy): Bacteria > Bdellovibrionota > Bacteriovoracia > Bacteriovoracales > Bacteriovoracaceae > M0603. The sequence goes on along the minus strand of JBFEVX010000007.1, from coordinate 14,043 downwards.
ATATGGTTGAAGTTGCTGAGTCACATGAGCTTTATGGTGGTTCAAGACACCCCTATACTAAAGCACTTTTCTCGGCCATTCCTCAACCAAACCCAAATGTAAGTCACGAGAGAATTATTCTTGAAGGTGATATTCCTTCTCCAATGAATCCTCCTTCTGGTTGTCATTTTCATCCGAGATGTTGGATGGCCAAGGATGAGTGTAAGCAAAATTATCCTGGGATAACTAACCAGTCGGAAACACATGAGTACAAGTGTTTCAATCCGATTCAAGTTTAATCATTTCTAAAATTTTCTTTAAGAATAAGGGTCGCTTTTTAGCGGCCCTTTTTATTTGACCAAAATAATTGGTTAAGTCCCCGAAATTTAACAATTTTAATATTTTACCCGATAAGCAATATGGAGAAGAGCATTCTCCAAAAGGATATTAATGGAACGAGATAGTGCAAAGAACGCGAGTTTTTTGACTGATGATGATCATCAGACTGGACAGTTGAATACTGAAATCAGTTTTGAACAACTCGAAAATTTTTGTTTTGCCCCCGGTGACATCAATTGGAAGGGGAAGGTAACTCTTTGCTCTGCCGGCGATGTTATTGATCACAATTACGTTCTTAAATTTTTCAAAGCTCAAAACACACTGCCATGTAATTACAGAATGTATTCATGGAATGTTGATAAGTTCGTTTCTTTTATGGATGAACTCAGAGAGGCCAAGAGTCATTCAGCTAGAGAAAAGGTCAGAGTTTATTTTCTTAATTGGTTTAAAAACGTTTTTTGGAATGGAAAATCAGAAGGATCACTTTTGGATCTTATGGAAGCTGCACATCGCACGTTTAATGATTTACCAGATAGAATGGTGAACGAGTGGAAGACAAAAAGTCTTGATCTCTATCGAGTGTACTCCTTGCAGGGAGCACTGATGGTCTGCTTCTCTCTTGCTTTAGGGTATGTCGACTACAGAGTGCTTAAAGACATTTATCACCTTCCATTTTTCTTTGATAGTGGCCTCCTTAAAAATTTGAATTACAGCATGGTAGCGGCCATTTCTGAAGAATGGAGAGATAAAGGGAGACCTTTGCAGTTGTTGAACGATGCAGAGGAAAAGAAAAACTTTGAAGAACACTCTGAAAACCCATTCATTTTGTTTCCTGAAGCTGAAGAGAAATTCTTTTATATGAAAAATCTGATGCCTTTGATTTCAAGGCATCATGAAAAAACTGATGGAAGCGGGTTTCCTCATGGGGTGAAATGGTCGGAACTTTCAGATCTCGAAACATTGATCATTTTCGTATCTCAAAATTACGGTTTGGAAATGGTCAATTTCGATAATGAGAATACATGTGTCTTCCTGCATGGAAGAGTTGATAGCGAAGTATGCAATGAAAATACCCTTTCACCAAGACTAGAATCAATGCTGGTGGGAATATTTAAAAACTTGGACAAGCATCTTGGAGATGCAGACCTTATTGGAGCTTGATGTCTCGTAAAAAGTATAAATACATTTACGATTCATTGCCTGAAGAACTCACTTCTTTGATCGAAGATCTCGGAATGGAATTAGCTGAAGAGGCAGGAGAAGATGTACTTCTGATTGGACCAGAAGATGGTGCACACGTATCTTTGGAAATGCCGACAAGTCTACCTGAATTCTTCAAAAACTCAGGAGAGATGGTTCTCTGTCCCTCAGCGCTGAAGGATCCTCTGTTTAATGAAATGGTTAAGAACGCCATCAAAAAAGGTGGTTTTATTAATGTTGATGGCATGTCCGGTGGATTAATTACAGATTCAGAAAACATCAAGATGGTCGATCATATGAGTGTTGGTTATTACTCTGACATCGTGGCGACTGATGCATTTGAATTGGGATTCAATTTTGTTCGAGTTAGAAACTATCTGACAAATATTCTGACTTACTTCAGTTATCTAAACAAAGGTGAAATTGCATTTATTCCTGTTGATATCGAATATGGAATGAATGACTCTCATATGATGGTTCAGATTCATGCGAATGTTCAAAACTTCGTCAAAGATTATCTTTGGGAAGCACTGGAACCAGCAAGTCATAAGGCTCCATTTTCTTCATTGGTTTCTGATTCTTTGAAACAAACAGATTTTTTAAGCGTGACCTATCTTCAGTCCGCCAGCAAAGTAATATTTACGGCCAGCTGGAGCAAGAAGCTACCAGAAGAAAACTGGTTCACTTCGATGAGCTTGAAAGACATCAAGAGCTTTGAAGAGAGAAAAGAAGAACTACTCGAAAGACCGAGAGTCAAAGTCGTCAAGACGACAGTCAAAATGGAGTCAGATGAACTGCCTGGGAAGTCTACAAGTATTCTTGGGGGATCTGAAGATAACAAAAAAAATCTGGTTAAAATTAAAAGAGTTGTTGAGGTTATCCAGAAAGTTAAAAAATCTGAAGGCGTTAATCCAGAAGAAGTTGATCAGGATGAGATTGATCAGATGATCAACAATCTGAGACCTGAAATTGCAGATTCGTTATCAGAAGATGAGAAAGCTTATATCGCTGATGCCGTCAAAGATCCAAAAGAACTTAAAAAGATTGATGCGGGTATTGATCGTGTTCTCGATACTTTTGAGGGTGAAAAGTATGTGAATAAATTTTCTGAAAGCATTGAGGATATGAGTGCTGAAGAGGTTAATAGTTATTTCAAAAAGAGTGAAGACGAAGAAGATAAAGTTACAGATGAGACTTGGCAGGTCAAGAAACTAAAAATTGTCGATGATTTCAAAACAAATAGTGAAGAAATTAGAAAGTCAGGTGGTGGAAGAACTGAACTGAATGCAGAAGTTTTGAAACTTGTTGCGAGAGAGCTTGAAGCCATTGAAGATGATTGTGCTCCAATGGTTGACGACTTGGCAGATAAAGTTACTGAGCAGATGATTGCAGAAAAAATTGAACAGTCTGGTGGTGATGTACAAGCTATGGCACTGGAGCATTCACGAGAAGTTCAAGGATTGAAGAATCAGGTTCAATCTGCAAATGAAAGAGCTCTTCGTATGAAAAAGCTCATCGATATCATGAAAGGTCAGATCGCCAGTATGGCCGCTGTAGAGGCCAAGCTCAAAGGGCTTGGAGATGAAGGCAATCTTGATAAGGCAAATCCACAAGAACAGATTAATTACCTCAAAGTACAACTCAAAAATGCATTGAGTGAATCGAAGGCTAAGGATCTTGAACTTAGAAAAATGGCAGAAGCAACTTCTGTCAACCCTGGAGAGGCACCTGTTGACTATGAAGAATCACCAGGAGTTGAAGAGCAGGTCAAGGATATAGAAGAAACTTTGGAAGCTGTTGGTAATGAAAGTGATGATATCGAAGAGAAACTTAATAAGCAGATTCTCTACTTAAAAAATGCTTTAGATAAGCAAATTCGTGAAACTAAAAATCGTGAGAGTACGATTGAAAAAGTCAGAATGAGTAATGAAAAAATAGTTGAACTTAAAGATAAAGAAATTGAGAAATTAAAGAATCGCCCTTCAATGTTGTCGAACGCTCATAATGCTGCTGGAGCTGAAGGGAAGTCAGTAGAAGGTGATTCATTAAATGCAATTGAACTTCAAGAAGAGAATCATAACCTCAAATCTCAGCTTGAGATGATGACTAATAGATTGAGTCAACTGAATGACAATATGGAAGCCAAAACAAAGGCCATCAGTCAGAAGATGGAAGGCGATATGGCAAAACTTAGACAAGAGAGTCAAAAATCTACTTCAACTATAAATAAACTTAGAGAAGAAAAAGAGCGAATCAATAGAATGTTGAAGAAAAGCCAGCAACAGTCGAGTATGTACGAGGAAGAAGTACGCCTTCTTAAAATTGAAGCGAATCAGAGACAAGAAGATAAAAAAGAAAAGGCCACCGCCAATGTGGCAGAAGCTTCCAAGATTAAAGATCTTCAAGATAGAGAAAAACAATTCACCGAAAAACTCAAGGCCGCTGGTTTAAAGATCAAATCTTATGAACAAAAAATCAAGTTTATGCAGGCCCAGATTAATGCTGCGCAGGGCGGCGGAGCTGCAGGTAAAAATAAGGGTGGTGCTCGTGCTCAGGCAGCTGGAGCAGGGGCCAACGATCAGAAGTTTCAGCTAAAGATCAAGCAACTTGAAACCCTTAAAGCAAAGGCCGAAGAGGCTTCCAAAAAGGCGCTGGAGGATCTTAATGGCGTCAAGAAGGACAATGTTCAACTCAAGCAAGAACTCAATGCCACTAAACTGAAGCTCGAAGAGATGGAGAGAAAGGCCAACAAAAAAGCCTCTTAAATCCTCTTGTCATCCCTCGCATGATTGTTTAAACTGCATCTCACGTCAGACCAAGTAATTTTACATTGCGTCACATCTGTGCCCAGGTGGTGAAATTGGTAGACACGCTAGACTTAGGATCTAGTGCTTCGGCGTGGAGGTTCAAGTCCTCTCCTGGGCACCATTTAAAAATAAAAAAAGCCAGTCTTATGACTGGCTTTTTTTTTGGGAACTCATGAAATAACAGGCGCTTTTCGTTGGCAGGGTGTTTGCCAGCTTTTCTAAATTCAAGGGTTTGAATTTTTCGATTACAAGGCCAACTTATTGAATTTTAATCCTTTGGCCCTTGGTGGCATTCTAATCCCCTATGGCCAAGCAGAAATTGAAGATTCAGGGATACACAAAGACCAAGCATTTTTTAGAAAGGCAGGGTCAACGTAATGTAACGGACAAACAGATTACTGATGCCTTAAAGAAAGGCTCACCCAGTGAGAATGAAGACGGCTATATCATTTACCGCTGGAAAGAATTCACTGTGGTTACTGATCCCATTTCGGAATGTTTGGTGACGGTCCATGCTGAAGGACATGATATCAAATCTGCAAAAGTGATCAGTCTTGAAACGGCAAGAATCATCAAGTCTGACATTGATTCTTTTGAAGAGAACTTCGGTCATTCACTATCCAATGATTTCTATATGGAAATGCATCGAGAGAGAGTCAAGGTCCTTGCTGAGGTCAACGAAGAGGCCGAGGAAGGTGAGGTAATCTCTCTCGAAGATTATCTGAAAAAATCAGCCTGATTTATTCATCAACTTTAGTTAAAGGGAAAAATTGCATATTGAACTGGTAGACCTCTTCTCCGGGATTTCCCTCTATCAACTTTGAGAAATTGATCTGAAACTCACGAATAAGCTTCTTTGCTTCTTCTACTTTTTCTTTCTTCACACTCAAAGTTGTTGAAGTGAAGGCTCGCTGAGCAATTGGAAGTTCAAAAGCCGCTTTGGTGAGGTCTGTAACTTCTTCGTGAAATGTTCTCGCTTGAGATTTTGTGAATCCATCACTAGGTTTGATAACTTGGCTTGTCGCTCGAAGGTTTTGATTATTTCCTCTTTCAAGAATTCCAAACTTGATTAACTTATCCAGGATTGCTCCTGCTTCTTGAGGAGTAATCTTGTTTCCAAGTCTTTCACTTATCCAGAAAGTGTCTTCTCTGAAGCCTTTCATTTGAGTAAGTTCTCTGATGGCAAATGCTCTCCAGTCGAAGAAAAGAGGTTTGTCTTCGTCTGGTTTATCCAATCCTTTCTGCTCTAAAAGAAGAATAGTAAGTGTTGGATCATCCTTCGTTTGTTTTTGGATTTTGATTAATTCATGAAAATAGGAAGCCTGGCTGTCATCAAATTTGAAATAGTCACAAAAGGTATCAGCTAATTTTTTTGAAGGATGCCTTTTTCCTTTCATGATCATCGAGAGTGTTGAGGCCCCATTTAAATCGAGGTCCTTGGCCCACATCCCATACGACCAATAGGGATTTTGTGTTTTCTTATACAGAATGAAGTCGCGAAGAAAATCGCGGTAGTTCTTATACTCTTGAATATCGGGCATATTCTTTACCATTATCAATAGCTTAACATCTTCACAAATTCTGTGAAGGGGTGTTCACTATTGCCGTGAAGAGTGTTCACATATTTTGTGAATGGGTGTTCACAAAAGGCGTGAAGGAAAACTGACTGTAATAGTCGGAAACACCTTGAAGTTTAGGCCGGGATTTTCTAAAAGTGGTTCATCAAATTGGAGAACAAAATGTTCAAGAAGTTAACGATGATTTTCATGATGGTGCTGACGTTGGGAACTGCCTCTCAAGCTCATGCATATGCTGCGGCTTACGCCAGAGCCGGAATCATCGGTGACAAAGACACTCAGGTTGTTTACTACCCAACAAATGTAGAAAACATTGAGCTTGTTCATGAAGACATGAAAAATTTCATTTCTTCAATGGTCTTCAGTAGCTGCAAGGGACAGTTCAAAGATGTAGAGTCTTTCACTGTTCGTGGAGTGATGGTTGATTCTCATTCAACTAACCCAGAGACTCTTTCTACTCTTGTGAGAGTAGGGATTGAAGTCAAGTGGAAGGCTGAACTGAAGAAAGACCACGACGTAATTAATATGTCTATAGTTCAGGAAGACGACTTCGTCATGAACTATCAAGATATATCTCTCGTTTCCCTAGGTTCCACTACTGGAATCACCTGTCGCTAAACTGCTAAAGAGAAAGCGCCCACCGCCAGGGCGCTTTTTTTTTCCCTTTTTTTTAATCCGCGCTTTTTCTTTATAATGGAGACTAATCCATCAAGGTTAGTTGAGTGAAATTAATTGCTATTTTTATGCTATTTTCTTTTTCTGTTTATGCTGAAAACCGCGTTTGTCAGATCAAAAATCAGGACATTTCAGTTTCAAACGAAGTTGAACATCAATTCAGTTTTGGTACTGATAAAGGTGGGCAAACGGTTTTCAAAAACTTTCTGATCATGTTTTTCTCAAGAAACGGTTACCTCTATCTTGTGGTCAAAGACTCCAAAAGAGATATAAAGGTTACTAGCCAATATTCACTCAAGCAGGATCATCTCTCCTTACATCTGACTCCTCACTTTCAACTCAATTGTTATTCAGATTCCAGATTTTCGATGATGAGTAGTAATCAAAAAGAAAATAAGTTTGATTCTCAAATATCTGAAGAGGCGGAACTTAAGGATTACACAACGAGAATGGCCATCAAGGTAAATAGAACTTTGACTTTTGTTTATAATCAAAAAGCTGTTCAGCAAGGGATGAGACCTATTATCTTTCAGTATGGAAATGTCTATACAGCAGATACTCCCAGAGAAGAGGACAAAAATCATTGTGCATTCACGATAGGAATCAAGGTGAATAAGGATATACAAATTTTTTCTGGAACTTTGCTAAAAGTGAATGAAGTAAAGGTACTCGATAACTCCTCTTCTCGATTTGTAATTAGTTATGGATTTGTGGACCCATCTACTGGTAAAAAAACCATTGAGCACTCTGAATATTCTCCTTTGTCTCTTGAATGTTCGATTAGAAAAGAGGATAAATTCACATATAAACTGTTCAAAAAGATCACTGGAGACCGTCTCGAATTGGGACTTAAGAAGTAGTTATGAATCTGAATTTTTTCACAGGAAAGACTGTTTTGATAACTGGAGCAGCTTCAGGGCTAGGAAGGGAGCTTGCAAAGCAACTCTGTCCTTATGCTGAGAAGTTGATTCTTTTGGATTTGAATAAAGAAGGCCTCTCGGATACTGCAGACTTATGTCGAGCAAAGGGGAGCTACATCGCAATTTATCAGGCTGATCTTTTGCAAGAAAATCCACTTGCCGAAGTAGTTGAGAGGGAAAATTGTCCAGATGTGATAATTGCTAATGCAGGTGTCGGAGGCGTGAATCCTGCACGTTTTTTTGATGAAGGAATTGATTCGAGAATCATGGGGATCAACTACTTTGGTGTCGTTAGAACGGTGTCACCATATTTGAAAGAAATGGCCGAAAGAGGAAGTGGTTCAATAGTAGGAATTTCATCTTTGGCAAGTATTAGAGGTCTGCCAGGGGCATGCAGTTATTCAGCATCAAAGGCAGCATTGAACAACTTTTTGGAGAGTTTACGTTTAGATCTGGCTCCATATGGAGTCAAAGTTATTACAGTTCTTCCGGGATTTTTAGAGACTCCAATGGCCAATCATGATGAGTTTGATATGCCATTTAAAGTAACTGTAGAGAAGTCTGCACAACAAGTACTTAAAGCAATAATTAAGAATAAAAAGCGCTATGCTTTTCCATGGATTATGGGCTTCTTGAGCCTATTCAATAAATTTATGCCTATATTTATCTATGATAAAATCCTGCCCCTGGTATCGGGACAGGATAAGGATATGAAACCTAGAATTTTTTAGTCTTACTTAATCACCAAGTTGACGATTTTCTTTGGAACAACAATAAGTTTGGCCAATGCTTTTCCATCAAGTAGTCCTTGAGTTCTCTCGTCATCCATTACTGCTTTTTCGATTGCAGCTTTGTCGAAGTCTACAGGAAGGTCGAGTACAAACTTGAGTTTCCCATTGACTGAAACAGGACATTTCCAAGTGGATTCAACAAGATACTTGTCGTCATGAGTAGGAAACTCCGCAAGTGTTACAGTTTCTTTGTGCCCCATGAGGCTCCATAATTCTTCTGCGATATGCGGAGCAAATGGACATAGCATGACGATGAATTTTTCAAGAATTTCCTTCTTGTTGCATTTCAGGTCAGTCAGCTCATTTACACAGATCATCATCGCAGAGATGGCCGTGTTGAAATCAAAATTTTGAATATCTCCATCAACCTTCTTGATACATTTATGAAGAGATTTCAATTCTTCAGGAGTGGCAGGTTCATCACTGACACTGAAGTTGTCATCTTTGTTGTATAGCTTCCAGACTTTTAGAAGGAACCTGTAAACACCTTCAATACCAGAAGTGTTCCATGGTTTGGATTGTTGAATTGGTCCAAGAAACATTTCATAAAGTCTGAATGTGTCGGTTCCGTACTTTCCAATCACATCATCAGGATTGACAACATTGAAAAGTGATTTTGACATCTTTTCATTGGCGTAACCACAAACATATTTCCCATCCTCCAAAATGAACTCTGCATCTTTAAAGTCTGGTCTCCAGCTCTTGAAGGCTTCAGTATCTAAAACATCGTTATCTACAATGTTCACATCTACGTGAAGAGTTGAAGTTTCATATTTGTCTTTAAGTCCAAGTGATACAAATTGGTTTGTTCCTTTAACTCTGTAGACAAGGTTTGAACGACCTTGAATCATTCCTTGGTTGACCAATTTTTTAAATGGCTCATCTTTGCAGACATATCCCAAATCATAGAGGAATTTGTTCCAAAATCTTGAGTAGATCAAATGCCCAGTTGCATGCTCTGTTCCACCGATATATAGATCTACGTCTTGCCAGTATTCATTGGCCTCTTTTGAAACAAGTCCCGTGTTGTTATGTGGGTCCATGTATCTCAAGTAGTATGCACTTGATCCGGCAAACCCTGGCATTGTTGAAAGCTCAAGCGGGTAGCCATCTTTTGTCGTCCAATTCTTTGCCCTGCCAAGAGGTGGCTCACCTGTTTCAGTAGGTTTGAAAGCATCAACCTCTGGAAGTTTCAATGGAAGATCACTTTCATCAAGTGGTTTCGGAACACCATCTTTGAAATAAATTGGGAATGGTTCACCCCAGTATCTTTGTCTGGCAAAAATCGCATCGCGAAGTCTGAAGTTCACTTTTCTTGAACCCAATCCTCTTTTGTCGATTTCTTCAATAATCTTTGGAATAGCGTCCTTAACCTCAAGGCCATTGATCAGTTCACTGTTTACAAGTTTTCCTGACTTGGCATCGTGACTGGCTTCTTGAACATTCCCACCGGCAACAACTTCAACGATAGGAATATTGAAGTGCTTGGCAAAGGCCCAGTCTCTTTCATCGTGGGCGGGAACGGCCATGATGGCACCTGTCCCATAACTTCCAAGAACATAATCTCCAATCCAAATAGGTATATCTTCGTTGGTGAATGGATGTTTACAATATCCACCTGTGAAGACACCACTGATGGTTTTGTCCTGCATTCTCTCTCTTTCTGTTCTTCTTTTTGCTTTGTCGAGATAAGCATCGACGGCAGCCTTTTGATCTGCTGTCGTAACTTGATCGATCAATTCTGACTCTGGGGCCAGCACCATGAATGTGACACCATAGATTGTGTCCGGTCTGGTGGTGAAGATTTCCATTCTGTCTTGTGAATCCTTGATCGGAAAATAAACAGTGGCACCTTCACTTCGTCCAATCCAGTTTCTTTGCATTTCTTTCAAAGAATCAGTCCAGCCGAGATCTTCAAGAGAGTCTAGTAATCTTTGTGCGTAAGCAGTTACTCGCAAACACCATTGCTTCATTTTTTTCTGTTCGACCGGATGACCACCACGCTCTGAAACTCCATCTTTGACTTCGTCATTGGCCAGAACTGTCCCGAGTGCCGGACACCAATTCACCATTGTGTCTGAGAGAAATGCAATACGATATTTCTGTAGAATTTCTTCTTGCTTGGCTTCATCCCATGAATTCCATTCATCTGCAGTGAATTTTTCTTCCATATCTGTCGCAGCATCAACATTTTGATTTCCGTCGGTCTTAAATGCCGCGATCAAGTCATCTATGCTTGCCGCCTTATTGGTTTTATTGTCGTACCAACAATTGAACATTTTAAGGAACGCCCACTGGGTCCAGTGATAGTATTCTGGCTCACAGGTAATAACTTCGCGGTCCCAGTCAAAGCAGAAGCCGATTTTATCGAGCTGCTCTCTATAACGTTTGATATTTTTTCTTGTTGAGTCTGCTGGATGCTGCCCGGTTTGAATTGCATATTGCTCAGCTGGCAAACCAAAAGCATCGTAGCCCATCGGGTGAAGTACGTTGAAACCCTTAAGTCTTTTGTATCTGGCAAAGATATCTGAAGCGATGTATCCAAGTGGATGACCAACGTGAAGCCCTGCTCCTGATGGGTATGGGAACATGTCGAGGACATAAAACTTAGGCTTATTTTTGTCTTCACTTACTTTGTAGGTCTGGTTGTCTTTCCAGGTTTTTTGCCACTTTTCTTCAATTTGATGAAATTCATACTTCATGGTCATTCGGCCTTTATTTAAGGGAGTTTCAGACCAATCAATATGGCATAGAAGCGAGAATCCGTAAATATGGGAAATTAATAGAGTTTGACTCTTGGTTTTTAGTCAACTATTTGATTTTAAAGACTAATCTTGATTAGGATCGATACCGAGATTTTTCAGTACTTCAAGTCCTTGGACTACGCCTCTTAGAAAGTCCTCTGTTTCAGATTCTCCAAGTAGTTTTTGAAGTTCAGTGTTGATCTCTACCAATTGCGATTCGTCGTTAATAAAATTGGTCGTTTTCATTTTGCCCCTCGAATTGTCTTCAGAATTCTTAGTCGTGAAGACGGGTAAATATAAATTGTTTTCGGCTGGAAATCAATCATTCCTGAGAATTTTTCAATCGAAGGATAACAAAAGTTGAAATTAATATTTGATCAGTTTTGACTGGTATCCAAGAAGACTGATTTGAATCAGTGAGAGAGATGTAAATTCATTTAAAATATTGGATAATACTTTGAAAACATTCGTAAAAGGAAAGACGATGAAGAAAATTTTGTGTGCTCTGGTTTTGATAACATTGGTCAGCTCTTCTTGGGCGCAGACCAAGCCGAAGAACACAAAGCAAGTCATGAATGAGGTCTTCAATTCGTTCGTTAAACTGATTCCTTATATGAATAACGAAATGAAGTTTCAGGATCCGAAATCATCTGGAGTAATCATTTCAAATCTTACAAACATTTCGAATGCTTTCAAGAACTCAGAACATATAAAGACTTTTAAAACACCGGGCTTTCAGCCTTCTTACGAAGTTGTGAAAGATCACCTTCAACATACAATAGATGCTTTTAATACAAACAATAAACTATTTGCCAGAACCAGACTCAAAGCTACCGCTAGCCTTTGTATTTCCTGTCACACTCAATTGAGCGGTGGGAAACGAGGATTTATCACTTCTGTAAATGCTGTAGGGAGAGGAAATTTTGACAACGATTTTGAGTATGCTGAATTTTTATTCGTTACGAGAAATTTCAATAAATCCATTCGCTATTTCGACAGGGCAATAACCAAGCGAATGGAGAAAAATGAAGAATTGAAAAAGATCAATGACAAGGTTGGGGCCAGTGGAGCCGAGGGATATCTTGATCGCTCAATAGGTCAGTCATTGAATAGAATTCTTACGACTTATACCAAAGTTTATTTTAGACCTGATAAGGCCATTACTTCTCTTTCCAAGTATGAAAATGATCCAAAGATATCGAAGATGATTCGTGAAGATGTTAAGGACTGGATCAAGCAGCTGAAAGTCTGGAAAAACTCCAAAACGGTTTATTCGTTGAACAAAGAGTCTGACCTTAGAAGCTTTATCAATACTTATCTGTCACCATTGGTGGGGAATGACAAAACAGTTGAAGATGGAAGTCAGGATGTAACTCTCTTGGTGGCAAGTGGCTTTCTTACCAAATACTTGGCACAAAGACCAAACTCAAAACTTGTGCCAGAAATACTTTATTGGTTGAGCATTGCTGATAGAAGTCTCAATTTCAATTTTTTCTATTCTCTTTCAGATGTCTATTTGAAGGAATGTATAACCCGTTACCCGAAGAGTGAATTCGCTCCAAAGTGTTTTAAAGAATATGAGCAAAATGTTATTTTTGGTTACTCGGGATCAGGTGGTACAAGTATTCCTGAAGAAGAGAAGAAAGAACTTGAAAGACTTAAAAAGTTCTTACCTTGATCAATGCAAAACTTTGATGTCGTAATCATAGGTGGTGGGGCTTCGGGGCTCCATGCCGCTGCACTGGCTGGTCAGAAGGGCAAATCAGTTCTTCTCATAGAACACAATCGCGAATTTGGAAGAAAAATACTTATCTCAGGTGGGGGGCGATGTAACTTCACCAATATCAATGCTTCACCTTCAGATTATCAAAGCAGTAACAAACATTTTTTTAAATCAGCACTTTCCAGATATAAGCCCGATGAATTCTTGAAACTTCTAAACATTTATAAAATTGAGTGGTTTGAGAAAAAAGATGGACAGCTGTTTTGTCAAAACTCAGCCAAAGAGGTTCGCGATATGTTGGTCAGAGAGTGTGAAAAAGCTGGAGTGGAGCTTCGACTTGGAACACGGGTAGATGAAGTTGTATCAACTGATGATGGTTTTGAGCTTGAGTCAACTATTGGGATGATCTCATGTAAGTCTCTCGTCGTAGCATCAGGTGGGTTAAGTATCCCTCCCATTGGAGCTACAGACTTTGGTTATAAGGTGGCCAAGCAGTTTGGTCATAAAATTGTTCCAACTTCACCGTCGCTGGTTCCGTTTACTATGCAAAAGCCCTTTACTGAATTAAGTGGAGTGAGTCTTCCCGTTTTGATCAAAACTGGAAAGCACGAGATTATAGAGGATCTCCTCTTTACGCATAAAGGAATGAGCGGTCCTGCAATTTTGAAGATTTCTCTCTATTGGCACTCTGGGGAGAGAGTAAAAATTGATTTTACTTCAGGAAAAAAAATCGAGCAGATTTTGAATACATCTTCTAAGAAGAATCTGTTGGGTTCTCTGGCAGAGAATTTTCCCAAAAGATTTGTTGAAATGGTGTTGTCGGAACTAGATATTGAAGACTCGAAGCCAATAAATCAAGTATCAAAAAGAGATCTCAATCGTGTCTTTGAGTACCTATCTAACTTCAGCTTTATTCCTTCCGGTACAGAGGGATACAGAAAGGCGGAGGTTACTCGAGGCGGTGTAGACGTTAACGAAATCTCTTCGAAGAATATGGAGTCAAAATTTCAAAAAGGACTCTACTTTATTGGAGAAGTAGTCGATGTGACCGGACAACTTGGTGGATATAATTTTCAATGGGCCTGGGCAAGCGCCCACGCATTTTCTGAATCTCTTTCTTGATGATTTTGTTTGGCCTTTTGGAGGACCTATTCAGATCACTCCAACGCCAAAATCTATTTGATTGAATCTTTTTTTCTTTTTGATTCTAAGGCCTTGCAGGGGTTATGTTGGTGGCCCAGAATTAACTATCTAGTCTATTATACTATACCGATCAGTATATTCAATA
>JBFEVX010000177.1:0-4902 GCA_041546685.1 Bacteriovoracaceae bacterium | reverse complement strand
TCGTGGAGCCTGTCGTCGACTCGGCCGTGGCCCGGACTGATGCTGCGATTGAAGCCACGATCGGGCGGGTATTGAGCGAGAGCTTGCAGCACAGCCAGTTGATCGATTTTGTCTCCGGCCTTCGCAGACGGATAGCCCTTTCCAGAGACTCTTTCGTGGTGATCTTTGATCACTTCAATAACTCTAGAGTCCAGCTCTATACCAGATTTTCTAATAAGATGTGTGGCCAGATTTTGATGTTTCTTGAGATACTCTTTACCTTGCTCGTTCAACTCACTGTGGCTATTCTGAGATATTTTCACAGGCATTTGAGTGTATCCAAGATGTGAAAAGAAAGCACTACATACTAATACGGCAAGTGTTTCATCATCATTTACTCCTAGAATTTTGGCAAAGAAATAGGAGAGAGAGACAACTCTATTAACTTCATTATCTTCACTTAAGAACTTTTCACCCAAATGAACTGCAAGGCTCATAGTGTGATTTGTTCGTAGACTAAAGGACATGATTTCATCCTTTGCCCTTGCGATGAGTTTTGAAAAGTCTTCAGTCGATGCAGCTTCTCCAAGAGCTTCACTTGGAATAAACTTTTCTTTTTTCAGCTTTTCTTTGAGCTTGTCCTGCGAAATACTGATTTTCCCACGGGATGCACTTCTGATTGGAGTGGGAGACGAAGCAACTTCTACGTTATAGCCCTGTTCAACACTGTGAGCTTTAATCTTGTCTTCTCTGATCTGCATTGATCTAGTGAATGTCAACTTCTGACGTTCATTGATCGCGATTACAGCACCCTTTTTCACCAAGTGTGCAAGAAAGGCACGCTTCTCTTTGGTCAATGGACTATTGGCCTGGAGAAATGGGGAATAAGTGTTCTTAAATGGATTGTAGATATAGAGATGGAATGGAAAAATGGTTTGTTTTCCAAGCATTTGATGTTCAATGTGAAAAAAGACTTTGTTTGCCATCAGCCTGCCTTCTTTCCAAAGAGTTTACCGAGCATGCCCGGCTTTTTTGGTTTTTCTTCAACTACTTTTATATGCGAATCGAGGAAGACACCACGTGCTCCTTCTACAATTACTTCAATTGGCTTAGATGCCTCTTCTTCTAATTTCGAATTGAAGTGAGCAACAAATAACCCAAGAGGTGTCACACCATCAAAGTAAGGAAAAAAGAAAGTATTTTCTTCTGCTTGAAAAGTGGGATCGCTCCATTCAGGAAGCCCTTGTTTGAGCCAAGCAGTACTGTTTTCATTTATCTTTTGACTGGCCTTGATCGGATCAAGGCCACCATAAGAACTTAGATCAAGCTTTGCACCATCGCTTTTACAAAAGAGTGTCCATTCAGCACCCTTGCTGACAATTGTTTCAGCGATCTGGTCGAGTATAATTGAAGGTGATTTCTTGCCAAGATAGAGATCAAGAACTGCAACAAGATCGTCAAGACCTCTAGGAACTGCCTCTATTGGTGGGATTTCTGCTGTTTCCATGCCTCCATCATCTGAAGAGGCCTTTTCTGGAAGAGGAACACCATCTCTGAGTTCCATTCCTGTACCATCCTGTCCCTCTCGATCAGTAGTGATACCACCAAACTCATCATTCAGTTTTCTATAATCGATGGTTTGCTCACCCCAGTCTTTAGGACCTGCATATTTGATTTCAGATCCTGTTTTGGCGAGTAAAGATTCGAATTCAGATTCATCTTCACCAGACTTTTTCTTGGGATCTTCTGCCTCCATGACTGGGGCGTCTTTCTTTTTCCCATCGGCCACTTCAAAGTCATAGCCTTTTTCTTTCTTGCGATATTTATCTTCATCAAGACTTTCAGCTTTCTCTTTTTCTTTTTGATCAGTAGTTTCATCTTCTTTGGATTTTTTACGACCATAGAAACCATCGATCTGATCTGCCTTGAAACCTTCACCTTTGCCCTTCATCCCATTCTTTGAGTCTTCGCTCCAGCCAGAAGTTTCTTTTTTCTTCTTATCTGCATCAAGGGATAGGGTTCCGTCCTTTTCTATTTCATCTTGATCACTGTCTGCTTCTTGCTTCTCTTTTTTCTTACCCCAGTGAGAATCCATTTGATCAGCTTCATCTCCATCACCGGACATTCCTTTCTTTGCACCTTCATCCCAACCATCTGTTTTTTTCTTCTGTTTGTCCTTATCCAAGCTTAATGCTGCAGGACGAGTATTTTCATCTTCACTATCAGATTGCTCTTGTTTCTCTTTTTTACGTCCGTAGTATCCTTCTAGCTCATCTGCTTTCTGGCCTTTTCCGTCATAGTCTTTCTTTCTCTCTGCTGCTTGTTGGGTTTTCCCATCTAGGTTACCAGCTTGTCTTTGCGCGCCTTCTTTGGTTTTTCCATCGAGGTTACCAGCTTGTCTTTCCGCACCTTCTTTGGTCTTTCCACCGAGATTCCCAGGCTGAGCAGATGTTCCTTCCTGAGTTTTCCCCTGGAGGTTACCGGCCTTTCTTTCCGCGGATTCTTTTTGGTCACCTTCGAGATTGCCCTTCTTCTCTTCTTGGAATTTATTTTTACCTGCAAGGTTTCCAGGTTGAGCAGCGGCGCCTTCTTGTGTTTTACCTGCTAGGTTACCTGGTTCCTTTTTCGCGCCTGTTTGATCTTTTCCTTCAAGGTTTTTTAGTTGGTCAGCAGCTTTGTTTTCACCCTCATAGTTGCCACCCTGGTCATCTTCTTTGAAATTGTTTTTTCCGGCTAGATCTTTGAGTTGATCTGCGGTTTTACCTTCACCCTCGTAGTTGCCACCTTGATCATCTTCATGAAAATTATTTTTTCCAGCAAGATCTTTTAACTGATCAGCAGCTTTGCCTTCGCCTTCATAGTTACCACCTTGGTCTTCTTCATGGAAATTGCTTTCACCAGCTAGGTCTTTTAGTTGATCAGCAGCTTTGCCTTCGCCTTCGTAGTTACCACCTTTGTCTTCTTCTTTGAACTGACCATGACCTTCAAGATCTTTCATCAGTTCTTCTTTCAAATTGGCTTCTCCTTGAAGGTTTCCACCAAGTTCTTCGCGCATGCCCTTAAGTTCATTCATAAGAGCGTTTTGATCTTCGTCGGCATAATCTGGCATCTTGTCTGAAGGCATTGCTCCAGCAGTAGGAATTTCCTCGTCAAGGGAGGGGAGAGAATCATCTTCATCCATATCGAAAGAGAGACCTTCTTTCATCATCTCTTTCAAATTGTCTTTAGGATCTTTTACTTCACCAGCTTCACCAATTTCCTCATCCATATCTTCATCAGAAGACATATCTGAAAGTCCATTAGCGCCTTTCTTACCATAGAGATCTGAACCATCAAGTTCACTATCTTCTTTCTTGATTCCCTTTTCAATTCCTTGCTTGTCCATGTCACTGAACTGATGATCTCCATCGGCACCAAATGTTTTATTCATTTCAGCTTCGTCTTCTCCTGAGCTTACTTTGATGGCACGCAAGTGGAGATTTACTTTATAGCTGAGTGTTCTTTGTGGAATAGGCTCGACAGCACATTCCGTCAGACCAACTTTTGTTAGCTTTTGTTGAACCTTCCATGGAAGTTGCTTGGGACTTAAAAGAATGATTTTTAGATTGTTTCTCTTGATGATTCGTTTACAAGATTGAAGAATTTGCGCACATTTTTTTGGTGAACTTGTAATGGTCAAACTCTGGCCAAGTGTAGGTAAAACCTGTGTAACTTCAGCTACATTCTCAAGTTCAAATATTTCCAGATTTTCTGCTTCTGCTTTTTCTTTATATTCATCAAGCAGTTTTTGAAGGGCATCTGAAAGTGGGTGAATGAAGATGAAGGGTTTACCTTGTTCCATGCCCTTCTTATCGTCATTTCAGGCCTCTAAATTAAGAATTCTCTTCCTTTATAGTGTAAAAAATCTATGACAAACCGACCTTTTTGCTCCAGTGAAAAAACCGGAAAAAAAGTTCATTTTTTTATTAAGCTTTTCCTGAGAGCTCCGAAACGTTTCATGAACAAGGTAATACATCATGTATTAAGTTCAGAAATTCAAACTAAATCGAACACGGAAGTTTGTTGATCCTCACGGTTAGGGGTTCAGTTCCAAGAAAGGGACATGAGAAACCAAGGAGGAATTAATGGGTTTTCGTATTAACACAAACGTTGCGTCTCTCGCTGCCCAGCGTACACTCAGTCAGAACAACATCGGCATGGAAGATTCCCTTGGGAAGCTCTCTTCAGGTTCGAGAATTACAAAGTCTGCTGACGATGCTGCTGGTTTGGCAATTTCCGAGAAATTGAAGTCCTTCATGAGAGGTACTAAGCAAGCTGAAAGAAACGCCGGTGACGGTATTTCTATGATTCAAATTGCTGAAGGTGGTCTTAATGAAGTTTCAAACATTCTCACAAGACTAAGAGAACTATCTGTTCAAGCTGCTTCTGATACAGTTGGCGATGCTGAAAGAAAGTTCACTGACCTGGAATACCAAAACTTGAAGCAAGAAGTTCAAAGGATTTCCCAAGTGACAGAGTTCAACGGGAAGAAACTTCTAAATGGTTCAGGTGATAAGTATGATTTCCAGATCGGTATCAACAATGATGAGTTCCAGGATAGAATTTCATACAATGCTCAACTTACCAACTCAACGCTGGAAAGCCTTGGGATTGATTCTTTGAATGTAGGTAACAAAGAAGGAGCTAGAGAATCTCTTGCTTCACTTGACTCTGCTATTCAAAACATCGCTGGTCAAAGAGCGGAACTTGGTGCTGTTCAAAACAGACTAAGTTCAACAATTCAAAACTTGCAGGTGAACAATGAAAACCTTTCTGCTGCAAATTCACGAATCAGAGACACTGATTACGCTGAAGAAACAGCAAAAAGAGCTAAGCTGAACATCCTGCAAAATGCTGGTACTGCGGTTCTTGCACAATCAAATG
>JBFEVX010000121.1:0-11706 GCA_041546685.1 Bacteriovoracaceae bacterium | reverse complement strand
TGGTGATGCTGATAACACTCAAACCACTGCTGGTGATGCTGATAACACTCAAACCACTGCTGGTGATGCTGACAATACTCAAACCACTGCTGGTGATGCTGACAACACATCATACGTTGATCCAGATGAAGTTGCTCCAAACAGAGGCTCAAGCCGCTACTCGACTGACTTTGATAAAACCAGTTGCGACAAACTTGAAGAGGAAATTCTTGATCTTCAAAACGCAATTCAGAATAATGAAACGTTTTCAAAAGATGGAACGCTTGGTGCTCTTAACACCCAACATGATGAGGCCATGGCAGAACTGATCATACTCAAAGGTATGAGAGAGATGCTTTCCAAACACAAGGATTTTGTTAGAGAGCTAACTACTCCTGAAAAAGGATTTAGCAAGCTATCCGATTTAAGTAAGATGCATAAAAAACTTGAAGGTGGTATTGATGCCACCAATAGAATCATGGTTTTCCAGGACATGATTGATGATCTTATTCGTTCCGAAGATGGAAAACTTGATGAGTTCAAAACAGCTATGGGTGATGCTGACGTAAACAAGTTCATGGATCACTTGAAAACGAGTTGCGAAAACAAATCTAATTACGCAAAGTATGCAAATAACAAATTGTGCTACATTCTCGCTCCAAAATCTGGGGATGATTTTCATCGAATGGCAAAAGATGAAAGACTTCTTTTCCACCTCGAAGAACTTAAGAAGAACAAAAAAATTGAAATGCCACTGGCTGAATATGCAACTAAAAATCCACTTAAATATAAAAAACTGCAAGAAGAAGCACTCGAAAAGGCCACAGCTGATGCTGATCTACTCAAAGAAGATTTCCTAAAGAAAAATGCAACTCTAAAGGCCAGTGAAGCAAGCATTAAAGAAATGATTACTGGTTTCGGTAAGGCCTTTGTATTGAGTTCAACTGCAGAAGTAGGAGCTGATGAAGATTCGAAAGCGAAAAAAGCAGAAGAAAGAAAACTGAAATTGGAAGAATACAGAAAGACTATCGCTGCCAGTGTCAATATTCCTGGATTGTATCCAGACAAATTGGTTGAAAAAGCAACGACATTGAAAGATGCTCTTTCTCTTGCAAGAGTTTCATCTCAAGGAAATCCCTCTGCTGACACAAAACTGGCCGGGAAACTGACAAGTATGCAAATTTCAAAGTCAGTCAAAGAATATACTCAATGTAATATCGAAAACAATAAATTGAGGATTGAGGGAAAAACACCAACCAAACAGTGTTCATTTGTTCTCGACTCAAATGTGTGCCCGAAAGAGGAAAGTGAAAAGAAATGTCTTCATGAAAAACTTCTTTCCGACGCCAGAGAAAAGGCCCATAAAGCACTCCCGCTCGGTTCAAATGATGTTAATTATGACTTCGAAGTGGCACGAAACATTCTCAGTCAACACAGAGAAGATATCAACAAAGGGATCTCAACTAAAGTTGATGAATTGATCACAACTCTTCACGGAGATAAAGAAAATACAGCAAAAGTTTCTGAAGGTCTCCTACTTGGAGAGGAAGATATTGCACTCAAAGAACTCAAAGCAGATGACTCCAAACAGACAGAAAATATCAACAAGAGTATGAAAAATACTTTTCATGCATTCTTGTCTCAGATGGACACTCTGGATCTTAGAAGAGAGATGGCAAGCAGTCACGGGAAGAAAAAGAAAAATGAACTTCGTGACGGAATAGAGAAAAAAGAAAGACCTAAAATGTTTATGAAAACCCTACAAAGTGTTGGATGTCTAAAAGACGACAATATTGATAGTGATTTCGACAAGAGCTTTGAAAAGGTGTTTGGTTCTGCTGACAACTTCAAAGCGGGATATAAAAGTATCGAGAAGCCATCTCATGTTAATCATGGTGTAAGACATAAACTTGATAAAAGTGGACATAATTTTAAAATGCAAGACAAGTTCATCAAAGATTGTCTCTCATCAATCAACGGTGATGATAAAGAAAAATTCAATAAACGAATCGAAGAATTAGAAAATATTGTCACAGCGAAGAAAGAAGCTATCAAGCAAATCAAAGAGAATGATGACTACAAGGCGAAGGACCTGGTTGCCCTACTTGCTATCACCAATTACAAAGACAAGTGTAAGAGTAATAGAAGAGATTACGGTGGTGTCTTTAATTACAATAAATGCACTATTGAGTATGAAAAAGGTCACCTCGAAAATAATGAGCTCGAAGTTCTGATTAGTCATACTGGAAGAATTGTGAGCATGGTTGACCTCGATGAGAAAAGAAAACTTTCATCTTGGAGAACAGAGCTTCGAAAAGACACACGTCTCATGAAAAAAGTATGTGAGGATGAAAAATTCAAAGAAGCTCATAGTGAAATTTGTAAGAGAGTCAGAACTGCCGCCAATATCGCAGAGGCCCCAACTCGTTCAGAGAACAGAAGGCAGTTTGCCAATGACTATCACTACTACTATGACAAAACTGGTAAAATGGTCATAAAGAAAAAGAAAAGCACAGGAAACATGTTGGCCAATGCTGTCGGTTACGGAATTGTGAAGCACGGTCTTCCGATGTGGATGCAATACGAATCTAATGCTGCACAAATGAGATACAACGAAGCAATGGGATATAACCAAAAGGTCTATAACTACATGATGGATAACCCTCAGTACTGGTCAGGATACGGCCAAGTTGGAGGCTGGGGCGCTTCCTATCCATATGGATATTTTGGTGGAACTTACCCAATTTCGCCTTATATGATCAATTACAGCAACTATAATTACATGTACTATAACATGTAGAAAATGCGTTGATCTTCCTTTGTGTTGCCCAATGGACTGGGCAAAAATTTCGACCATTTTTCAGTCAATTTTAGTGTTCAGAAAATACGCAATTTTTCCAAAAATTTCATCAATGATTTCAGCTCTTTAGAGAAGCCATTTTTATTCTCAATTCCTGCCCTTTTCACTCCCCTATTCCCTTAAAATATAAGGAGATAGATCAGCCTTAGATTAAAAAAACACGGCCAATTAACCGATTAGGTAAATGGTAGTGTCCGTTCTGAGGCTCAAAGGAAGAAAATCTCGGATGAATAGAAGTTTAATTTTAATTTTTACATTCTTATTTGTGTTATCGGCTTGTATGCCGACGACGCCGAAAAGTAATCGTAGGAATACTTCGAACAACTCAACCGATGGCGCAACTGAACCACCTCCGGCAGCTCCACCTGCAGACTTCGGAGGATCTAAATATTGGTATAGCGGCTCAACATCCATTGCCGGAACAATTACACTCAATGCTGATACTCAGACCATTATTTATCTGAGAGGTAGTCAGGTTCACAACTTTCTAAGCTCTGTTGCCTACTACGACTCAACACAAGGTAAAAATATCTACCAGTACGATAAGTCATTCTGTATCGTTGCCAACTATGAAATCAACACAGTTAAAACTCAGCTAAGAGCACGGGCCGTTCCAATTGATTTCTATAATTTCACGGCCAAGAGTAAAGAAAGACTTTTAAGAATTGATATTCCCAAAAAAGACGACAATAATTCTGCTTGTCAGGGACTTAAGTTTTTCTATTCAGATGCAGGACAAACAACTTCATATCCAACAGATGTCAGATATACTCCGTTGGAACTTTGTCCAAGCTGTAACTCAAAATTCACTTCACTATCAATTCAATTGTATGAAAGCAGTGGTGGTTTTCTCTCACCTAATATCGTTGATCAATCTAAATTCAGCTTGAATGATGTCGCCCTAAAAATTGACACTAATAGTTCATACAGCGATACAGGCGACCAATGTTCCATCTCCAGTTGTCAGGCAAAAGGTTTTGATTGCTGTCTTGACGGACAATGTGTGAACGATGGTTCTCTTAGAAGTAATGCGACACTAGACCCACTTTATTCTCAGGCCATGGCTGATGTCTCAATCAATCCGTTGAACTTCATTAACTACCCGACCATCTTCAACGTTTGTACAAACATGCCAAGACCGACACCAACTCCAACACCGACAAGTAATCCTAACGAAGAGGCCGATGCCGTATTCCAGCGAGAGCTAAAGGAGTACCTCTGTCTTGAAGAAGGGAAAAAAGACAATCCTGACTTTGCTATTGGTGAATGTGAGATCACTCCGAAAAAAGCCGAAACCTATTTTCAAGATATCAAATACTATTTCAAAACTGATGGTATTGGTGGGAACGGATACAATATTGAACTGATTGGTGGTGGAACAGCCGGATCAGAAGTAGTTACTGAGAACTCTGTATTCAGACTCCAGATCAAAATCCAAGATGGTGCCACTACAGCGAATGACATCATTAATGCATTAAACAACTATGTAAACCTCGGGAATTTTCTCCAGGTTAACTATATTCTCACGGGACTATCTACAAGAATTCAAAATACAGGCTCTGCAGCTCCTCTCTCTGGTGGTGCCGATCCAAACAACGACACTTCTCTTAACAAGACTTATTGTGAAAGCAATGGTGGGATTTGGAAGTTTCATTGTGTAATCGGTTCTTGCTCTGATGAAAAATATAATAACAAATTCGACTGTGAAACGAATTCTGAAACCTGGACAGCTACCTACACCAATGCAGAGAATGCCAATGGTACTCAACTGGCCCACAATTCCATCAGATCTGATGTTTGGGACAGATGTGGATGTGAAGCTGATCCTTTCCCAACTGATCCAGATGCTCCACAATGTCCAGACTTCGGACTTCAAGCTACTAAGGATGCAAGTGGAAAAATCACAGACATTATATGTCTTGTTCCAAATGCTAATGCGGAACCGACTCCATTCCAAAATCTTTCGATCTCAGTTCCTTCAAGGTCAGCACCTCACAGATTTTTTGATCAAGATGGAAAAAGCCATGATGACTTAAAAGATCTGAAAGGAGATACGAGTATTAGTCAAGAAGGACAAGAATTTACCTACACCGATGAAAGTGGCAAAACTGGTCCTGTCCCAACAGAATATGCAATCAATGCAGTTCTTGGACAAATGTCACTTGAACTTAATAGAGCACTCCCAGCAAAAATGGTTGGCGTTGAATTTGACCAGACTTATGTTATTTCAACGACAAATGGTTTCTACACTCCATGTCCAACATGTGCTGCTGATCAGTGGTTCGAAGCTTTTAAACCGTTCCCTCCATCTCAAAAAGGTAATGGTCTCTCACCTATTGGCTTCATCACAGATCGTGCGAGTTACTCAAACAATCTGAGCCTCGGGAACTATGAAGATACATCATTTGGTAGGGCCTGTTGGGTACCACCAACAATGATCCCTTGGACTCACCTTCCTGGAACAGTTCTTAACGACCAGAGAAGAAACAGATTGAAGGCCCAAGTCGCCATGTGGGTAAATGGATATCAAAAAGACTGGTATGGATTCAATCAAGGTGCTTTGATTGGATCATTTGATGGAGTTACCTGGTTTGCCATTGGTGACGGTCGAAGAGTGACTGCAACCAGCAACAAACTCTTTCTGGCCATCAATGCTCCTTTTGCCGATCTTGCTGAGCCGACAGACCTTACTGTTTCAATTGTTCAGGACATGGGAACGAACACTGTAGCAGATTATGATTATGACCCTGACTTGGCGATGGATCATCCAGAGCAAAATCATGGTGCGACTTGTAGAAACTTCCACCAGTGTAATACTGACTCAGACTGTGTCACATCACTGGGTTGGGAATATGTCTGTGCAGACGTTCTCGATTATAGATCCAACTGGCCTAAATTTGACATTGAAGGAAATGAGCTGGCAGATAAAGAAAGACCTAGTCAAATGTGGACACAGATCCTTAATGGGTTGAAACTGGGATCCAATACCAAAAGATGTGTCTATAGAGGATCAGGTGCTCCTTGTGTTACTGATTGGAGTAATGAAGATTCAAAGGCCAAGCAAAAAACTCTTAGATGTGCTCCGAACTTTTATTGCTCAAGTATCACGAGCAGTGAATTCAATACAGAGGCAGTGAGAACTCCAAATCTGGTTGAAGTCATTCTATTTGGTCAAGATGCTAATGTATTAGGTCGTCCACTTAGTTATCTCTCAGGTAATGGTTCACTCAGTGATGAAGTGAGAAATGCCTATAAGGCCAACGCTGCGACATTTACCACTTCATTTAGTGACCTTAATCCTCTTGGTCTTTGTCGCCCAGGGAAATCGCTTACCAATATCACGACGACTAATCCTATTGTTGAGCAACATAATGATAAAGACCCGGGTGGTAGAACTGATTATATTTCTCAAATCTCTGGCTGTAACTCAGACACTATTGGCGAAGTAAGAACTGTCAGTTGTCCAGTTTTTGATATGGATCCAGAGTCAGATACTTTTGGAGACTATGTTTATCATGAAGAACAATTCTCATCGACAACAGGTGTTGTTGGTTCAAACGTAGCTGAAATCAACACCTATAGAACATTGGCGAGTCAGCAAAATATGTGTGGTGCTGAATCACAGGCCATGGAATCTGGAGAACTCGTTTCTACATTCAAAGAGATTGAAGCAGAAGACTTGAGTGGATTGGCCAGCCTACTCTTTCCAAAAGTGGTTAAGAACGCTTGTCTTAGAAAGGCCGGTAATGTTTGTCATACAGATCTTGATTGCGGACCAAACAGACTCCATGCTGACCAAGCGAACTTCCTTGGACAAGAAAAGTTTGGAAATACGGCCGCTGAAAAAGAGTACTGGCAAGAAGGTCTGATCTGTTCACAAAGTGCATACAAACCTCAGCTAAATACAGAGGCCTTTGCCAATTATGACATGACTCTAAACCGTTGTTGTAGAGAAATTGGTACAGATTTAACAATGTACACTCAGTATACAAGAGCAGATGGTAGTAACATACAATCGACAGATGCCAAACTGGTCGAAACTATCTTTGGTGGTAATGAAAACTTAAGAGTGATGTTCACTCCTGCCCAGAGCTCTCCTTCTCAAGTTGGAAGATATTCAAGATATAGTTCATTTACTTTAAAAGATCCAGGGGCCATAACCAGTCATGCTCTTGCAGATTACCAAGCTCCACTCATTGAACTTGATGCAGGAGCAGCTCCATTTACTCCAAAAGCACCTAAGCCATTTCAATGGAAGACAATCAATGATACCGGTAGAAATTCTTGCTGTGGAAATGGTTGGATAAGAAAGTTTGCTGATGGAACCAATGACTGGACCAACAGGCAACGTTTGAATTTTGATTACACCAGCTTGAACTGTCTGAACTACAGATCACCGCTTCCTTTTGATAGACCTGCTGGGATCAATCCCAACAATTATCAGAAAGATATCGACAAGCTTTGCTTGTCTCCAGGTGAGTTTGGTTGTGTCCAATACCCATTAGACAGAATGGAAGAACCATCAGCATTTGGTTCATCCTCTAACCCCTATCAGACATATGAAGAGGTAGATTATCAAATCAGAAGACCCGCCCAAGTAAAGACGGCCAGTTTTTATGGAGCAGCCGGCGTACTTGAAACCTTTCCGGCCAATGATCCAAATGGTGGTACTCTTGAACAGAGGAAAAATCACCATGTTCTCTACCAACCTGTTCCTTTTAACACCCCAGCTCAATATCCAGATGGTTTATGGAACTTTATGGCATCACAAACATTTAATTATGGAGCCAGTTTTTATCTTCCAAACTATATACAAAAAGACAACATTACGAGAGTTGATATTGTGTATTTTAAAGATGGGTCGCCTGTTTCTACTGCTTCTACATCTTACATTGGTTCATGTGATGTCTCATGTACAAATTGTGATACATTGAGTGGTTGTACTGGTGCTGGTGGGACATGGACACCAGGAAACTGTGATACTGGAGCATCTGGAAACTGCGTTATTGAAACTGGTGGTAACTGTTCTGTTAACTGCCCTACATGTCATACCAAGAGAGGATGTCTCAGAGAAGCAGGTGCAACATGGGATGCAGTACCGGGTGCAGGCACATGTAATATTGATTCAAGAGCATCAACAGACTTGAGAGCTGCTACCAGAGACTATCCAAGACCAAACGAACCCAATACTGCTTCAGGCACTGGTAATGGTGTTGATGAAGCAGCATTTTGTATTAAAAATGAAGGCAACTTTGATGTTTTTCACTTTGCTGGAAGACAAAATATTACTCCTGGAATTGGAACCGACTGGCAATATGGTGGGGTAAGAATCGTCTTCAATCCAATTAATACTGCAAACTATGAACTATGTTACAATGCATCTAATGAGATTCAAAAAGATCTCGACAGAGTTGGATGTATAGCCGCAGGTCACACTTGGGCCCCTCTAAGTACGCTACCAGATAATGTTGAACCAAGAGTGACGAACCCTGGAAATACTATTTACTACACATCCAAGCTAGCAAGACTTGAACTACTTGGTATTCCACAAATAGCTTATGAACCGATCTACTGTAATAGTGATTCGACACAGGTTATTCCAGGTATCTTCGAATCAGGACTAGCAACAAAATCAGAATGGCAAAGTAATTCTAATTCTTTCGATTATGTAGGAAGTGCTATTAATGGTATCACTCCTGATGCCATCTATGATCCTTATACTCCTGGAACTTTAGATACCAGAACAACTCCTAACTGTGGTGCTGGTCAAAACTGCCCTGCCGCTAATACTAGAGCTGTTCTCAAAGACAAAGTTAAACTGGCAGACATTTGGTCTGAAAATGAATTCCAGTGTTGTCGTGAAACAAACCTTGAAACTGACTCAGCAGGAAACTGTTGTAGTGGATTTGCCGTTGATATCAGTGGTGTTCTTACTTGTAAGCTTCCTCCAGGAACAAATTTGAATGTTTTCTTCAACAAGTTTGTTTCAGGTGAAGGTATGAGTGATTATATTGAAGAAAACACCAGACTCAAGGATGAAGACTTCATTCCTGAAACAGGTGAGCCAAAACTTAATGAAGATGTTGAGCAAAAACTTGTTAACCTAGGTGCCCTCTTCTGCTCATCAGGAAACGTCAGGGCGGGGGCGACAGACGGCTTCTTCTATGCTGAGCCTAACAATGAAAGATATTATCATCAGACCCAAGTTGATGAAGAGCAAACCAAATACCGCAGTTTGATAGACACCAACCTCGATTTTGACGGTGACAACGACACAGGCGCCTTTAGGTTCAACGAAGGTTTCCGTTGGTCACATCATATTTATTGCCAGTAAACCCTTCAATTTATTGACATGACGCACAGTCTGTCGGTAGACAGATAAGAATGAAACTATTCTTGTGTGCGGCCCTTATCTTATTGATATCAAGACATGTATCGGCCCAAGAGACATTCCATTGTACCCACGTTCAGGTATGTAACCTGGCCAGTTCATTGGCCAAGAACAAAGGTCTATTTAAGATGATCCATGGCCTTGAAGGAATGAACCCACATCACTCCTCCCCCTCGGTTTCAGTGTATAAAACCCTCAAGAAAAGTAACGGGATTCTCTTTGCCCCATTGGCCATCGAGCCCTGGTTTAAAGGTTATGAGGGAAAGTCCGCACGTTCTTATCGATTGGATTTTGATTCCTTAAATGCTCACTTCTGGCTTCATCCAAAAAACCTATGCGAAGCTGAGAAACAATTGAGGTCTCACTTCATAAAATTTTCAGTTGAGCTTAAAGACCCTTCCGAAGGATTTTGCAAAACTGGTGTCAAAAAAGCTGATTCTAAAAAGTTTGTAGTCCTTACTCATGAGAGTCTTCAACCTCTTCTCACAGATATGGGTCATGATTTTTTCATTATCAATACTCATGATGAACATCACGATCTAAGCCCAAAAATTTTGAAAGAGCTCGCTCAAAAAATAAAAGAAAAGACAACAATCTCCTGGATTATAGAATCTCAATTCCATCATCCAGAGGCGATCAAAAAGATGATCAAAAAAAATCATCGTGTTCTGGAATTAAATACAATTGGACTTCAAAATGATTCACCAGACCTTGTGCTTAAAAGAATCATTAAATTTTTGGAGGAGAAATGAACAGCTTCTTGAAAGTTGAAAATCTCACCTTCAACTACCTCCCAGAAGAGGCCATCCTCTCAGGAATAAGTTTTGAATTGGCCCAAAAAAAGAGCCTGGGAATCATCGGTCCCAATGGAGGTGGGAAATCCACTCTCCTCAAAATACTATCAGGTCTGCTAGAAGGGGCAACTGGTGAAATTTATTGGAAAGGTAAAAAAGTAGACACCCGACTTTCAATTGACGCGCGTATTGCCTACGTTCCTCAAAAAGATAATGTTAATTCTGCACTTCCTATTACGGTTAAAGATATGGTGGCATTTGGTTGCCTTCCCAGTAAAGTTTCACGAAATGATCTGAATAAAATCCTCGAAAAGATGGGACTGGATAAGATTCGAAACAAACTCATAAGAGAACTTTCAGGTGGTCAGCTACAAAGAGTTTTACTCGCAAAGGCAGTAATTAGAAAACCCGAAATTCTTCTTTTGGATGAACCGACCAAAGGGCTTGATTCAACAGGACAGGATCAGCTTCTTGAGCTTATCGACCAAGTCATCAATGATTATCAATGCTCAGTGATTCTTGTTGATCATAATATTAATCAAGTCATCAAACATTGTGACCAAATTCTATGTCTGAACAGGACTCATCACTGGCATGACAAAAAAGAAATGTTCAATAAAGATATCATGAACTCTGTTTATCATTGTGAGTTCGAACATACACTAATCCATGAGACACAAACAGATGGCAAACTTCCAGAACACCATAAGTGTTCTGTGCATGGTGATGGGCATGATCATGATTGAGGTATCAAAGTGAGTTTTTTAACAGATTTCATTGAATATGATTTCCTTATGAATTCACTCATTGGTGTGATCATGATTAGTTTAATTTGTGGAATGCTTTCCCCCTTGATTGTTGCAAAACGTCTGGCATTTATGGGTAGCGCACTTTCACATTCTTCACTATTAAGTATTGCTTTGAGCCTCAGTGCCTTTACACTCGACCAAACCCTTCCTTTATTTGCCATGAATACTTTGATCATCATCATACTGGTCTCAGTTCTCGCTACTTTCACATACAGACAGCAGATTCCTACTGATTCATTGATTGGAATTTTCCTGACAATCTCAATGGCACTTGGAATTATTATTTTAAAATTATTCAGCAAACAAAATATCGATCTTTCATCTTTGTTGTTCGGTAATATACTACTGATGACTACAACCGATCTTATTATTCTGCTCCTTCTCGTGCTCCTCGTTTTTCTAACTCTTTGGATTCCAAGACATAAATGGGTTTTCATCATTCAAGATGAAGAAGCCGCCCTAATTCAAGGTGTGAACGTCAAGTTTCATCACTATCTTTTTTACATTATTCTAGGAGTCACTGTTTCAGCTTCCATTAAGCTGATGGGAACAGTTGTAGTGAACACTCTCCTCCTGATCCCTGGAGTACTTGCCCTAAAAGTTTCCCGTAGCCTGAAGTCGATGATGGTTATTTCAACCGCTTTCTCTTTGGTCTTTTCTGTATTAGGGTTGATGATTGGTAATGCATTCGAATTGCCAAGCGGGGCCACAGTAGCTGTGACCCTTTTTCTTGGCTTGATTGTGTGTGTAAAACTATTACCCGGAACTCGCCAGATTAGTGAGCTATGAACAACCTGTGGTTTCCCCACAAGAATCGCATTTTAAACACGCCCCATTTCTAACCAGGGTCAAGGCTCCACAATTTGGACAGGC
>JBFEVX010000046.1:0-26762 GCA_041546685.1 Bacteriovoracaceae bacterium | reverse complement strand
TTGATGTGGACCACCAACGATTGTTCCATACTCAAGAATACTGACTCCAAGACCAGAGGCCAATGGAATCGAAGGGCCAGAGTCCATGATAGGACCAGTGCCTTCTTCAGTAGCATTATTAAAAAGAAACAAAAGATAAAGAGCAGCTGTGTGGCGACAATGATTATGTTCAGTCCATTGATGGCAGTCACAGTTACTTGTTACTGGAGGTGTGTCAGTTCCGACAAAGCGACTTTTATAAACAACCTTGCACTCATGGTTCTTGTCTTCGCGGACGAGACCTGAGCAGATGAAATAAGTGTCCGGAGTGCCTTTCGTAAAAGAAAGGGAAACTTTTGAAAGCTTAAGCAACCTCATCGCATCGTTGAGAAGATTCTTTTTGAAGTAGTTTTCTGCTTCGCCGGTTATGTTATTGGGGAGCTCCAGAGGAGATTCCATCAAGTTGTTGCCTTGTGTTAGTTAAAGCTTTAATTATAAACGATTTTCCCCGTTCTTTATACGTCGAAACTTTTTACGCTTTATTGGTAAAGAAACAAGATTTACGGGTTTAGGGTTATACTGAAAGATTGGTTTGCCGGCCCTCGGCATCCTGACCATTAAAAAAGGCTCCTTTCGGAGCCTTTCAATTTTAGTTGTCTACGTAGGACTTGAGGAGCTTGGCCCTAGAAGGGTGTCTAAGCTTTCTCAGTGCCTTGGCTTCGATCTGACGGATACGTTCACGAGTAACGAAGAAATCCTGACCAACTTCCTCAAGGGTGTGGTCTGATTTTTCACCGATACCAAAACGCATACGAAGAACTTTTTCTTCTCTTGGAGTCAGGGTCGATAGTACTGAACGGGTTTGCTCGGACAAGGTCACAGACATCACAGCATCGGCCGGAGAAATGATCTTCTTGTCTTCGATAAAATCTCCAAGTGACGAATCTTCTTCTTCCCCGATTGGAGTTTCAAGAGAGATTGGCTCTTTGGAAATCTTTTGAACTTTTTTCACCTTGTCGACTGGAAGTTCCATTCTTTCGGCGATCTCTTCTGGGGTAGGCTCACGCCCAAGCTCCTGAACAAGTTGTCTTGAAGTTCTAACCATCTTGTTGATGGTTTCAATCATGTGAACAGGAATACGGATTGTTCTTGCTTGGTCGGCAATCGCTCTTGTAATGGCCTGTCTGATCCACCAAGTAGCATAGGTCGAAAATTTGTAACCACGACGGTATTCAAATTTATCAACAGCTTTCATAAGACCAATGTTCCCTTCCTGAATAAGGTCAAGGAACTGAAGACCTCTGTTGGTGTACTTTTTGGCGATGGAAACAACAAGTCTCAAGTTGGCTTCTACCAGTTGTGACTTGGCCTTGTCAGCTCTGTCTTCACCTTCAAGGATAATTTTATAAACTCTTTCAATGTCTTCGAATTCCATACCGGCATCGAGAGAAAGTCTTCTGAGTTTTCTCAGGATGTCTTCTTGGTTACGAACAAGCTGCTCAACCTTGGCGTCTGTTGTGAACAGGTCCTTGGCAAGCTTTCTCTTGAAAGCGTCATCTTCAACAATTTTGTCGTAGATGACTTTGTATTGATCAAGATCTTCCACTTCAAGGAACTTGAAGATACGAGCTTGTTGGTCGAAGAGGTCCTTGAATTGAAGGAAGTACTTCTTAACTGGCTCGGTGAAAGAGTTGATGATCTTTCTGTTGAAAGTAAGGTCGGCAAGAGTCATACCGATCTTATCCATTCTCTCTTGTTGTTCTTTGGAGAACTTCTTGAGAGTTCCATCTTCGTTGGCCACTTCACTAATCAAGGCACCAAGATCGTCACAAACTTTGTAAATAGTCGTTTGCGTCTTCTTGATGTCAGCTTGAGAAGAATCATCATCAAGACCTCTGACGAGTTCTTTAACGAACTCTGGTTGGTTTTCCTGACCTTCGATTCTCTCTTTAAGCTTCACGATTTCGCGAAGAGCGTGAGATGAGGCAAGTGAAGAAAGAATGATCTCTCTTTCACCTTCTTCGATTTCTTTGGCAATTTCAACTTCGCCTTCTCTCGTAAGAAGGGCAACTGAACCCATTCTCTTTAAGTAGAGTTTTACTGGATCTGTTGAAGCTGACTTGAGCTCTGCTTTTTGTTCTTTCGTGAGAGCTTCTTCAATAATTTCTGTACCGTCTAGACGGATACCTTCTTCCTCTTCCTCTTTCGAGTCGTCCTGTACATCAATACGCGCTTCGTGAATTTGATTCATAATTTCGTCAAGCGCTTCGGCTTCGACGATGCTTGCTGGAATCGCGTCATTGATTTCCTCAGGCGTGAGGTAATTCTGGTCTTTTCCCTTAATCAAAAGCTTTGAAAAGTTTTTTGAGTTAAGGAAGGCTGCAGCTACTGACATTCAATGCTCCAAGTATGTTAAATATTCTTCTGGGACCTCAGTCCCGATAGTTCTTTGTCGATCTTCATCAACTGTCTCATCAAATCGTTGAGTTCTTCTTCAGTTGTACAGTTGGAAGTTTGATTTTTTATCAACGCTCTTCTTGTTTTCAATGAGTCCACTTGAAGTTTTAGTTTTAAATCGTTCAAGAGTTTATCTATGATTTTTTCATTGAGAATAGAGGGTTGATGCTTGATCAATGCTTCATTTACTGACTGACTCAACTCCTTTGAATAGTGACCTTCGCTAGTGATTTTTGAAACCACCGATTTGTACTCGCTTTCATCGATTTCGTAGATGATTTCTCGCAAGCTCAAAATATATTCTTTTACCTCATCCGTACTAACAAAATCAAGCAGTTCGCCGATTTCATCGCGCTCTAGGCACTCTGGGTGTTGGACCAAACCTTTGAGTAGGGTCACTTCAACCGGGTGTAGTTCTTCGTGGTATTCAGAAGCCACGAAGTCCGGCATTTCATTATACTCGGGTGGTGTCTCGAAATCCGAGACAACTTCCTGAATTTCCTCAGTTTTTTGAGGCTCAGGTTGTTTGACGCCTTGGAGAAAATCTTTGTAGCTGGCAATAATCTGGGCTGGATCACTGTTAAGACCCAGTGCCTTGGCCGATTTGACCAGCCTTTCAGTTGCCGTAAGCCCAGTTCCGAGCGGCGCAACAATTTCGAAGCATTCTTCAAGAACTTTGAGTTTTTGGTCGAGAATTTCGGGAATTCTCTCAGGAAGTGTTCGTTGAAGCAGAATATCGATGAAAGGTTTGGCCTCGTCGATACGCTTTTGAAACTCAAGAGTCCCAAGGTTTTGAACGAAATCATCCGGATCTTTCTCCGGAGCAATGTCGATAAATTTTGGAAGAACATCAACGCGCATACATTGTTCGTTGAATCGAGTTGCGGCCTTGAAACCAGCTGCATCGTTATCGAGAGCAAAGTAAAAATTCTTGGTCATGCCTTTGATAGCATTTAAAGAAGCGTCTCCCATGGCGGTTCCCATGACGGCGACACAGTTTTCGAATCCTTTGGCATACAAGCTGATCATGTCCATATTTCCTTCGACCAGGATGACTGCATCCTTGGCCCTGATAGCTTTTTTTGCAAGGTGTAGGCCATAGAGGATGTTTGGCTTCTTGAAGACGAAAGATTCCTTTGAATGCATATACTTAGCTTTCTGATAGTCGTGAATAGCACGACTTTGAAAGCCCACAACATGGCCATAATGATCCCAGATCGGGAAGATAATTCGATCTCTGAAGGTATCATAATGAGACCTGTTTTTAGCGTTTGCTGGTGCTTTGTCGGGGTCTGAAACCCTGATCAGACCGATCTCTACGGCCGTTTCCAGAGCGAACTGACGATCTTTTTCATTCTTGATGGAGTTCAAATAATCAGTCACCGAACTGTTGTTCGGAGCGAACCCAAGTTTAAAAGTCTCGGCTACTTTGTTATTGAGGCCGCGGTTAGATATGAAATCATTGAAGGGAGCGAAGTGTCCCGTCTCGGCCATCTTTCGATAGACCAAGGTTGTCTTCTCGAGAATCTTTTCGGCCATCTCAACTTTGGGTGGTTTGTTTTTCTTTTGAACGTAGTCGTCGAAATTGATTCCATGTTTATCGGAGATCTCTTTCATCGCATCGACGAAATCAAGATTCTTGTAGTTGATCACAAAGTCGATAGAGTTACCACCGGCACCACAAGCAAAACATTTGTAACGTCTTCTTTCATCGCTGATATTCATCGAAGGAGAGTGGTCATCGTGAAAAGGGCAAACCGCAAGAGTGGATGTTCCTCTGCGCGTGAGACTTAAATAGTCTCCGACAATGGACGTGATAGGAATTTCGTCCATGATCTTTTGTTTGAGGTCAGCAAGTGTCAAACTCAATGAGCGCCCTTCTTCGAAATCAACTCAAAACCTTTGATGTTGATTCCTTGCTTGAGGAATATCTTTTCAAACTTAGTCTGGAAGCTCGCCAGGAAATGATCTTGTTGTTCGTTCCAGAGATCTGCTGTCTGCATGGAAATGGTGAATTGGTCCTGGTCTTTTAAAACTTCACACATCCACTCGTAATAAGCATCGTGATCTGTCTTAATAAACATTCTGCCACCTGGCTTCAAAACTTTGTAGGCGGATTGCAAAAAAGGCGCCTGAAAAAGTCGCTTTTTATTATGTCTTTTCTTTGGCCATGGGTCTGGAAAGAAGTAGAGGAGAGTATCAACTTCTCCTTCTTCGAAAAGAAATCCAATTCGTTCGCCCTTGGCGCGCAAGTAACGATAGTTTTCAATGTTGAGAATTTTAAGCTTTTTGCAAAGCTCGTAAGATCTTTTGAATCTGTAATCAATTCCAACGAAGTTTACGTCAGGATTTTTCTCACAGTACTCACGCATGAAGTGACCGTAACCTGAGCCAACTTCAACCACCAATTCTGCGTCTCGCTTGAAAACGTCGGTGTTCCATTTGCCTCTGTATACCTCTGCTTCTTCGTCACGCATGACGAATTCAGAGAACTCAGCAAGTTTCTCGTGATAAGGATTTCTGTGCTTGTACTTAAAGTTTTCAAGAAAGCTGTGATCAACCATAATTTGAATTTCCGCTATAAAGAGTGAAGTCCTAGGTAGGTACCAAATCTGGCACCCTTGTGCAAGGCGCATTTAAGGAGATTTTGAGATCTCTTAAAGAACTTTCTTCAAATTTTCAGCTACATAGCGAACATCGTCTTCAGTGATGAATGGATTCATTGGAAGACAAAGCACTGTTCCGGCCATTTTCTCTGCCTCGGTCCATTCACCTTCACTAAATTTGTTGAAGACTTTTTCCTGATTGAGGCTTCTTTCGTAGAAAGGAGTGCAACCAATTTGGGCCTCTTTGAAAGCTTCCTGGGCCTTGGTCCTGA
The DNA here is from genome assembly GCA_041546685.1 of Bacteriovoracaceae bacterium. Taxonomy (GTDB): domain Bacteria; phylum Bdellovibrionota; class Bacteriovoracia; order Bacteriovoracales; family Bacteriovoracaceae; genus M0603. Next base: position 21,448 of record JBFEVX010000046.1, on the reverse strand, counting down.
TACCGGCGTCTGCGAGAAAAACCGGGTAGAGATGCCAAGAAGAAGTTTCAAGATATGCAGAGTCCACTAGGTTGATTGGAAGATCTTTCAAGGCTTCGTGATACCAAGAGGCGATTTTTTTTCTTTGATTATTTTCTTCTTCGATGGTTTCAAGTTTGAGATCAAGAACTGCGGCTTGAAGATGATCACATCTTGAATTTCTTCCCATAAGTTCAAGATCGCTTCGGCCGTGATTTCTGATGGTCTTGATGATCAAGGCAAGTTCATCATCATCAGTTAAAATTGCTCCGGCGTCACCGAAAGCGCCTAAGTTTTTTGTTGGATAGAATGAGAAAGTCACCAAGTTTCCACCCGAACCAATTGGTCCAGAGTGAATATATCCGCCTTGCCCCTGGGCGGCGTCTTCGATGATTGGAATGTTTCTTGTCTGACAGAGTTCATTAATGGTCTTCATGTCAGCAGGAAGTCCATAAATATGAACTGGCATCACTGCTTTGATCTCGTACTTTTCAAGAACTCTTTCGAGAGACTTCGGACACATGAGTCCAGAATTTGGAAGGACGTCAACGTAAACCGGAATCATTCCCATGTTGAGAATGGCTTCACCAGAAGCGTAAAAAGTAATTCCTGTAACAGCGACTCTGTCTCCAGGTTTGAGTCCATAGGCGAGGAGTGCAATCTCAAGAGCGTCAGTTCCATTGGCCAAAAGCAAACAATGTTTCGCTCCTTGCATCTTGGCGAACTTTTCTTCAAAAGAAAAATTGTATTCGCCTTCAACGAATCCATTCTTTGAAATAATTTCTGCAAAACGGGCATTAATCTTTTCTTGGAAGGTTGGATTGTGAAGTTTGTTGAAGTCGTAAAAAGGGACTGTTCTGCTCATGGCGTGTTCCTCAAAAGCATAATTGCTAGAGGGATATTATCAAATGGAAACAAAGGCTGCTAGTAGACAATTTAATGCAGTGGGGACAAAGATGACCGGCCTGGCTGCGGACTATGCGCAGCCAATGCGGGCCATGATTTAAGCTGATTTTTTATTTTTATCGGGTTGTTTGAGCGGTTGTTGTCGAAGCATTTCTTCAATGATGCCTGCGGCCTTCTTTAAGGATTCCGGATCCTTGAGTAACTCTTGGATCTTCGTTTTATAATCCTCAATTAGCTTCTTATCTCTAGCGTTTTGCTGAGCTTTTTCATCCTTTTCCTGCTTCTCTTTGAAAAGGTTGAGATAAGTTTTTTTCTTGCCGGTCATCGTCAATATCAGTCAAATAAAATTTGATTTTTTATTAAGCGACTTCTTCAGTTGTCTTGTAGTGCTCTGCCACTTTTTCCATGTGCTCTTCAATAACTTGAAAAAGCTCTAGTTTTGTTTCCATTGGATTCATTCCCGTTGGAAGTGCAGAGTAGATGAAATCGTTTTCAACTTCAGTAAACACGTACCAAGTTTCTCCAAGCTTTTGGAAAAGTACTTCATTTTCATTTGTGTTCTGTGTGTTGTTGCTCATTGGGCCCTCCTGGTTGTATAGGCTAGTCGATTCCTTCGACAGTTATAGCTGGTGCTACTTACTTATCGTGATACGGAGCCCAAACTTTAGAAAATTTTATTCTTTTTTTAACTTATTAAGTTGTTGAAATTATTGATAAATGATTGTTTTTTCAAAAAAGAAAAAAGGTCGGTTAATAGCTGGAATGAATTCCAATGAAGAGTGACATCACTCCACCGGTTGGAATGGTGTAGACATCGTTTTCTTCCTGCCAAAAATCCTCATTAACGATGGCCTGGCCCGAAGTTAGATTGGTGTCGAGATTGAATTGAAAGTTGGCACCGAATAAAAGATCAACTGTTGGAACCAAATTTGATCTCGTAACCAGAAGTTGGAACTTTGGTGTGAAGATGAAACCTGAAAAAATCCTCTCTTCTGATCCATTGCCACTTTGAGACACGAGAATTCTCTGCCAGTTGATGGTGATTCCAGAATTTAATGAAGCACCCCAGTTGTCACCACGATAGAAGTAGTAAGAAAGCATTGGTCCAGCACCAAGTTCAGAATAAAATTCTTCAACCTGTACTCCGTTTTCAAGAAAGAATTCATTGAAAGAAGTGTAGACGTGTCCCATTCCTCCAAAATAAAAACGATCGTACTCGTCAAAGGCAACCTTTCTTGCAAAAGTGAACTCACCACCGAGTCTTCCGGAATAAGTTTCCCTGACGATGTCTGAAGTAAAGTTGTAGTTGAGCTTCCTTGCAGGTCCAAAGGCCAATGCTGCTGAAGCTTTCATCCCAGTGACAGTGTAGAGAGGATAATTTTTAGGGAGAGGCTCTTCTAGTCTATAATCAGTAGGATCATGTTTCCAAGGAACCAATGCACTTTGCTTTTCTCTTTCATCTTTGAAGATCAGCTTTACATATTTTTTTTCGATGTAGGCAATGTGACCTGACTTGTCGAGTGTCTGGAAGAATCCCTCTTTGTCGACTCCATCAGAGACCTTATTGTACTCCTCTGAGCCTTCATCAATGTAACCCGAAAAGGTAACCTGATAATCGGCAAGTCCAAAATGCTTGTCGTGAATATAAATAACTTGTCCTTTTCTAACGTGTTGGACAGGTCTCGTTTCAAAGTTAGGGTTTTGTAAAAGAGGAGCTTCATGGGTAATGACCAGACCTTCTCCGGCCTGAGAAGTTTTTATTATGAATAGGAAAAGAAAAATGATGTTTTTCATATGTCGAAATCCCATTGATAACCAAGTCCAAAGGCCAGGTAGGTCAAAGAGCTTCTATCACTTTTTTGAACTACCGTTGTATTAGAACTCTTAAGTGTCATTCTTTGTTTTTTGATTCCCGCATGAAAAGTAAACTGTCCGATACCTGTTTTCCAAACACCAATGCCTTCAAAGTTCCAGAGATTGGAGCCGAAGCGAGCCTCAATTCCTCCGTCTACCACAGCAGAGAAGTTGAATGATTTTTGAAAGTCGGTGTGTAATTCCCAAGCCCATTTTTCACTTTCTTTGAATCTCCATTTGATACCTGGTCCAAAATAATAACTGTTCCATCTAAGAATTGCTCCATCACCAGTATCGAATGTCCCCGTCTGAACGCCTCCAGTCAGTCCAAAGTAAAGAGGAATTTCCCAGCGAAGGAAAAAACGATAGTCCCATCGGTAAGCAGTAGCGGCAGTTCCCTCAGTGTCGAAGAAATCCGCAAAGTATGGTGCAGCGATGTTTTCCATGGTGTAGTAAAGACCATTTTGAACTTTGAAGTATTTGTTGGTGGTATGAAATTGAGTTCTCGGTGGGAACTCTTCATGAGCTGGAAGGTCGGCGAGAAGATCCAGGTCTCTTGAGATGTCGACCAGATTATGGGTTCTAGTTTCAAAAGCCAGTTCACTTTTGCTGTTGTGAACATAACTAATAAGTGAGCCATTGAATTTTTCTTCAGCTTTCACGAGAACTTTTTTGACCACGCGATATTTTTTTCCAGACTTCATGTCTTTGATGATTGAGCCAGCTTTCAAGACGGCACTGAATGGTTCAGGTTTCCACTCTGGTGGGCGAGTTGGTCTTTTAACTTTCCTCGGTGGCTTGAAAGGAGTGATGTCGTGATCTGCAACGTCTTTAAGATCATCAATGGTCTTCAGTTCTTCGTCGATTGGTTCTAGGTCAGCAAATTCAAGTTCATTGATTTGGGTACGCGAACTGTTTTCAATTTCAGAAAAAGGATCGACCTGTGAAAACACAGGCGTGGAAATTCCAAGAAATAGGAGTGTTAAAAACAGGGTTCGCATCATGCTCTTCCGTGGACAGTCATTGTCAGTTTTAATTATAGCAAATTATTGATTTTATTGTAGTTTTTCACCTGTAAGTGTTACATAGGGAAGTGTTGTTTTTGATGCTTTGTGCTATAACTTCCGGCAAGGAAGGTTCATGGTTAAAAAAGCTTTGATTTCAATAGGTTTGCTACTTCTCTCGCTCAGCTCTTGGGCCGAGATGAAGATTACCATCTCTAACAAAGTGAAAAACGCTCATGAGAAGGCCATCAAAAAAGATCTTAAAGTACTTTCCGAGTTCAATTTCTCTGAAGAAGGCTCTGAAGACACACTCTATTATTTTGGAATCGAATCACTTACCAATCAGGATCTTGAAGAGTGGCTTGATGCTAGAATCAATTGGATTATTCCCGAGACAGAATTCGACAAATTGAAAATTGTCGAAGGCGATTCTGCCGCTTATCCGGATAATGGAACACCAGTTGTTGAAACACCTGATAGCAAACCACAAGGTAAAGGCGTTGTTGTCATGAGTAATATCGGCACGGCCCTTTATTTCTCAGGCAAGCAAATGAAAAAGCATGTTGGACTGAAAATCAAAACAAGTATGTTCAAGCGTGAAAAAGTCATGATCGATTCACCTCGAACTGGAATCATTATGATTGGTGAAGGACTTTTCATGAGAAGACTTCAGATCAATCGTCAGAATGATGATTCTGTCGCCAACTCTCTTGGGAGACTCCAAACAATGTTTCATGAAGCACGTCACAGTGATGGGCACGGGAAGCATCTTGGATTCTTTCATGCTGTTTGTCCTGAGGGACACGATTATGCCGGCTTGAATGCCTGCGATAGAAACATGAATGGGCCATATAGCATTGGCTCCAATTTGATGAAAGAGTTCATCAAAAACTGCGAAGACTGTACTGAAAGTGAATTAGAAGTGATGAAGTTGGTTTGGCTTGATTCTTTGAATAGGGTCATTAAGGACTCGGAAGTCATCGCTGATAATACAAATGTTGAAATCAAATCTTTAGAAATTGAGATATCTCTCAAAGAAACTGTACTTTCGCTTGCCTCAACAGAAGCGGAGAGAACACGTCTTACGGCTGAACTATTAGAACTTAAAAAGAAGCTCAAGAAATTAGCTTCTGATGAAGGACTTCTTCAAGTTGTCCCATCGCCAATTCATGATCCCAAACCTGAAAGCATTATTAAATAATCGCCACAATTCTTTGGCTTGCGGTCTTTAAGTCCCCGAAAAACTCATTGGTCACCCACTGATTTTGTTTGTTTTTGAAGTGTTTTGAAATCAAGGCATACTGGCCCGGCGGTTGGTCGGCGGCACTTCGTCGACTGTTACATTGGGGGTAGTTTATGAACAAGCTTATCAATCAGGATCTGTTTGATAACACAATTCAGGAGATCTGGTGCGGTCCGTGGAAAGTGCATTACCAGTATTTCTGTAACCCCGGAAAGGAGCATCTTCCACCGATGATGATACTCGGTGGCGCTTTTCAAAAGTTTCAAGCTTTCAAAAAAGATGTGCGAATACTTCGTAGAGAATTTCCTGTTTTGCTGGTTGATCTTCCTGGTCAGGGTGGGAATGATCAGCTTTCGGGGGATATGACTTTTGAAATGCTGTCTGACTTATTGGTCGATTTTCTTAACAAGGTTGAAGTCGAGAGAGTTATACCGATCGCTCTTTCATATGGAAGTGCTATCGGATATTTTCTGGCAAAAAATCATTCACAAAGAGTTGAGAAGCTGATCTTGGGGGGGACGACAACAGAGATTCGCCCAAGTGTAAGTCTTCTGCTTGATGAAAGTATCAGAGCTCTTAGAAATAACAAGATGGAGGATTTCGCTTCTGGTGTTGTCCTCAATTTGATGAACTATTCAAAAAGAAAATTGATCAAGGGTGGGGAGATTATTGGAAAGAAGCTCCTTCACAATATTGAAAATCTTACTGAGAACGAAAAGGTGAGGTACATTCACAATACAAAGCGATTGATGAATATGACTTTGCCGGAAAAGATTCTCGATGTTGAAACACTGGTGATGGTTGGCGAATATGATAATTTCACCACTCCTCACGAATGTTTCAATGTTTCGAGAAGATTCAGAAGAAGTCGATTTGCTATCGTTCATGGGGCAGATCATCTGGCGAGTTATGAAAGAAAAGATGCGGTTAACGAAAGCTTTTTAAGTTTTGCTCTTGGAAAAGATCTTCGAAAAATTCAGGGAGTCACGCTCTGGGATAAGCGCGAGTATCCACCTGAACTCCGGCAACAAGATCCGCGTTTTGAAATTGGAGTACAGGCCTTTTTAGATGCAGAAAATGGTCTGGTGATTCCAGTCATAGTTCGAGATATCAATCACCATGGAGTGAAGCTTGAGACTTCGTTTCACGATGTTGATACCTATGAACAAAAATCCTGGAAGCTCAAGATTCCAATTCTTGGAGTCAATCATGAGGTGATTCTTTTTGAGCAGGAGGGGATGGAGTTTCGAGGAATATTCAAGAAATGCTGCCTAGAGTCCAACCTTGAGATGGAGAGAATGGTGACTCAATTGGCCCAAAAAGGATTTTCTCAGATTCCAGCTTGATACAAGTCCTTAAAATTTCGGAGTGAAAGGTGAGAGAAATCTCATCTTTTGCTCCTTGTCAAAATTGCCTTGAGGGCCTGCCAAATGGTATGAATTTAAGGCTATGGACAACTTTATCCTAAATGTCGCACTCGGGCTCCCAGGCTTTCTTTTGGCAATCGTTTGCCACGAGGGCGCACACGCATTAATGGCACTTCGTTATGGCGATGATACCGCCAAGATGTCGGGCCGTCTGACCATGAATCCTGTTGTTCATTTTGATCTCTTTGGAACAGTTATTCTTCCATTGATTGGTGCTGCTTTTGGTGGCGTAATGTTCGGTTGGGCCAAACCAGTTCCAGTTGATACACGTCGCTTTACAAATATTCGTTCCGGAATGTTCTGGGTCAGCTTCGCTGGGCCACTTGCAAATATCATTCTGGCATTCTTCTCAGCAGTTATCTATGCGTTCATGCTGACTCAGGTAACGGAAGATTTTTATTTCTATGGACCATTCACTGGAATGCTCAGACAAAGCATTCTGATTAATATCGTTCTTGCTACATTCAATCTTATTCCTTTTCCTCCTCTAGATGGATCGAAAATGGTTTCAAGTTTTTTGGACTACGAGATGGCGAGAAAATATGAAGAGCTTCAACGTTTCAGTTTACTTTTCATTTTGATTATTTGGACCACACCAATTCTTCAATACATTATCAGCCCTGCCATTATGATGGGGAACGGTATTGTGGGATTGTTCATCAGCTTGTTTAGTTGATGAGATAGACACACACAGAACTTCCTGGACGGATTCCGGGAACGGAGAGACACATGTTAGACACTTCGATTCAGGTCAAGACGGACCATTTTGACGGGCCATTAGGGTTGCTCCTATTGCTTGTTCAAAAAGAAGAAATGGACATCAGAAACTTCGATTTGACGGCCATTACCAAGCAGTACCTTGGTTACCTGGCACAGATGAGAGAGTTGAACTTTGATGTTGCCGGTGACTACCTTTACCTGGCTGCCACGCTTCTTCTGCTCAAATCAAAAACAGCTATTTCAGAAGAGGAGAATCAGAATCTCATCAATCAGATGGATGGTTCTGGAGAACTCAACATTACTTCTCAATCTGAGTTGATCAGAAGACTCGAAGAGCTTCAACACTTCCAGAAAATGGGAGAGAAACTCTGGGGACTTCCAAAGAAAGGGCATGAGGTTTTCGTCAAGCCGAAGATCAATAGAAAAGAGATTACAAATTCCATTCTATCTCCAATCGAGTTGGATAAGCTGACCTTGGCGATGATGGAATTTCTTTTCAAACAAAAACGTAAGTATCAAGTTGTCAGACGTGACAGACTTTCCATCAAGGAAAAGCTGGCGTTCATGAAGTCCCACCTCAAAGTTGGAACTCAGACGACTCTTGATGATCTTTTGAGCATTCACGGAGAAGAAGGGATCGACAATATTGTAATCACTTTCATTTCACTTCTTGAGATGGCGAGACTCAAGCGTCTTGAAATTTTTCAAAATGACGATCGCTCAACAGTTTACGTTAATGTCGTGAAGTCTCTAGAAGACTTTGATGTTGATGCAGCCAATGGTTTTGACGACGAGAATGAGCCTTCTGAAGAAGAGAAGAAAGCTGATGCCGAACTTGAAGCCGCAATTGTTGAAAGTGGCGAGCCAACAGATTCTGAAGAAGAAACACAAGAAACACAAAATATTGAACACACACAAGATCCAAATGAGCTTAAAAATCTCATGACGGATACTCCGGATTTGATCCAGTAGTCTTAGGAGAGAGATGAATATGGAAACAGAGAACATGGAAAACACAGAAATGATGAGCATTGAAAATATCAATCTCACTGAAGAACACTTCGATTCCTCACAGGAAGAACTGCAGGTTGAAGAAGTTCAGGTCCAAGAGTTGGCTGCAACTACTTATGAGAAAGAGTGGGAAGCACGTTACGTTGATCTGACGGAGCTGTCAGCTTTGGAAAACCGTGAAGTGGAAGATCTTGAAATCGACGAAGAGGAAATGTCTCTTGAGGCTTTGATTCCTTCAGAGCAGGATCTTGAGTATCCGGAAGTTCTAACTATGGAGCTTGATTATTTCCACGATGAAGATCAGGAAGATAAGCTTTGGCAGGCAAGAACCGGACTTAATAAAGACACTCTTTGTGGGGCTATCGAAACGATCATTTTCATGAATGATAAGCCGGTTGCTCTTTCAAAAATAAAGTCATTAATTGATGAGGATCTTCCTCTGAGAGTTATCCACGAAGCAATTGAAAGACTTCAAAACGAATATGAACTCAAGCATCACGGAATCAGGCTCCAAGAAGTGGCTGAAGGTTATCAGTTCAGAACAAAAGCAACTTACTCTAAGTTTGTTCAGGACCTCTTCAAAGTGAGCTCTTTGGTTCTTACTCCAAGTGCGCTTGAAGTACTTGCGATCATTGCTTATAAGCAGCCTGTGGCAAAAACTGAAGTTGATAAGATCAGAGGAGTTGATTCTTCTCATATCGTAAGACAGTTGATGGATAAGAGACTGGTCAGAGTTAACGGAAGAAGTGATGAAATGGGAAGACCTGTTCTTTATGGAACAACTCCTGAATTTCTTGAAGTCTTCAACCTTGCTGACTTGTCGGAACTACCACCTGAGCATGAGTTAGAAGAAATGTCTCAATCAACTGTTGGGAAAATTTCTGATATCAAAACTATTGTTCACACTGGTGACAAAGAGCAGTTCAAGTTTGATGAAATTGATGAGCTAGACGCTCTTGCTGAAAGTATCAAGGCCATCAATGCCGATACTGAATTCACTAATGCTCTTAAAGTTGAAGAGAAGAAAAGAATTTCGTCTGAAGGTGAGCAAGTTAAATCAGCTTTTGATCTACTTGAAGAATATGTTGAACAAGAACTTCTTAAAGCTGAAAACATCGCTTCAACTGAAAGTGATCTTTTCACAGCAGTTACTTTCCCAGAGGTTATCTCTGATCTGACAGCTGGACCTTTCAATGTTCCAGAAGAGGAAGATGAAGAGTTTGAAATGATCGATCTTGAAACTGGAGAAGCCATCTTTGCAGACGACGAAGAGGATGAATCAGCTGATGAAGACGACAAAGTCATGGAAGCAGGAGAGTTCCTACTTCAAGATGACAATGATAAGGAAGAGCTAGCGAAGGCCCTCGATGATGCTTTTGAAAAGCTGACAGGTGAGAAGCTTCAGGCAACCCCTGTCGTTCACGAGGGAGAGCTTGAAGAGGATTTCAATCAAGTTGATAACCTGACTGTGGAGTTGGACCAATTGACGGATAAGATGGCCTCTAAGGCCCGAGATCTTGATATTGACCTCGATTGGATCAGCAAGGAAGGATCTGTTGATACTGAAATTACTTCAGAAACTCCTGAAAACCAGGACCAGTAATTGACATAGTCCGCCAAGCGTTCTAAGTTTGGCGGATATCAGCTCTATGAGCTACTAAATACCTGAAAATACAAACCGCCGTGAGGCAGATTGGAGGACAAATGGCTACTCAGCTTAGATTACAAAAATACATTGCAGATTGTGGAGTAACTTCCAGACGGAAAGCAGAAGAACTTATCATCCAAGGTCGAGTCAAGATCAACGGCGTGACCGTAACTGAACTTGGGACCAAAGTGAGCCTTGGTTCGGATGTCGTTTTCGTTGATGGTCAGACTCTTTCTCTTGATCACGTTCAAAGGATCTACGTGGTCTTGAATAAGCCAAGAGCTTATATGACAACTTTGAATGACCCTGAAGGAAGAAAGACAGTTATGGATCTTCTCAAGGAATTTCCAGAAAGGATTTATCCGGTAGGACGTCTTGATTATCTTTCAGAAGGTCTTCTTATCCTTACCAACGATGGTGATGTTGCTAACATGATCATCCACCCTTCAAATCAAGTGACTAAAGTTTATGAAGTAAAAGTCTTTGGTGTTGTTTCACAAGACATCCTTAGAAAACTTAGAAATGGTGTTCAAACAGAAGAAGGTTTCTTGAAGCCGAAGGCCGTTCGTGTAATCAAGCAAATGAATACAAAAACATGGCTTGAATTCAGACTTACAGGTGGAAAAAACAGAGAAATTCGTCGTATCTGTGAAGCCGTAGGACTTACTGTTGATAAACTAAGAAGGATTGCTATAGGTGGTCTGACAGTTGATAGAATGGCCCCTGGAAAATACAGAACATTCACAAAGAAACAACTACTAGAAGAAATCGGATTGGATTCAAATGGACGTTTGATCAAAGAAAAAGAATACCAATCTTCTAAGAAAACAGTGAAACTTACCAAACGTGCTCTTCCAGCTGGAACTCCAGCAGATGATCCAAACTTCCAAGTTTATAGAAAAGGTACTTACTTCGAGACTATCAAGACTATGGAGCTTCGTAAGAAGGAAGCTGAAAAGCAAGAGCGTCGTGAGTCTTATGAGGCCCGTGAAGAAGCACACCAGAAACGTAAGGCCAAGAAAAAGGCCAGAGAGATCAAAAAAGAAGCCGCCAAGGCCGAAAAAATGTCCGTTACCTGGATGAAGTAATTCAATTCTGGGACTTTTCTTCTTCAAGAGAAGTCCCACTTAACGTGCTGAAATTACATAAATTTAAAGCTCTGAAAAATCGGAATTAAGCCCCTTTTCTACAAAACCGCCCCCCTGGCCCTGAAAAAAATACCCATAAAATCTACCATTGGTTCATAGCTAAAACGGGAGTGGTTATGAAACGAGGGATGCTTTTTTTATTGTTGATGCTGGGAACTCAAAATGTCTTTGCACTTACTCTTACGTGTAGTGCTCATGGAAAAACATTTCAAACACCAATGGGAAGTGCTGAGAGCAGAGGATTTGAACAGATCCCTGGACACTGTCAGTCGCTGATCAGAAATCATTGGGGACGCTTTGGAATGGAGAAGAAGTATTGGGACAAAGGCTGGGGTTACCATGATGCCTGTAATCCAGACAGTGTTCTTAATAGAACTTTGAAGGCCCTGGAGCTTCTTAGAATTTCAAAGAATAGAAGATACTCTGGAAGAGTAGCTCTTAATTATGCTTACGGAGCTTCGGCTAACTATATAGATCACCTCAGAGTCTCTTGTGCATATGATGCTGACAATAGAGTTCTTGGTGTCCATGACAAAGCTAGTTTCTGGCAGAGACTTAGAGGAAAAAAGGGAAGCGGAAATATTACTCTTTTTCAAAACCTCTTCGGTGGTACTTCGGTCGATATCGCAGGAGTGATTGTGCACGAAGCGTTTCACAAACATAAATTTCATAATGCAGGAAAAAAATGTGAGAGGAAGGCTAGCTGTGATTCCAAATGGAATTATGGTGGAGCGAATACTCACCATGTTCTTTATCACTGGTGGTATGGAGTGGCTTCAACGAATTCAACAAAATTCATGAGGCAGATTGCTCTTGATAGAGCGAGGTCAAATCACGACAGAGGATTCAAGAAAAATCCAAAGAAAAGAATTCCACATAGAGCGAGATAAGCGGGAGTCGTTATGAAGAAGTTGATTGCATTAGTTGCTGTATTTATCGGAATTGGTTTATTTATTAAAAAAGAAACTAAAATCGTTGTTGTAGAAAAGAAATCAAAAAACGTAGCGAGTATTGAGATTTCGAGGAAGCCTTCAACGGTACATCCTGAGATTGATCAACACGACCATGATCACAAAGAACAAGAGAGCTCTCATCAAATATCTATTCCAGGAAACAAAGTGTTCTCCGAAAGTGAAACAGGAAGGGGACTCTCTTTTATCTATGATGCTCTGGAATTGACTTCTGAAGATGCTCAAATCTTGATTGACAACAAAATCGAAGAATTACGTGAGAATCCTGAAGTTTCTGTAGCTGAGATCAAGGCGGCTTACCATAAACTTGAGAGAGCTCAGTTTACTACGAGATACAAGTTAGTCTTCATGTTGGAGAGTCTTGAGCTACCAGAAGCTCGCGAACTTCTTACAGAGATAGCTGTTGCTCCAATTCCTACTGATTTACCTGAGTACCAGGGGGACGGAAGCATTGATCATGTCGAGCAAGAGGTCCTTGTTAGAGTACGAGCTTTGGGAGGACTTGAACTTCTACAAAAATCTGGAAAATCAGAAACTCGAGAAACTATTTACGATGTATTGACACAGACAGAAGATAGAACATTGAAAAATACAGCTGTCAGGGCCTGGCTTATGACAAGCTCTGATCTGGAAGCAGATAAAGAAGCATTGAAGCAAGTTCTGGAGACAGACGATCATTATATGATTTCAACAAACAATGATTCCGCCGAAGATCATGGTGTGGAATTTGAAGTGAGTTCTATTTAGTTTTGTATCAGATCTTTGAGCATATATCTCAAGTCGTAGCCAAGCATTTCGGCTACGGCAAAGAGGATTACCAGACCAACTGAGATGAGAAGGATAATACTTGTTTGGCGATGGTGTTCAACCAAAGTTTTTGCATTTCTTTCAACTTTGATCCCAGAATATTTATGAATCAGTTTTTCGAATTGGTTCTCATGGTTTAGAAAAAACTTTCTATTCAAAATAATGGTTTTCATTCCCTTGATACTTTGATGGAGCTTGAAAATATAAGTAAATGATTCGATATCGTGACCATGAGTTACCGTATTAAAATCGGTTTCAATTCTTGCAATATTTTTCCACTCGATTTTAATATGCTTGCCACTTTTAAGGTTGTTATAGATCTTATTCATACTTTTTCCCATCAATGGGCTCTCCATATGAAGGTCAATCAGCAGAGGATTGATTGCTATAAAGTCTGGATAAAAAGCGATATCAGCTTTATTGAGTTTCTTGACCACTTTTGTGATTTTGATGATTTTTGGAAGTGATAATCCAAAGTAGATAACATTGATAAGAATAATTTGAAGGAAAACTCCCACTGGTATTCTAGTACTAAACATAAAGACGAAAAGGAAATTGAAAATGACTATTCCTGGGATGAGGGCCAGGTTGAAAGCTAATTGCCAGATGAGTCTGAAAAAAATCAGCTCCTTCCACTGATTATCATTCATGGGGAGATCGATGATATCGCGATCAGTTTTGTTGATTTCATTTTTAGTCATAAAGTTAATTATGACATAACTTGATTATTTTTGAACTTTTTCAAAAAGATAGTCGACGATTTTTGGCTCTTGGTGCTCAACTTCACCGTAGATATAGTCCATTTCTTCTTCGGTCCAATCTGTTGGTGAAGGGTAGCGAAGACGTACACCAACCATTTCAGTAAGACTCATTCCAATACCTCTGATTCCTTGTCCAAGGTTATCCCTTTGAGGTTTTTCTGGAGCCATCCACTTGAAGCCAGGAAGCTTTGAAAGCCACTTGATTGGCATCTGTAGGATTCCTACTGTGGTTTGAATAACGGCTGCTGAAAGATTCAAGATTCCTGCGATTGGCTTAGTTATGAGTCCTTTCAGGAGTCCATGAGACTCAGGATAAAGAACCATCATTCCACCTTTATCAGCACCTTCAGATGCCTGTGACCAAAAAGTCACGTTTTCCCAGAAGATGGATTTCCCAGCTTCCATCATCTGATACTTTCTAAGTAATCTTTGCGATGGATAAATGACAATCTTATCGACATTCTTGTTTTTAAGAAAATTAAAGATCCAAATTGGTGTTAATCCTCTCACTGGGTCAATTTCAAGTTCTCCACCACCATACTTTTTCATTCTTTCACGAATTGGATGGGTACAGTTGTTATCAAGAAGACTATACTGTGGGAATGGAGTTCTTTCTTTAAACCAAGTTTCTTGTTGTTTGAATGATTTAAGAGATGACTGAAGCCCGTCGTACATTTCAACTTCTGAGTACTTTGGCCAAACTTCGAGTATGTCTCTATTGGTATGGAACTGAGCAAATCCATATCCATTAACTTCACTGTTTCCTGGATTGAACTTAACTTTCATGTAGTTGGCACCAATAAGCGACTTCAGGTAATCTTCTGTCACACCTTCCATATGCTTCTTGTAGACGTGCTTGACGTCAGCAACTTCATGTACAGTAAGTTGGGTGTACTCAAACATGATGTCTTTGAGTTCTCCGTCGAGACAGTAGATATATCTTTCTGCAACGTGACCGGCAACAGAAGTGGTGTAGCCTGGGGCCATATAAATCAAGGCCATTCCAAGCATCTTCATTTTCTTACCTTTGGAAGTGATCTTGGTTGGCTTATATTCACGTGAACAGATATTGTATTTTTGAAGTTTTACTTCTGTAAAAGAGGTGGCATCAAATTCAACATCTGCTTTATAGAGTAAATTTCTAACTTTTTTCTCGTAATGCTTGAAAGCGACACGCTTTCTTACAAGTTTACCCATATCATCACATTTCTTCTTGAGAGATGGGCTGAATCGAAGTCGTCTAACTCGACCTCTGTCTTGAGCTTCATTACAAACTCTGATTGTTTTCTTCTCGTCTCTTTCGAGATTTCTTGAGAGATCATCACCAATTTCCATCATCGATTTGTTGATGGCCTTGATAAGGAGTGACTCTTGGGTGCATCCATTGACTTTCAAACGAGCTTTATAGGTAAGTACCGGTTCAACGAGTCTTGAGTTGATGATGAGATTTTCACCTTCAATTGTCGCGAATACATCTAGGTTTTCAGAGGAGCAGTCGTGATGAAGTTCACCAAGATCTTCCAGTTTGACTTCTACAAGTCGATCGACACCAAATCTCAGTCCATTTTTGATCTTGCGATCAATTTTATTCAAATAGGCGTTGATCTTTTTATAGGAAGCTTTGTCATAAACAGTCTCATTGAGGAAGAGACCAAACTCCGTAGATGCATAAGAATTAAAGGCCCAGAACTTGAAAACAAGAAGAAGGATCAATGTCAGCTTGTTCATGTTCATTCGTTCAGGGCCTTTCTTTTCAGATTTGTTGTATCTTAGTTCAATTCTTCAAATTCTTCGTCAAGAGAATCCATGAGGTCTTCGTCCTCTTTGTCTCTTCTTTGCTCTTCCATGTATCTTTGAAGTTCTGATCTTCTGTGCTCTCTGATTGAAGCAGAGATTGAAATAGCAGAACCTGAGATTGAAGAAGCAAGTCCTAGAGCGATACAAAGATCGTCGTCAGAATCACATCTTGAAAGAACGTCAGCTCCTAGAGATACGAAGTGAGTCCCAAGGATAATTGAAGCAGTGAAGTCATCAAGGTAAACATAGTTTACAGTTGTGTAGCTTCTGTGAACGTAAGTAGTTCTCACGTGTCTGTGGCTTCTATGGTAATGACGTCTAACAACTCTTCCGTTGTGAGTGTAGTAAGTCACATATCTTCCTGAGTCATGGTATCTGGCTGAATCATAAACTGTTACTCTTGTGTAACCAGCGTACGATCCGTGCTCAACAATAGTTTCTTCAATGTAAACATTGTCTCCGTAGTCAAATGTGTCGTAACAAGTGTTGTAACGACAACCTGAGTACGTTGTTCTCTCAGAATAAGAGTAATAGTCGTAAAATCCTCTATCCCATGTGCTGTATCTTACCGAGTAACGAACGGCGTATCCGTCGGCGGCCATAGCAGCAACAGAGAGTAGAAGACCTAGAAATCCTAGTAGTAGTCCTTTTTTCATGGCGTTCTCCCCAATTGTTGGTGGTTGTTCTTCGTTGTGTGAATTTCGTATTCGTTTGCTTCTACCATGTATGTTGTTGCGATGCAGAAAATGTTGTTTAGTGTGCATTTTTTACATGATTTCGGGGAGGTATGGAGATTTTACAAAAGGGCCTTATTTTTTGACGCGCTGTGGTATTTAGGCTGAGCAACTTAATCACACGCTCGAATTCGGAGGAATCATGAAAAAGCTGATCGTGCTCATCGCTGCTGCTCTAAGTTTCAATACCATGGCCCTTACTTTGGACATGAACCTGGTACTTAATGACCAGACCAACCTTAAGGCCCAGAATGAAAGTACATTCATTAGAACTCAATCTGTTATTTCAGGTAATTTTTCAATATCAGTTACTGAAGATGGTGACACCCAAACTGTAGGGCAGGATATCCCTCCAACGGGTGTTTTCGAGCCGACTTTTTCATTGGAATTGATCGATAATGGAAGGCTTAGAATTGTTGATAAAGATGAAAATATCGATCAGGTGATTGCTGCCAAGATCAAAAAAACCATGTTTGGAACTCTTAAAACGGTATCGATCTCAAAAGAAACATTGAAAGCCGTTTATGCTGAATCTCTCCAAAGAGAAGGTCTGACGCTACTTTCAAGCTTTGGTCTTCAGACAGATGAGCTAACTCTAAGCACTGGATTTGATTTTACTGACATGGAATGCGCTTACGACAAAGACGCCAAGAGCCTACTTTGTGAGCAAACAGCAACACTTAAAATCATGGCATCTGACGAAAATTAAGAGGTAGATTTCGGGGGAAAATATAGAGGACACTTAACTGTGTTCATAAAAAAGGCCTCTCGGATGAGAGGCCTTTCTATTTCAAAAATTTGAATTTTAATCAATTATCGTAAGTCACTACATTTGAATTCGACATGAACTCTTGAACGATATCCATGGAGTACTCAAGCGCTTGATCAGCATAAGGAATTGAATCAGAGGCCCAGGTGTCTGGAAACTTGGCTTGCTTGATAATTGCAGCACACATTCTCATAAATTCTGCGGAACCATCGAAGAATTCTCCCTCTTCCTCAGCTCTGATTACGTGAACCAGCATGTGATTAAGAGATTTGATGAGTCTGACCTGTGCCGGGGTCATCTCAGTTGTGTCGATTTCAATTGTGATTTTGTCTTTGTGTGTTTTTGATACGGCCATAATTTCCTCGCTTGAATGGCTATTTCCCCATGTGCTAAGAACTTATCGACGTGGCCTCTAATAATTTTAGGAATTTAAGTCGGACTAAAAGACTTCGCTCAGAAAGCTGGACTTTTCAGAGGATTTATCCTATAAAACCAGAACGTAATTTATTGAAATTGCAATATTTAGCGCGGGATGGAGCAGTCTGGTAGCTCGTCGGGCTCATAACCCGAAGGTCGTAGGTTCGAATCCTGCTCCCGCAACCAAAGAATTAATCCAGTTTTAGATATGCCCTCTGTTCACACAGAGGGCTTTTTTTTGTAATATTGGCAGCTTAAGGGTGTCACTTAGAAAGAACTCAAGGCCTTGTATGACAAAGAAAATCAGCCTCACAGGCATTAAGCCTACCGGAATGCCTCACGTTGGGAACTATCTCGGTGCGATTAAACCCGCAATCGAAATGGCCAACTCAGGCAACTATGAAGCTTATTATTTCATTGCTGATTACCACTCACTGACAACTGTCTACGATGGTAAAAAACTCAATGACTACATTTATGAAGTCGCTGCTGTCTGGCTTGCCATGGGGCTCGACGTCACCAAAGCTGTCCTCTACAAGCAGAGTGATATTCCTGAAGTTATGGAACTTAACTGGATCATTTCTTGTTTCACAAACAAAGGTTTGATGAATAGAGCACACGCTTACAAAGCGATTGTTCAAGATAACGAAGAGAATGGAAGAGACGCCGATCGAAATGTGAACATGGGTATTTTTAGTTATCCAGTTTTGATGGCCGCTGACATTCTCTTTTTGAATTCAGATATTGTTCCGGTTGGAGCCGATCAAGTTCAGCATATTGAGATTGCCAGAGATATTGCCAATGCTTTCAATCATCATTACGGAGAAATTCTGAAACTTCCAGAAGCCTTTGTTAGAGATGATTTTGCAACAGTCCCTGGTCTTGATGGAAGAAAGATGAGTAAGTCTTATGACAACCATATTCCTCTTTTTCTTCCTGCTAAAAAACTTAGAAAGATGATCAATAAAATCAAGACAGATTCAACAGAACCAGATGTTCCAAAGGATCCGAATGAGAGTTTGATCATGGATATCTTCAAACTTTTTGCAGATAAAAAAGAAATTGCAGATCTTGAAGCATGGTATAGAAAAGGAATTGGATGGGGTGAAGCCAAGGCCGAGCTTTTTAAAGTCATGGATCGTGAACTCGAAGGTCCTCGTGAAATCTATGAAGATCTGATGAATAACAGAGACAAGATCGACAAGGTTCTTGAAGAGGGAAGAGACAAGGTTAGACCAAAGGCCCAAGAACTTCTCTCCAAGGTGAAAAAAGTCGTTGGGGTCTCCATCTGATGAGTGAAGAAGTCAAACTCGACAAAGTTGACCGAGAGATTCTAAAGGCCCTACTCAAGGACTCAAGACGTTCCTATCAAGATATTGCAACTGAGCTGATTGTTTCACCAGGAACGATTCACGTCAGGCTTAATAAGCTCAAGGAAGCGGGAGTCATCACTGGTTCCAAAATCACAGTTGATTATAAACTTTTGGGGTTCGAGGTTTGTGCTTTTATCGGGATCAATCTGGTTTCGGCCAAGGACTATCAGAATGTCCTTCGACAGCTTAACGAGTTTCCAGAAGTCGTTGAAGTTCACTATACAACGGGGCAGTATTCCATGTTTATCAAGGTTCTCGCGCGAACTACCAAGGAATTGCACTTATTCCTTATTGAGAAGCTTCAAAACGTGTCTCAGATTCAGTCCACTGAAACTTTTATATCATTGGATAATCCTATTGATAGAGAAGGGATGATTCCGGTATCTAAAGAATAAAGAGGATTTATTCATGGGGAAAATTAATTTAACGAAAGTGACAGATACTTCACCATTTCGAAAGATCGCAATGGGAACCTGGAAGACCGCAAAGGATCCTTCTGTTTATGGTTATGTCGAAATCGATATGAAGCCGGTTCTTGAAAAACTTCCGGAATATTCCCAGAAGCATGGAGTGAAAATTACACCTGCTCATTTGGTCGGTAAAGCAACTGCCTATTGTATGAAGCAAAGACCAGAGATTAATGGTCTGATTCGAGGATCTAGAATTTATCTTCGAGAGGAAGTGGCCCTTTTTTATCAGGTCAATATTCCTGCTGAAGGTGATGATAAAGTTGGAAAAGCCAATCTCGCTGGTGCGGTCGTTCACGGTGCAGAAAAAATGAGTACTGCACAGATCGCTCAAAACCTTAAAGACAAAGCTGGTAATGTTCGAACTGGTAAAGATAAAGAAATCAAAAAAAATATGGATGTCTTCAAATGGTTGCCATGGTGGATGTCAAAACATTATTTGAATCTTGCCAGTTGGCTACTCTATGGACTGAATCTCAATCTAACAATGTTTGGTTTTCCTAAAGACCCATTTGGTTCAGTGATGATTACCAATGTCGGAAGTCTGGGGATTGATGTTGCCTGGGCACCTCTTTGTCCTTATACCAGAGTTCCACTTCTGCTGACGGTTGGAGCAATTTCAGAAAAACCTTGGGTTGTTGATGGCAAAGTTGAAGTCAGACCAATCATGCCGATTGCAGTGACTTTTGATCATAGATTGATTGATGGAATTCATGCGGCTCAGATGGCCAAGACATTCAAAGAGCTATTTGCTGATCCAGATAAGATTCTTCTAGCTGATTAAAAAGCGCAGGATGAACCTGCGCTTGATCTAAATTAATTTTTTGCAACGACTACATCTGGAACGAAAGAGACAAGTGCACACACGATTTCTTGAATCTCATTATCTCCATAGTTCAAGCCTTTCATGACTGAATTGACATCACCTCCAGCTGCAAGAAAATCAGCAGCAGTGATATTTAATTTGGCATGAACTTCTTTCATTCCTCTGCCTTCATACATTCCCGGTCCACCTGTTCCAGCTACAAGAAAAGAAACAACTCTTTTAACAAAAGGTTTCTTTGGAACTTTTTTGAACATATGCCCGATGTCCTTGTTGGCCTTATGAGCATCGTAAAGTTGACTAGCGAAAACTGTAATTTTCTTTTTCTTTCCAAGTCTGTTGTAAAGAGAGTTAGCAGCTTGTCTCTTCTTGATGGCGTCTGCATTGTCTGCACACATTTTCTCAAGTCCTTTGACTTGCTCTTCAGGTGTTTGAACCTTTTCTTCTTTTTGTTTTGTTGCGCAGCTCACAATGAAAAGACTGCAAATAGCTAGCATCATTAGCTTCATAAAAGACTCCTTGAGATAGTTTTTAAAGAATCTTAGCCAAAAATTAGGCATTTTCTAGTTCTTTATTTGTACTTGAGTTGGTAAATATCATTTATGGGAAATTCAACATCTTACGGTCAATTTTGTCCTGTCGCTCGTGCGGCAGAAATAGTCACTTCTAGATGGACACCTGTCCTTTTGAGGGAACTTCTTGCAGGTAGTCAGAAGTTCAATGATCTTCGAAATGGTGTTCCTCAAATGTCACCATCACTTCTTTCCAAAAGGCTCAATGAGTTGGAAGAGGCGGGGATTGTCGACAAGATCAAGCAAAAAACAGGCAGAGGGCACGAGTATCGAATCACCAAGTCGGGAAAAGAGCTGGCACCTATTGTGATGACTCTTGGAGTTTGGGGACAAAAATTTATCATGGAAGAATTCTCTGAACATGAACTCGACCCAACTCTTCTTATGTGGGACATCCAAAGAAGATTAGACACAAGCTATTTTCCAAAGAATGGAAGATTTGTTGCAAGCTTTTATCTAGTTGGTGCACCAGCTGAAAGACGTATGTGGTGGTTAGTCGTGAATGATCAAGATGTTGAACTTTGTGTTCACAATCCTGGATATGATGAAGATCTCGAAATCGAAGCATGCCTTAGAGGTTTGACAGAAGTTTGGATGGGGCAGACCAGTATTGACCAAGCAAAGAAGAATAATCATTTGGTAATGAAAGGTGATTCAAAATATATCAAAAATTTTCAAAAATGGTTTCTTTTGAGTCCATTTGCAGAAAATCATCCAAACTTTTAATCAGGCCTTGTGATAGGGGTGGCCGCTTCTGATTGTTTGAGCGCGGTAAATTTGCTCAACAAAAAGAAGTCGTGCCAGCTTGTGGGGATAAGTCATTTTCCCAAGTGAGAGTTTGTCATGACTCATATCCAGAATATTCTTACCGTGTCCGGCAGCTCCTCCAATAACAAATATCAAGAGAGAATGCGCCTGAAATAGGTTCTCAAGCCAGTTTGAAAACTCCTGACTGTCTTTGTCTTTTCCCCATTCGGA
>JBFEVX010000047.1:0-26487 GCA_041546685.1 Bacteriovoracaceae bacterium | reverse complement strand
TTTTAGGAATAACTGCTTTAATAGTATTGGTTATTTGGGCTGTAATAATTTTCCCAGACCTAGAGACTTCTTCAAAATATCATCATATTTTGGTTAACCTAAATTATTTGAGCAAGCTATTTATCTCCTTAGTTTTTTTCTATATGATTTCAGATGAAAGTAAACTCCAAAACTGGAAATTAAATCTAACTTCCATGTTTATACTCCCAACATGTTTATTAATCCTCTCCTTTTATTTCTTTTATCAGGACAGTTCTCCAAGAAATCTTTTATCAGTCATATTGATGATTACTACATTCTACTTCATGGAGATATTTAAAATTAGCAACAATCGTCAAAAAATGATCTTTGCTACTCTTGTTTTCATTGGCTTTCAAAATCTTTGGATGAAGGTACCTCAAATACCAAAGTTCCATACACATCCAAAGATACATCAAGAATTTCTGACAATAATTGATAAGGTCACATCACATATAAATAAAAGTGACTCAATAAGAATTTACACCTCAAAAGAATTTCATGATCTTATCAATAAACCCCTCTATGGATGGACCAAAACAGGCAATAAAATTCTTACTAAAAATATCAGTGAGGCTTCATACGTCATCGCCAGTAACTATTACCCAATGGCCGTTTATGCCTTAGAGCTTCCAAAGAGCTATTCTAACCAGTTTGTCCAAATGGCCGAATACTCACATCATGAAGTCTATTTCAGAGTCTATAAGAGGATAAAATAGATCTGCTCCCAGACTATCCCCAAGCAAGTATTAGAAAAGATCAATTCAAAAGGAATTAATACAATTAATACATTAGCAACTCCTTAATTGATATAAGTCCTTCAACTTGGAGGAAATATGAAAGTACAACTACTAATCATGTTCTTAATAATATCTATCAATTCAATGGCATCAGAGGTTGTCTTCGAAGGCCAACTAGAAAACTCAAACGAAAACTGTAAGGTATCTACTTCACCATTGAATGCTGAATACAATTTGAATACAATAAAATTTCAAAGCCCAACCGTAACGATGTCTTTTCACAATAGTCCGTTAATTGATGGTGAACTCCCTCCTATCACAAAGGGTCTATTTACTTATAGCAATGGTCATTACTCTCCTATTATTGGTATTCCTATTTTTGCTATTGGAAGATACTATCGCGTCGAAATGCAAAAGACAGAAAATGATATTCTGTTGAAGGTTGATACGATGTTAGCAGGTGTGTTTGACTGGATAAAGATATGGTCTAAGACCTACAGATGTTTTTAATTTTGAAAGGAGTTTGAAATGAAAACATGTCTCATTATCCTATTTTTTTATTCCCTAAATTGTTTCGCTTCCATGGATCCTTCAATTGAAGTTTGGATGGGGACCTCCAAGAACAAATCCACAGATACTGTCTATGAAATGCCAGAATTCAACTGGCTCGATGTGAAAGATGAAGAGATGAATTTTGAAAGAAGTTCAATCATATTTCATCATGTAGAAAAAGCTCTTGAATTGCTACCTAGAGTACTCAACAGTAATGAGTTCAAGCGTGGGATACTCGATTATACTCGCAAGAACGGTAAAAAAGAATTTTCAAGAAATTTTTTATGGAATGAGAAAGACAAAAAATTCTCCAACAACGAAATTTTGGAAATTATCTTCAAAGGAGATGAAAAATCTATTCCCAATACCCATCATCAAATGAATCTGAATGTAAAAATGAAAAAATGCTCACGCCTGGAGAACATTTATAAAAGAAAATGGTGTAAAGGGGTCATAGGACATACATTACCTAATTCCAGCAAATGGATTACAGTAAACTGGCATTTTTATAAAGGCTACACTGCGCCAGCAATAGTTAATAATCTAGTTCACGAATGGATACATTTACTTGGTTTTCTTCATGGGAGTAGAAAAACCATGGGTGAAGAAATCACTTATGTCGCTGGGAGATTGGCCCAACAAATAGCCGAAAAGATGATGACCGAGGAATAAAATCCTCCCCTCTGGTATTTCTGTTATAATGCCTAGAGAGGTAAATATGAAGGTCAAAAATTTACTACAATTCACTTCCTCTGAAAGAGTCGCCTCTGTGCTTAGCCAGTCTACTGTAGCTGGTGCTGCTAAACAAATGCTCAATATGAAGATTGGGTTCGTCCTGGTTCTCGAAAATTCTGAATTGGTAGGTGTTTTATCAGAACGGGATATTGTCTATAAATCTACTGCAGAAAAAATCGATCCTTTTGGACAAAAAGTATCAGAAATCATGACCACAGATATTATTTTTGTTGATGAAGATACTTCTGTAAAAGAAGTTCTCGAATTATTCAAAAAGCACAAATTCCGCCATCTTCCAGTCAAAAAAGAAGATGGCAGCATTGCAGGGATCATTTCAGAAAGAGATATCACCTCTTATCTGATGTCCAAGCTAGGATGAACTACTCGAAACACTCGAGAATATAAGTCACATCAGGTGTCACATAACTGAGCTTGATTCTACCTTCATCTCCAAGTGATCCTTTCGATAAATTTCCGGTTGTATAATCAGGACCAATTGTAATGTAAGCAGTAACCAGCTTGTCTTGAAGATCAACTGCAAAATGTCCTTCTTCAATATCTGCTTGATATTTTACGTAACCTGGAATTTCAAAGAATTTGACAAGTTTTTCAGTTTTGACAACAGCTGTATTATTGACGACTTCCCTTCGAAGACCTTCACATTCGAAGCTCAAGGCATTAGTAGCTGTGACCATTAATAAATACGTTAAAATTATTTTCTTCATAGTACCTCCCGTATTTTGATTAGATTTATGACTGTGAATTCAAAAAGACAAAAGAAATTGAGTCAACGCATCATAAAGTTTTCACATCTTGGGAGTTCTATCTGAAAAGAGGTCAATAAATACTTAACAATAGAGTAATTCTTAAGTTTTCTCACTAATTTTCATCTTCTATAATCATGGAATGACTCAAAAAACTCCAGCTCAAAAAATTATTGAAATGAAAGGACGCTCACTAGGTTATCTCAGTGTGCTCTCTTTTGTTTTGCTGGTTGCCATCAGTGCATTCGCTCTTTTCTTTCCACACCTCATCTCAAAATCTGAATTACCACATGATCAACTTATCTTTATTTGTATGATGGCCGGAGCGATTGTGCTTATTGGTGGAATCTTTTCCTTTAGTGGAAATTTGACTATAGGCTATATTCTTTTTTTTCTAGGATTTTATACAGGATGTACAATTGCCCTATACCTCAAGCAAGATCCTGAACAATTTCAAAACAGTATGATTGCTCTTTCAATTACTGTCTTCGTCGCTACCTACTTTCTTAACTGGAAATACCTTATCAGCATAATTTTAATGTCACTTTCCCTTATCAATATGGGGATTTTAATCAGCAAAACCAACATTGGGGACTTCATTGTCAGTTATATATTCTTCAATATCATCTGTCTTGGGGCTTTATGGATTTCAAAACTTAGGACGAATGCTGAAAAAATAGTCATTGATGAAGCGAAGAAGGATGCGAAACTCAGAGAAATTGGTTTTGTTTCAAGCTCAATCATCCATGAAATCATCAATCCATTAGCGCTTATCAGACAATCTTTAGAAGTCATCTCTGCCAAATCTGACGAAAGTGAAGATGGTAAAGTTGATGCCACTATACTACATAAGTACATGGACATGGCCCAGAGACATGCCGTCAATATCCATGAAATCATCAAATCCATTTCTTCATTGGTCAAGTACGAGGAAAATGACCAGTTACCACTTTTTACGACTGGCTCTATAATCGATGAGCTTAAACCAATCGTTCATTCATTCAAGCAAGAATTCGGAATCATGATCTCTTTGCCTGAAGAATTTCCAGATATATATCTTGAAGGCAAAAAGACTGAAATTCTTCAAATTCTCACAAACCTGATCCGCAATG
Organism: Bacteriovoracaceae bacterium; assembly: GCA_041546685.1. Lineage (GTDB taxonomy): Bacteria > Bdellovibrionota > Bacteriovoracia > Bacteriovoracales > Bacteriovoracaceae > M0603. Next base: position 22,566 of record JBFEVX010000047.1, on the reverse strand, counting down.
CTTGTGTGGTAATTAATAGAAAACAGTCTGGCAATGTATGGATTGAAATCAACCACCATCTCAATTTTTTTTCCTTCAAAGTATGCGATACTGGTCCAGGTCTGAGTGAAAAAATTCAAAAGAGAATGGGTAAGGCGTTCAACTCTGGTTCAACAGAAGGGCTCGGATTAGGACTCTCCATTTCAATGGCCTTGGCCGAAAAAAACAAAGGCTCTATTCGATATACCAAAACGGAACAAAGTACATGTTTTGAAGTCTCTTTTTTGACCAACAGAATTCCTGCCAGCATTCAACCCAAAAATGTATTAAGAAGCTATTCTGGTGATTATGCCCATCTATTCGCGCTGAAAGAGAATCTCATTCTGATTGTCATGCGAGATGTTCAATTGGAATTAACTGACTTTAAAATACTAATGACTGAAGAATTCCAAGTAATAGGTGAAACTCCTTTTCATTATATTGTGATCACACATGGCGCAGACTTATCAAAAAAAACCAGGGAATATTTCAATACTCCTGAAATGACCAAACTCTTTCTTTCTGGATCTATTGTTGGTCAAGGCAAAGTTGTTAATCAGGCAGTTAATTTCTTTACCAGAATTATTAACCTACCCTACCCAGTTAAACTCTTTAAAACCTTTGAAGACGCAGACAGATGGGTCAACCAACTAAAATAATCCTGACAAGACTTCCTTAAAAAGAGCTTCTATTTTTGAGTATTTTTTGAAAGAATTTCTTGACTGAAAACAATCATCTAACGCACTCAATCAAAGGATTACCATGAAATTTGGGACACTCCTCTTCACACTTCTCCTACTTGTTAGTTTGGGATGTAATAAAGAAAGCAAAGAAGAATCCAAAGAAGTCTGGATTTATACATCAATGTATAAAGACACTATCGCTGACATGACTCCGAAGCTTGAAAAGGCCTTTCCAGAGCTCAAGTTCAAATGGTTTCAAGCTGGTAGTGAGGAAATTGCCACCAAGGTAAATGCAGAGCTCCTGGCCGGTGGGACTCAAGCCGACATCCTGATTTCTTCAGATCGTTTTTGGTATGAAGAAATGGGCAACACTGGATATTTAATCAAATTCAATTCAGAAAGAACCAGTAAAATTCCACCCCAGCTAAAGCATCCAGAAGGTTTTTACAATGCTGTCAGTATACCAGTGATGGTAATGGCATATAACTCAGAGGCCATCAATGATTCTGATGCCCCAAAATCCTTCAAAGAAATGGCCGACACAAAGTGGAAGGGAAAATTCACGACTGGATCTCCTCTTGCTTCAGGTACAAATTTCACAACCATGGCCATGCTTCAACACAACTATGGATGGGATTATTTTAAATCCCTTAAATCCAATGAAACCATAGCCCAAGGGGGAAACAGTTCTGTGCTTAGAAGAATTCAATCCAAAGAAAGACCGGTTGGGTGGGTCCTTTTGGAAAATCTACTACGCTTTCAAGATAAAGATAAAAGATTGAAAACAATTTTCCCAGAGGACGGCGTTGTCCTTCAGGCCAATGTCATGGGCATTACAAAAAAACCTGGAGCTCGTGAGAACGCTAAAAAGGTTGCCGACTGGTTTCTTGGGAATGATGGACAAGCGGCCATGGTCAGAAGTTTCATGTATTCCCCTTTCGAAAGTTTTGAGCCACCGAAAGGTGCTCCTCCGTTTTCAAAACTTCTCTCAAATAGCTTTGACTGGTCCAAAGAGTTCATTGATAAAACGACAAAGATCAGAGGTGAATTGAAAGAAAAATACACAGAGATTATGTTCCAGTAATGGATTTCATCAAGCGAATTATTTTTTCAAAGAAAACCATACTAGGAGCTGGAATACTGCTCCTATTCATATTCTGTCTCTATCCGTTCATTACTTTACTTTGGAAAATACTCTTTCCTGCGGGGGAGTTCAGTTTCAAATTTTTCGAAAATGTTCTTTCAAGTAAATCTACTGTTGTCGCTCTCAAAAACACACTCTGGGTTTCATTGGGAACCTGTTTCATGTCTACACTCATAGCTCTTCCGTTGAGTTGGCTTTTGACAAGAACCAATATTCCAATGATGGCCAAATGGAGATCATGGTTCTGTCTGCCCTATGCAATTCCCCCTTATATTGGTGCAATCGCCTGGATATATCTGGCCAATCCTAGTAATGGTATCCTCAACAACTTTCTTGGTCAGGGATTTATCAATGTTTACAGTAATGCCGGTCTCATCTGGGTGATGGGAAGTTTTTTCTATACATTTGTCCTTCTCTCACTATTGGCAGCATTGGATCGTATGGACCCTTCACTTGAAGAAGCAGCAAGACTTTCAGGGGCTGGACCTTTACGCGTATTCTTTCAGATCACAGTTCCTATAGTTTTTCCATCTTTAATGAGTGGAATGCTCTTGGTTCTACTTGCAGCTGCTGCTTCATTTGGTGTTCCAGCATTAATCGGAAACCCAGCAGGTATTTATTTAGTGACAACTAAAATCTATACCCTTCAAAAGATGGGCTCTATGAATGGAATCTTCATGGCCGGAGCACTATCCATTCTCCTTTTGATCATTGCAACAGCTGTTCTGATTTTTAATCAAAAGATACTCTCCAAGAACAGTTTTAAAACGGTCTCAGGCAAAACAGCTCGACCAAGTCTGATAGACCTAGGCAAGGCCAAAGCTCCTTTGACTGTTGGTCTGATCATTTTATTCATCATACTTTTTGTCATGCCTCTCTTTGGAATCAGTGTTACAGCACTCTCAAAGGTTCAAGGAAAATTCGAATTTTCGAACTTTGGTTTCCAGAATTTTCAGCGTGTATTCTTTGAAACACATGAAACCCCCAGGGCATTGATGAACTCATTTAAACTCGGGGTTATGGCCGCAACGGCCACCACTTTGATGGGTCTTCTACTTGGTTATATCAACAAGAAAACCAAACTTAAGGGACGCTCACTGATCGAAATTCTGGCATCACTGCCTTATTCAACTCCCGGAACAGTCTTGGCCTTGGCCTTTATTCTGACATTCAGTTCAAATTTCATGGGACTTCCAATCAGTCTATACAACACCATGGGGATGATCGTGATTGCGTATTTCGCAAAGTATCTGAACTTCTCTTTAAGAACAACAAGCGATGGCTTTGGACAAATTGACGATTGCCTGGCCGAAGCAGCTCGTGTCTCTGGAGCAACTTGGTGGATAACCATGAAAACGATCTGGTTTCCACTCATGAAGCCGGCCTTGATGGCCTCTTGGTTTTTGGTATTCATGCCTGCATTCAGTGAGCTCACTATGACAATTCTACTGACTGGACCAGGACTTGAAACTCTTGGAACTCTCATCTTTCAGTTACAAGAATATGGAGATGCAAGTGGCGGCGCTGCTGCAGTCCTCGCTCTCCTGACAGTAATTGCAGTTGGAATGATCAATTACCTGGTGAAATTTATCTCCAAAGGGAAATACGGACTATGAGTACAGTATCTTTCAAAAATATTAAAAAGGCCTATGATGATCTGGTCATTATCAAAGACTTCAGCCTCGATATTGCAGATGGAGAATTTGTTTCATTTCTTGGTCCTTCAGGGTGTGGAAAAACAACTTGTTTAAGAATGGTCTCTGGACTTGAATCTAATACTGGAGGAACAATCTCCATTGGAGAAGAAACAGTATCTGATCCAAGCAACAAGATATTTACTCCTCCAGAAAAGCGTTTTGTTGGGATGGTTTTTCAAAGTTATGCCGTATGGCCACATATGAATGTGTTTGAAAATATTGCTTACCCTCTCAAGGTTCAAAAACATAATAAGTCTGAAATCAATGACCGAGTAAAAGAAATTATTAATATTGTAGAACTCACGGGACTTGAAAAAAGAATGCCCGATGCTCTTTCAGGTGGCCAGCAACAACGAGTGGCCCTGGCACGCGGTCTAGTGATGAAACCAAAGGTCCTCTTGTTGGATGAGCCTCTTTCTAATTTGGATGCCAAACTTCGGGAAAAAATGAGATACGATATCAGAAAGATTCAACAAGACTTTGGCATCACATGTATCTATGTGACCCATGATCAAATCGAGGCCTTCTCCATGAGTGATAAAATTGTCATCATGAACCATGGCGACATAATCCAAATGGGAACCCCAAGTGAAATCAGAAATAATCCGGCCAATGAGTTCGTTTCTGACTTCATTAAAACTCAACATTGATTATTTCTTTTATAAAGAAATCTTGAAAAAAGTGTGGATAAAACCACATTTTTCGACATATCTTATTGAATTTACGTAAAAAAAAGCTTCCACTCAACCTTAAGAATAGCTTAAGATATGAGCATGGAAAAAATACTTTTGATCGAACAAGATAAGACTCAATGTGAAGAGCTGAAGACCTTGTTAACGGAACAGGGATTCAAAGTGTTCACAACCGACAAATCCACTCGGGCAATGAGCATGGTTGATAATGACAATATTGCTCTGGTTATTTTCTGCTATAGTACTGAAGATCAAAATAGACTTAGATTTCTCGAGCACACCAGAAAGAAGTCAAAGACCATAAAAATCATCATGCTTTCTGAAGAAATGAATGAAGCCATTCTTACTGAAGTGAAAGGTCTGATTGACTCTGCAATATTAAAACCTTTTGATTCAGAAAAACTCATTCAAACTGTGGCCAAAGTACTTCCTAGAAAAAGAAGAGAAAGCAGTCTTAACAAAATCGATAAGAAAGTTTTTTCTTCAAATTGATCAAGCTTTTAGCGCTGCCAAACTCTGATTTGGAATATCCAAAGTTGTCGTTGGAAATGCAAAGCTCAGCCCTTCTGCATTGAATCGATCCAGGATCGCAAGATTGACATCATTTTGTGTGCCTAGAATGTCTCCAGACTTCTTGATGTAGTAAATCAAAAGTATATTCATAGAAGAAGCACCCCAGTCATTGAAGGCCAGAGAATAGTCGTTAGGCTCAATAGATTCATGTCCAACAACTATATCTTTCAATATTTCCTGGGCCTTTCTCATTTTCTCAGGTGTGGTGTCATAAGTGAGGCCAATATTAAGCGTGACCTTACGGTGAGGCTCAAGAGAAACGTTTTCCACGATTCCATCTGCAAACTTAGCATTGGGAATAGTGACAATACGTCTTTCGAGAGTCTTGATACGAGTGGAACGAAGACCAATTTCAACGACTGTCCCATCAATTCCATTAACCTTGATCCTATCCCCCATTTTGAATGGTTTATCAACGAAGACAGTGACGCCACCGAAGAAATTTGAAACAGTATCTTTTGCCGCCATGGCAAGAGCAAGACCACCAATCCCCATACCGGCAATCAGTGCTCCCACATCAAATCCAGCATTATTAAGGGCAACGACAATCCCCAGCGCCCAAACACCCATGTTTGAACTCTTTTTGATAATGGGAACCAACTGATCATCAAAGTCACTGTCCGTTTTCTCAGTTAGAGGAACTAGGAAAAGATCAATCGCCGCAGCAAGTACACGGGCAACAAACCAAGTGGCCATGATGGAAATAAAGCCAAATATAATCTTTTCAAGAACAACATCTATAGTTTCTGGGAACTTAAGCCGATTGAGACCCAAATGAATACCAAAGGCAACAACACCGTAAACAAATGGTTCATCTAGCATATCAATCAGTATGTCATCGAGTTTGGTTTTCGTTTTAGAAGTTGCTTTCAGTACGACACTTTTGAAGATCCAGAAGATAACTTTTCCAAAAATGAGTGATGCCACCATAATGCCGATACTGATTCCCCAGTCCGCCATGGTATTTTGATAAAATAGCTTTTCAAAAAGGTTTTGCATGATTTGTGCTCCGAATATTAAACCCGAAGATTATAGTAAACTTTTCAAAGATTTACTTCCCTAAAAATAAGATGGGGTTTAACCTGTGTTTATCAGACATAAACAGCACATGTGCAACGAGTCAAAGGTAAGGGACTATGAAAATCAATGTGGATTATATTGAAGAAACAGACACTGTAGACGTTTCTTTTTTTAAAGATCAGTTCAGTGCCGATCGTGACAAGCAACTTTGCCTGAACATAGTATTCACGTTTGCTCACAATTTTGACCTAGAGCCAGAGATGGATGTTGAGACCATTGATGAAATACTTTCAGCTCTAGAAGAAGAAAACAAAGAGTGCTTCACTTTTTGTTTCAATGAAGATGGCGTCGAAGTCGATCTAAAATGAAAATTACTTGCAATGCCGTACGACTACAGTATTGCAATGAGGACCACCACTCAAATCATGTAAAAGAGTTGCATTGATAAAATGCGGCTTAAGCCCCAAACTCATGACTTGTTTACTCACATACTCATGAAAGGGGTCATAAAGAGGTTCTGGAAAATAGGCCGAATCTCCGATTAAATAATTATTAACAGTGTTTGGTGAAATGGTACGAACTGCGCCAATAAACTCTTCAGACTCTGCCCTGTCCATTGGGGCAAACAAGACAGGGAACTCAACAATGTGTTCGATCCTGCAGTTGTATTTCGTTTTAAATTTTCTTTGAATGGTATTTAAATTGCGATTAATCGTCTTTTTAATTTCTATGTTGTAGTTTCGAAGAGTCTCACACTTTTTATCTTTGAAAGAAGATCCCTTTTTCATCGCTAGATGTTCGAGGCACTCAATATAATTTTCGCTTGTCTCATTGAAAAAGTACTGAAAGTTCAACAACTCTTTTCTTTTCTTAGAATCTATATCTACCAAATCCATTGCGACAACTGGAGAGGCCACTCCAAGGGTAAAATCACATGGTCCGTTACTTCTATCTTTCCCATATGGAAATTGAGTGATCAACTCATCGACATGTCCAGTTTCAAACCAGCTTGTTTCAATGACGAGAACTTCCTGGTCAGTTTCCTCTCGAACGGCAATTTGCATTTCAGGATTCATATTGTCACCGATAATGACCAGATCATCAGTCAATGGATATATGTTTCCACCGTAATCACCTGAACTCACCTGCATTTTATCGTATTTGATATTCTCAAAATCATTAACTTCTTTCAAACCACACATATTGGAGAAACCATTAATCATGTGGAGTATGTCTTCTTCAGGATATGGAATATTAAAAAGTTCCATGCTTCCATCACTTCGAGTCAGAACTTTGAAATAATCTTGCACCCATGTGAAATATTCACCTTTAAAAAAGTAATTAGTCACATTAGGTATATTTTTAGTCATCATCTCAACATCAGACTTCTTTTCTGAAGTCGAGATTACAACTTTATCAAGCCCTGGAGGGGCCAAAAGAAGAATATCCTCGAGTGTCAGTATATGTTCAGCATCATTAGAAAAGCCTACAACCAGGGCCTTGGCAGGATAAAGTCTGGATAGAAAGACTTTTTTTCCACCAACAGGACATGCTTTTGCATCCTCAGGTAATGTTTTATCAAGACAATTCTTTGGATTCGCTTCAAGATTAGTCGAGCCAGCTAAAATGACGAATGACAAAGCAATAATCTTGTTTCTCATTGGCGGCTCACAAGAAAAATTCGATGATGATCATCTTCATCACTATATTCAAAATAATTACAAAGAAGTTCTTCACCTTCTTGAATATCTCTAGTGGCAAACATAGTTTTCAAATCATGAGTGTTTGACAGATTAAATGAATCATAAGAATGATTCATGAATTGGGCATTATCCATACAGACTACGTAAATCCCATTTTCTTTATATGAGTATCGTTGAATATTTTCAAAACTCGATTTATTGACTTTTTCTTGGAGCCTAAGCCACTCCTCAGGACTATAGGTTATATCCACTAACGGAAAATACTCCCATATAACTTCACCTTTTTTGATTTTTTCACCAGCATAAACGCCGATTCCATCAACCGAGGATTGGTTCAGGAATGTTTTGACTGTTAACACAGCTGTCTCCAAGTATTTTCAGAAGCTCATCTCTTGTCTCGCAGCTATTAAGCTTTTCGATACAAAAGAAGTCTCGAGCATCGTATGAAGAAAAATAATTTTCGAGGAGTTCTTCACCAGGATGAATATCCCTGATGGCAACTTCACAAAATTCATCAATCAAAGAAATATTGGGTACAGGACTATGATTAATGAATCTGGTATTGTCGCTTATATAATAAACTTTGCTGTTTTTAATATAGGAATAATTAAGAAAGTTCTTGATACCAATTAACGGTAACTCATGACAGAGTTTATAAAACTCATTCAAATTAAAAACTTCACATGTACGTCTGTGGTATTGCCAGATGACAGATCCTTCAGGGATGAATTCCTCCGAAAAGAGACCGATACCGTGAACCCTTGAAATGTCCAACTTCGTTTTTACAAGCAGCATTTCGAAATCTCCTGATTCCTTTTCTCGATTATCGCCGCTTTTTTAATCGTTCAACATTCGATTTTTACTGAATTTCAATTAGATTTTGTCTAATGATATTAGACATGTGATTTGATCAAGTTTAACTATGGAAAAAGACTTCAAAGCTCGAAATCGAAGTAATCAAAAAGCTCTTCTTCATCTTCCTGGAAGTCTGACCCTAGGAATCCAATATTGTAGAGTGCATCTCCAGACATGATCAGGGCCGATTTACTGATACCGAGGATGACCCCATCTTGATCCATCTTGATTTTAGTTATTAGCTCGCCTGTAATTTGTCTGAGTTCTCCGACCACATCACCTTTTTTAACAACTTTTCCATGCTGGGTTTTGTTGATCAGAATCCCGCCTTCTTTGGCCCTCATCCACCTGGTCTTCTTGATGATGATCTTATCATCTATAAATGCCTTTTTATTTTTGATCATCCCTAGATGCGAGAGAACACTTCTAACCAAATTGACTCCATATTTCGTGATTGTTTCATCAATTCTAAGGCCTTCACCACCCTCAAAGACAATACATGGTTTTCCAATGTCATTAATTGCTTGCCTCAGCGATCCGTCTCTAAGAGAACTGTTCACCACCAAGGGTACACTTATGCAATCAATCAACTCTGTGATCCCTGGTGTAGCCAAGTCACAACGAATCTGAGGGATATTAAAACGACCTGGGCCTCCAGAGTGAAGGTCAATAAAGACATCTCCATACCTGGAAATGTTTTGAAATACAAAATTGGCAAACCTTGAGCCAAAGCTTCCTTTGGTCAGTCCAGGAAAGCATCTGTTCAGATCTTTTCTGTCCGGCAAGTATCTTTGTTTGTTCAAAAAACCATAAATATTGACGACAGGAAGAACAATCAGTGTCCCCTTTACGAGTTTAAGTTTACTCTTGATCAAAGATTGAGCAATTCGAAGGCCATTGATTTCGTCACCATGAATACAGGCCGTGACAACAACACAAGGGGAAATCTGATCGCTAGCTCGATGGACATAGACTGGTGCCGTAACCTTTTGAAGACCATAGAAAGAAGGAAAACTCACAAACTCAAGAGAGGTGATTCCCACTTCATACTTTTCCAAGTCAATATCAAACAGGTCATCTTTCATCAGTTGTCCTTCTTGATGTTCCTATAATTCTTTTCAACGAACTTAATAATTTCAACAGCAAGATTTTTCTCAAGAGCTTTTTCAATCCCCTCAAGACCAGGCGAAGAATTCACTTCAAGAATCTTAGGTCCAGTCCCGGAACGGATAATATCAACACCGGCCATATTCAGGCGCATGGCCTTGGCTGCTGCAACTGCAACTCTACGCTCTTCAGCTGTGATCTTTACAGGCATACCTGTCCCACCCCTATGAATGTTAGATCTAAACTCGCCTTCTTTGGCCTGTCTCATCATAGAACCAATGACTTTCTCTCCAACTACAAAAAATCTGATGTCTGCCCCATTGGCGTCTTTGATGAATTCTTGAACAAGAAAGTTAGCATGGAGTTCTCTGAAGGCATCAATCAAACTTTCAGAGGCCTTCCTTGTTTCAGCAAGGACAACTCCTCTCCCCTGACTTCCTTCTAAAAGTTTTACAACAGTTGGTGCACCACCTACGAGATCAATGAGTTTTGCAGTCTGCTCAGTACTATTAGCAAAACTTGTTTTAGGTAGAGGGAGTCCTTTCTGGGAAAGTATCTGCAATGATCTTAACTTGTCTCGTGAGCGACCAATCGCATTTGACGAGTTAAGACAGTAGACCCCCATCATTTCGAATTGTCTGACAATGGCCATACCATAACTACTGATACTGGCGCCAATTCTTGGAATTACTGCATCAATATGTCCCAATTTCTTTTTCTTATAATGAACCATAGGTTGTCCGGTACTGACATCCATAAAGCATCTCGTTGGTCTAACGACTTCAACTTTATGTCCACGGTTTCTCGCTTCCTCGGCCAACCTTTTGGTAGAGTAAAGTTTAGGATTCGCTGAAAGGATCAATAAGTTCATTTTAAAACCTTTAATCTATAATTTAAGTGAGAAATTATCTTCGATTTTTCCAATTCGATTTTCAAGTCTTTTATAAAAAGAGGTCTCTCCCAAAATCCTTCTGAGAATGACTCTGTCCAACACTCTAAAGATATTGGTACCCACCATACTCAACAACAAAATGGATGAGAGAATATAAACCACGTACATCGTCCCATGCGGATTTTCTTTAAAGAGAAGTCCTTCTGTATTCATTCCAAAAAAACCTACAATCAAATTCAACGGAAGGAAAATACCAGATAGTATGGTGAGTAAATAGATGTTTCGGTTTAGTTTATCGTTTTTAATCGAACTGTAATAATGGTGTAAGTTATCCAGTCTGGAAAGCCCACCTTGAGCGTTACTTAAACTGAATTGAATGTCGTGGACAAAAGAGAGGGCATAAGGTTCAAAAATGACCTGATGCTTATGCATCCACTTAACCATATCTTTAAATGCCAGTAATTGACGGGCATAATAGCGATCTATTCTCGATAGATCCTTTTTGAGGTCAAACCAGTTATCCATGAAGGCAGCGGTAGGTGCCCTCTCATAAAGAACATCTTCTTGCTTGTCGATCTCTCCAATATAAAAGTTCAAAATGGTCTGATTCGAATCGTATATTTCTTCCAGAACATCGAAAAAATTCTCGAGGTCTTCTGTAAAATGAACAAAACTTTCTGATTCTTTTTGATAGAGGTAGAGCCGTTTCTGAAGGTAGAGATATCCAACTGAGGACATAGAGATTTCATCTTTATCAATTTTCAAAAAACGAGTTATGAAATAGAAGTTTTCACCAAGATCATGAAATACAGATTGATGCCCCTCGGTTTGAAATACGTCTTTGACCAACTCATATGTTTTACCATCAAGTTTCGTCTTCAACTCTTCCCAGTTAATTTTCATAAATTTCACTTGGTTACAGTTTCACTAATTTAAAAATTTTAAAGGAATTGAGATAAAGTGAAAAATGGAAAAAAACCGCATGCCCGACAAAATCCATCGGGTAACTTAGCCTATTTTATTCATGCGATTTCCAACCAGGTGTCCAATTACTAGTAGCAATGAGCTCGAAAAGATCAAGAAACAACCTAGGTACTCCTTTTTTTCAGGAAGTTCCATCCCTAGCAAAAAGACAAAGCCTAATGTCATAACAGGCTCCAACTGAGTTAAAACAGTGGCGTGCCCAAGAGGTATTCTCTTTAGGCCCTCCATATAGAAAATACGGGCAAGAACAGGTCCTGCCAGACCGCAAAGTCCAGTATAGAAGAGTGCTGTTTGCGTAGGCTCCCTCCAGCCATCTGTCGCAAATGCCACAGCAAGTAAAACTGGTAGAAGTAGAACATTTCTCATAAAAGTAAAGGCCCGCGCCTTATACTTGCGCGCAAGAACTTTTGTCCCCATCTCTCCACAGGCAAACCCAATCGCCCCTAACACCATCATGATGACTGCGAGATTTCGACCTTCCTCGAACTTCATGAGGTCTTGGATAACACCTTTTTCTGTTAGAAGAAAAATACCTGTCAAGCTAAGAGCGATACAGGGCCAAATGAGTTTACCAAGTTTTTCTTTCATGAAAAACATACTGATGAGCATAAGAATAGGAAACTCCACTCTACCAATAAATGTTGCTGTCGCTGCATCGAGGACTTTCAGTCCATTAGCTGCACAAAACCATCCCATCGCAATACCAAGAACATGAACAGAAAAGAAAAAAGCGTCCTTTCCCCATCGAGGGAGAAACAATTTTTGCCCAAAGGGAAAACTTAAGGGAACTGAAAGAGCATATAACCAGGTTACGAACCAAATCGGCGTGAGATCCAATAATGCCTTTTTAGTGAGAGCTGCAATGATTCCTACACAGAAGACTCCAGAAAGAATGAAGAAATGGCCATTGGTTTGTCTAGTCATGGCCTGATCATAGCACTTTAAAGAGTTAAAGCATTGAAAAAACGGTGTGCTGGCTAAAATATGGACGGCCCCTGAAAGCTTTTCAATAAAACCCATCAAAGGGCCAAAAAACAATAGAATGGCACAAATCAAAATTGGAGAAAAAATGCGAAAACTGTTAGCTCTTGCTGTGCTTATGAGCACCCCATTATTCGCTCAAGAACCTAACCGGGTAATTGAGACAACCAAATTTCAGGATGGACTAATACAGGTGAAAGTTGAGGCCAAGGCATCAACAAAAACTGGTGGTCTGTTTGCAGGTACGCGATCGAAATTGAAAGCAACAAAGCTCGCCAAAGAGTCCGGTGAAAAAACACTGAATCAAATTTGTTCAAATGGCCACCTGGAAGGTACTCTGGTTCACGGTGATGTAGATTGTAATGTTCTAGATTCAAATCAGGACAAAATGCAATGTACTGTCGAAACCGGTGCTATCTGCAAAAAATTTCCAGGAGTCAAATCAGCACAAGGTCTAAATCTCAAGCAAGGCTTGATCGCTGCTTCATCGGCCTGTGTAAACTTGATCGATGAAAGGTTTCAAATCGATGATACTGTGGTTGAGAATTGTAATAAGATTCAAAATGAAATTCAGTTTGAATGTGTTGAACTCATCACAAATTACAACACAATCAAAGTCTACTCTATTGGAGAATGTGCCAAGTTTAGAAACTCACACCCACTAGAGGCCCTTAGACTATATACAGGAGAATCAAGTGATGACGGAAGCTACTTTGGTACACCTTCTGTAGAAATCATTTCGACATTTGCAGAAATACAAACTGCTGAGCAGGAAGCTTGTGTAAAAAACCTGATGAAACTTGATCGTATCAGCGCCAGAAATATCAAAAAAGAGTGTTTAAAAAACAGTAATTCTATTGGAGATAGAATCTGGAACTTCTTCAACTAAAAAAATCTCAAGAAGATCCGCTTTCTTATGAAGGCGGATCTTAAATAAATACCAACTTTACTGAAATCCCCAAAACTGTACAGACGCCAAGAATGGCAAACAAGCCTTTTTTGAATTTGAATTGCATTAGTAATGCGATTATACAAATAGCGACAGCATGGTAATCAACAGAGTTCAGATTCGGATAATCAAAATCAAAAAAAGTATTCTTCACTTCACTTGAAGTCAAAAAAAGAGCTTTGAGAACAAACCATAACGATAAATTAAAGATAACTCCTACGATCGAGGCCGTGATTGCAGAGAGTGCATCCGTAAAAACTTTCTGTCCTCGAATGAACTCAACGTAAGGAGCCAGAGTAAAAATAAAAAGAAAGCATGGGGCAAACGTCATCCATGTAGTCAACACTGAACCAACAAAAGCACTCACCAATGGATCAGAGTTACCAGGAAATCGATAGGCCCCCATAAATCCGACGTACTGAACAACTTGAATAAGAGGCCCAGGAGTTGTTTCGGCCAATGCTAGACCGTCAAGCATTTCTCCACCCTGAAGCCAACCATAAACATCTACTGCCTGTTGGGCGACATAACTTAAGGCCGCATATGCACCACCAAATGTCACCATCGACATTTTACTGAAGAAAATATTAAGTGCATGAAAAGTTGATTCTTTCCCAAATACCAGGACTGTTGCAACGATAGGTGCAAACCAGACAAACAACCAAACGATGAGAGTTTTAAAAGTCTTATAAAACGGAGGGGCTTGAACATTATCAACATCATGAAGAAGTTCATGATCTGAAATATATTTACCCCACAATACACCTATCACCCCAGAGCCAATGACCACCATAGGAAAAGGCAAATTCAGAAAGAAGAGTGAAAAAAAGGCCACGAAAGCAAGAGTCCAATAAAATGAATTTTTTAATGACTTCTTCGAGATACGATGAAGTGCTGCCAAAACAATTGCAATGATCCCAGGCTTTATTCCATAGAAGATACCTTGAACAAGACCTATATCTCCAAAGAGAACATAAATATAAGAGAGTGCTAGAATTGAAAGAAACCCTGGTAAAACGAAAAGACCTCCAGCGATGAGTCCCCCTTTCCATTTACTCATAATCCAGCCCATATAAGTCGCAAGTTGCTGGGCCTCTGGTCCCGGAAGGAGCATGCAAAAATTCAATGCATGTAAAAACCTCTCTTCTGTAACCAGTTTTTTGTCTTCAACGACAAGCTTGTGTATGACTGCGATCTGACCAGCAGGACCACCAAAACTATGAGCAGCAATGTGTCCCCAAACTTTGAACAATTCTTTGGTAGATATTTTTTGTGATGTTTCCATGGATAAAAAACAATTTAGTACTTGGGATAAAAAAAAGCCACCTCAAGGGTGGCCTGTTTTATTTCTTTTAATGGAGGAGACGGGCGGATTTGAACCGCCGGCTTTACGGTTTTGCAAACCGTTCCATTGGACCGCTCTGGCACGTCTCCTCGAAGACACCCATAATGAACGATCCAAAGGAGCTTGTCAATACAAGCCCCTGTAATTATTCGTGATTAAGCTTCACGAATAACGTATTTGTCTTTTCCAGCATCCACGTGTTCTTTAAGTTCTTTTCCTACTTTAAAGAATGGAACTTTCTTTGGTGGAACTTTTACGATCTTTCCAGTTTTAGGATTTCTGCCTTCGTAAGCTTTGTAATTTCTATTAGCGAAAGATCCAAAACCTCTGATCTCAATTCTTTCGTCATCATACAAAGACTTGATCATTGCATCAAAGGCAATGTTTACGACAGCTTCGGCCTGCTTGTGTGTGATGTTGGCCTGCTTCTCAATCGCAGCAATCAAATCTGCTTTAGTCATCTCTCTCTCCTTATATTGAGGTCGTCTTTTTACTAAGTTGTGACAACCCTATCGGGCTAAGTTCTGAGAATCTTTAGCTTAAGTTTTCTTATTTAAGTGTAGTTTTGTGTCCCATGCAAAATCAAGTAGTTATATGAATAAATTTACTGACATTTAGCGACTTTGGAGACAAAGATTATTGGCAATTTTCAAAATAAAGGAAAATCCTCTATTTTTCTAAGTATAGAGGATCATTGAGCTTACAACTCCCACTAGCAAAGTGCTTAAAACCACCTACCATGCGCGTTAAAATGGACTTTAAGAACATGATTTCCTTAAAGAAACAGAGCGAATTTGTCGAAAAGGACTAATAGAGATAACTGACGTGAAAAAATCAACCCTGCAAAAAACATTGATCCTGATCGTCCTCGGACTTTTGGCCTCCTGTATAGGTGGTGAGTCTGGACGTAAAGGTCTTCCACGAATCAAAGACTTTTCAAAGTCAGGTGGAACGACTTCAGAGTTTTGTGAGTTTCTCACGACTGAAGATGCAGTGACGAATGGTGACTCTACAGTCTGTGTTGTTGAATGCGCTAACGGTTATCATCAAGGTGACAGCAACGAAATTCAAACATTGAAAGATGATATACAGGCGGTAAAAGACAACGGAGAAATTGATGAAGCGACACAAACGTTTCTCAATCAAATCATCGATAATGCCCAAGGCGTATGTATCAAAGACAAAATCGTCAGACCTTCAGGACAAGTTTATATCAAACGTGACTTCTGTTCTTGCCTTCAAGGTAAAGCTGACATCATCAACAACTGTGAATCATTCTGTGCTTCCAAGTCTACAATCAACTCTCCAACTCTTTTTGGTTCAGTTGACCTTGGACCAGATATTCAAATCAATAGTGAACTGGGCAACCTTCACAACTGGTGTACAGTTGAACTGACAGGAACTGTTCAACCTGCTCCAAACTGTGTGATCGAAGCATTCGACGGTCTGACAACCCAGACTTTGGATATTTCAACTTTTGCCAACTCCAACTCTTTCCAGGCCACATTAACTTCTCTTGAGAAGAACAAAACCTATGTCGCCATCATCAAGGAAACAGGGTCTGGAGCTGTCTCAAATGAATTTCAAATCAGAAGAGTTGATCCTCCTCAAGACGATGGAAGTGATACTTCAACTCCTCTTAAGATCATGCCGGTCTCTCAATATACTTGTTTGAACAGAACTGGTTCACTTCAAGATGGAACCCAATGTGGGGAGCTTTCAGGAAGTGATGAACTCTTTAATTGCGGAACTAGAGAGTTCTATTATTTCGCCAGTAACAACGCACCCCCACCGATGCCTCCAGGTGCTCACTTTATTCTTTGTCACGACCCACAGTATGGTAAGGACGACTCACCTCTTTATCCAAGACTTGAGCTTCTTCCACAGCACATGGCCATGTGGGATCAGTCAGACATCAGATTTGCAGATCAAAATGGTGACAGTCGCCCTGACATAAATCAGATGATTCAAGATCGTCTTGCCAATGAATACAATGTCACAAGAACCATCAATATCTTTGGACTCTTCACTTGGCCGAATAAACCAGCAACAGACGGCGGTTCAGGAACTCCACCTAACGTTGGTTTTTACATGCAACCTTGGATCGACTCTCAAACCGGACGTGGATTCTGCCCCAAACAGGAACAGTACAATGGAAACGATCCAACATTCAAAATCATGAAAGAAGTTGTCGGTGTTGATACTGAAGGTATCTATCTTGCCGTTAAACAACCAGAGGCCAGTGATCAACAGGAAGGCGGAAACAAACTCATGTTGATCCGTGAAGGACTTCTAAGAAAGATCTGGTTCTACTTTGAAAATGGACAACATTTTGTTCCAGATGACATCACATCAAGTCAGAAAACCATCATGTATTACTGGCCACCAGATGTGAACGATCCATATGTTCAAAAATCGACTCAAAAGATCTATACCGTCAGAGCACCTGAAGACATCAACTCCAATGGAGCTTCAAGCGGTCTTGTGACAACAGTCAGACCTCCAGATAAACGATTTGGTTGTATTCCATCTATGGATTGATCAGGCCAGAACAGTATCTTTAAAAAGCCCAAAGACAGGTCCTACTTCTGTGTGAAAGAACGCGACAAAAACACCAATGCGAATACCAAACATCATGGCAGTTCTAAAAATGAACTGATTCATAGATTTGGTAAATTCTTTGTTTTGATTCCTGTTTTTTTGAACTCTTTTGTACCACATCCCAAAAAAGAAAACGAAAATGTTCACACCTACAAAATAGGTAAGCTTTTGACGTTGATCGAGAATTTTGGCGAAATCAGGAAGAGCTGAGGGATGTTTGAAGGCGGCCACTATAAAATCGAGAAATTTGGGATTCTTCTTTAAGAAATTACCTTGGGGTTTGCCCTCAGTACTGGCGAGAAGCCTGGTTTTCAATTCTACCGGTGAGACGTGATTGAACTGCTGAATCATCATACGAACGATTTCAGAGGCATTCCCTTTCAGGAGATCTGCCATCTTCATGCTCCCTGCAGATCCACCATTACTGGGGCCTCCAATAGAACCGATGTTCCCATCTTTTCCATTCTTTTGTCTGATTTCCTGGAGCTTTTTAAGCATCTGCTGAGGGTCTTTCATTCCCTCTTTAACCATCTTTTGAAAGTCTGGATCATTTTCAACACCCTCGCCTCCTACTGCCTTTAAAATGGCCTGGAATTGAGCACGTTGTCCCTTCATTTCATTTTGTAGATTTATAGCTTCCTGATCTTCAGAATCTGATTGGGCCAAGGCCATCTGGCTCCCCGAAATGTACATTCCGAGGAGCAGACTGAATATTAAAAATGGAAACTTGATTTTCACTAGGCAGATACTTTGGCCGGCTCAGTTCCTTGATTGAATTTATCAAGCATAAGGGTAACTGGAGCAGCTACAAAGATTGAAGAGTAAGTACCAATCACAACACCACAAGTAATGGCCAAAAAGAAGTCATGAATGGCGGCTCCACCAAGAAAGAACATGGCAAGTGAAACAAACAAAGTGGTACTTGAAGTAAGAATAGTACGAGACATTGTTTCATTCACCGCTCTGTTAATGTGAGTTCTAAGTTCAACACCAGGATACTTTTCTTCGTGCTCACGAACCCTGTCGTAAACAATCACGGTATCGTTCACTGAGTAACCGATAACCGCAAGAAGAGCAGCAACTGTCTGAAGTGTAAATTCAGTACCGGTAAGGGCATAGATTCCAAGAATGATGGTAACGTCGTGAAAAAGGGCCACGATCGCGCCTGGAGAATACTTGAAATCAAATCTAAGACCGATATAGATCATAATGGCAATCAGCGCCCAAAGCATGGCCTGAAAACCAGAAATTCTAAGCTGAGCACCGGCCTTTGGACCAACAATATCAACTTTTCTAATCTCCACTCCTTCATTTGAAAACGACTTCAAAAGAGCAGCTTCAACTTCAGTTGTGATTTTGTTGAGGTTGGACTCATCACCTTGAACTTTAAGAAGAACTTCATTATCTGATGCTTCACCAATGGTCTGAACAGAAACTCCCTTAAAGCCTCCGTCGGACATACTTTTTCTGATAGTGTTCATTTCTACGGCCTTCGCGAATTTCAACTGAACTTCAGCGCCACCACGAAAATCAACACCGTATTGCATCTTTGTAAAGAGAAGTACGATACTGGCGGCAACCAATAGCAAAGACAATGGCGCCGTCATTTTGAACTTTCCTACGTAATCGAGATTAATGTCACTTTTAATCAACTCTAACATTTTATAATCCTTTCAATTAAATACTGAGTTCCTGACCTTCAACTTTATCCATGTAGAATTCAAAAAGCATTCTACCGACAAAATAGGAGGTGTAGATGGTTGCAACGATACCGATCAATAGTGTAACCGCAAAACCTCTGATTGGACCGGTACCAAAGTTCAAAAGACAAAGGCCGGCAAGAGCAGTGGTGATGTTGGCATCGATAATGGTCCAGAATGCATGCTGGAATCCACCTTCAACAGCTTTATAGTTGGTCAGACCTTTTCGGACTTCTTCCCGTATCCGTTCATAAATAATGATGTTCGCATCAATCGCCATACCAACAGTAAGAGCGATACCTGCAATACCAGGAAGAGTAAGAGTTGCTTCAAGACCAACTAGAGAGGCAAGAACGAAAAGAACGTTCAACCCCAGGGTCACGATAGCAATCATACCGGAAAGTTTGTAGTAAATGAGGATGAATAGAAAAACCGCGGCCGCTCCAACGAGTGAAGCAATTTCGGCTTTCTTAATCGAGTCTTGTCCGAGTGATGGACCAACAGTTCTTTGCTCGAGGAAATCCAACTGAACTGGAAGGGCACCAGCTCTAAGAACCAGAGCAAGGTCTCTAGCCTCTTTCATCACTTTGTTGAATCCGCCGCCACCGAGAGTAATCTGGGCACGACCACCGGCAATTCTTGTAAGAATGTTTGGTGCCGAGTAAACGTTACCGTCAAGAATGATGGCCATACGCTTACCAACATTTTCACCAGTCAATTCTTCGAAGATTTTAGCCCCTTGAGCTTTAAAATCCAAAGAGACGTAAGGTTCATTCTTTTGTTGATCAATCTGAACTCTGGCATCAGCAAGTTGGTCACCAGTCAGTCTCGGGTTGGCCTCAACCAAATATGGCATCATAGATTCTACTTCGTTGTTGAATTTACTGACTTTCTTTTCGAAGGCCATTTCAAATCCAGCTGGAAGTTCTTTTTTGAGGTAGTTGTTCAATGTCGCAAGGTAGTCGGAAAAACGATTTCCTTTCTTGAAATCAATTCCGTCTTTCTTGGCCTTGTCCACCCAACCTTGAATCGTCATCATAGGAACTTCATCGTTCACCATTTTGAATTCAAGTTTTGCGGTACGACCAATCAACTCCTTCGCTCTATCGATGTCTTTCACACCAGGTAGAGCGACGATGATTCTATCATTACCTTGAGAGACGATCTCAGGTTCAGAAACACCAAACTCATCAATCCTGTTACGAATAACTTCGATCGACTTGGAAACTGATTGCTCTTCGATATTGGTCTTAGTGATTTTGGTCAAACCATACTCAAGAGTTGCTCCACTTTCATTGGTCATCCTGATGACACTTGGGAAGTACTCACGAATTTTGTCTTTCGCCATTTCCACATCTGTAGGACGGGTGAGTGTGACAGTGTGTCTTGGATCACCGACCTCAGTTTCGACCAACTCTCCAACTTTGGACTCAATGCCTTGATCTTTGAGTAGATACTCAATCTTCCTGGCATAACTTCTCACTTCATCTCGATAGACTTTGTTAAAGTCGATTCCGAGAATCATGTAGAGTCCACCCTGAAGGTCAAGACCGAGACTAATTTTTGATTTTACCGGGTAACTGCTGTTTTCCTTAAAATCGAAGAACGTCGGAATGACAAACATTACTGCCATGGACGTGACTACGAGTAAAAAGGTAAACCGATACCACCAACTTCGCTTCATCAACTACTCCTCATTGGTATGTTGGGATTACAAGGCCAAGCCTTTAAGAATAGACAAAAGTATAAGTGATTTGTCGGGTAGTATGCAACCAAGTTGCTATAATGATGGGGAAAAAAGAAAGGAGTCTTACGACTCCTTTTTGACTTCTTGCGTTTCGTTTTGAGTGAGTGATTCAGTCTTGTTTTCACTCACTGACTGCGTCAAATCTGGAGTCGTTTCATTGACACCAGTTGGCAGTGAATCGGACTTGGTTTCAGAGGCGAGATTCTTTGTGTCATCAAAGAGATCGTCTTTGGCCTTTTGAAACTCTCGAATCCCCTTTCCAAGACCCTTTGCAAGTTCTGGAAGTTTCTTTGGCCCGATAAAAATCAGAGCAAAGAGAAGAATGAGAAGAATTTCACCGGCACCAAGTCCAAACATATAACCTACTTTTTCTCTTCAGCTTTTTCAGTTTTCTTTTCTGCGGCTTCGAAAATTTTCTTAGCGAGTCCACCAATTTGTGAACGAAGAACTTTGAATTTGACACCATCAGCAACTTCAAGTGTGATGACTTTGTCAGTCATACCAACGATTGTTCCAAGGATTCCACTTTTTGTGTAAATCTCATCACCTTTTCCAAGAGTCGCTAGCATTGCGTTTTCTTCATCGAGTCTCTTCTTTTGTGGTCTGATCATCAAAAAGTAGAAGATACCAAAGATAAGTACAAATGGGATAAAGCTGGCAAAACCACCTTGTTGTGGGGCTCCGTCTTGTGCATTAGCTGAAGCAATAAAGAAATCAAGCATATGTCTCTCCGTATAAGTTGTTAGTTCCATGCATTAGAAGTGAAATCCTTATAGAATTTCTCGTAAAATTCGTCAAACCTATCTTCTTGAATCGCCTTTCTTGCCCTGCGAGTCAAATCGAGAAAAAACCACAAGTTATGATAACTCAAAACTTGACCGGCCAGATATTCGCCGACTGTGTAAAGGTGGCGCAGGTAGGCTCGACTGTATTTATTTGAAAATGGGCAATCAGAGTCAGGGTCGAGTGGACGGGTGTCTTCCTTGAAGATTTCCTTTTTAATATTGATTGGACCATATTTGGTGAAGGCCTGGCCATTTCTGGCATTCCTGGTAGGAAGGACACAATCAAACATATCTATTCCTGCACGAATTCCATTCAGGATGTCGAGCGGTTTTCCAACTCCCATCAGATAGCGAGGCTTTTCTTCAGGCATGGTGTGAACAAAGTCATTCAAAAAATTCACCATCTCTTCGTTCTTTTCTCCAACTGAAAGTCCCCCGAGTGCGTAGCCATCAAAGTTCATTTCTATCAATCTCTCCATACATTCAGTACGAAGATCGTGATGAAGTCCGCCTTGAATGATTCCAAAAAGACTTTGATGATCCTTAAGTTTGTAATCACGACATCTTTTTGCCCAACGTAGTGTTAGCTCCATACTTTCACGCAACCTTTCTTTGGTCGCAGGCAGGGCCGGACATTCATCAAACGCCATCACAATGTCACTCCCAAGAGCGCGTTGAATTTCCATCGATTTTTCAGGACCAATCATATGACGAGAGCCATCGATATGACTTTGAAACTCAACGCCTTCTTCAGTCACTTTATTAAGTGAAGAAAGAGAGAAGACTTGAAATCCACCTGAGTCAGTCAAAATTGGCCTATCCCAATTCATGAAGCCGTGAAGTCCGCCTCCATGTTTCCCTTCACCAACTTTTTCAATGAGTTCATGCCCCGGTCTCAAATATAGATGATAAGTATTACCAAGAATAATTTGGGAGCCTATCTCCTTCAGCTGATCCTGGTCCATGCATTTAACTGAGGCCCTTGTTCCTACTGGCATAAAAATTGGAGTTTGAATTTCACCGTGAGCGGTCTTTATAGTTCCAGCTCTCGCTTTCCCACATTTAGCTTCCTGAGTATAAATTGTCATGG